>JAJRTY010000086.1 GCA_024278055.1 Alphaproteobacteria bacterium | reverse complement strand
AAGGTTCTCGATGCTTCGGGGCAAAGTTCCCGGCGCGGTATTGCCCTGGTAAAACGCGTGTCTGTGGCGAAAGGTGAAACAGTTGATGTGGTTTTGACAACTTCCACGACCCAACTGGCCAGCAATTAGACCACGGTCTGCCAGGCTTTCATCGCAAGTGTCATAAAGCGCTTGTATTGCGCTGAACATGTGCCTATAAGGCGTCAAGAAAATTCACACGCAGAATACGTGGATCATGCACCGCTAATGTGCGGCACATAGTATGATTTCCATCCGGTGCTGGAGAAAGACCAGCCAATTCTGCGGAGGTTTAACCGGAAAAAAGGAGTTTAAGGCATGGCTTTGCCTGATTTTTCAATGCGTCAACTACTCGAGGCCGGTGTTCATTTTGGACATCAGACTCATCGCTGGAACCCCAAAATGGGGAGATACATTTTCGGCGCCCGCAATAACATTCATATTATTGACCTTGCCGAAACCGTGCCGCTTTTGCATCAGGCCCTGGTAACTGTTCGCGATATTGTCGCTAATCGTGGCCGGGTATTGTTTGTCGGAACCAAACGCCAGGCATCCGAACCAATTGCCGCTGCTGCTAAAAGCTGCGCACAATATTACATTAATCACCGTTGGCTTGGTGGCACATTGACCAACTGGTCGACGATTTCCAAGTCTATCGCCCGGTTGCGTCATCTTGATGAGGTGCTGGAAGGCGAAAGCCAGGGCATGACCAAAAAGGAATTGCTCAAATTAACCCGTGAACGTGACCGGCTCGAGCGTGCGCTCGGTGGTATCAAGGACATGGGTGGCGTGCCTGACATCATGTTTGTGATTGATACCAACAAGGAATCGATTGCTATCAAGGAAGCCCGCAAACTGGGCATTCCGATTGTCGCCATCATTGACACCAACTGCGATCCCGATCAGATCACATATCCAATACCGGGCAATGATGATGCCGGTCGTGCTGTTAATCTATATTGTGACCTGATTGCCAGGGCAGTGATTGATGGTATCTCAACGTCAGCTGCATCGGATGGTGTTGATCTCGGTGAAGCCGTCGATATCGTTGAGCCAGCTTTGGTGCCAGTTGAAGAAGCTGCACCCGTTGTTGAAGAAGCCAAAGCGGAAGTAAACACCGAAGAAAGTGACATCGTACCTTCTGCGGATGGTTTAAAAGGTCTGTCAGCACCCAATGGCGAAGCTGATGATCTTAAGAAAATTTCCGGGGTTGGGCCTGTGCTCGAGCAAAAACTCAACCAAATGGGAATTTACCATTACGAGCAAATTGCAAATCTGTCGGTTACTGAAATTTCAGCTATTGATGATGCATTGAGTTTTAAAGGCAGAATTGAACGTGATGACTGGCTTGGACAGGCCAGTACACTGATGAAAGGTTGAGACCGGGCGTCTTGACGAAATTAGGTTTAATCACAGCAGTGATCTTTGATCACTCCTAAATCAGCAAGGAATGACGATGGCAAACATTAGCGCATCGATGGTTAAAGAGCTCCGCGAGAAAAGCGGCGTGGGCATGATGGATTGCAAAACCGCATTGAGCGAAAACAATGGCGACATTGAAGCAGCAATGGATTGGCTGCGCACCAAAGGACTGGCCAAGGCAGCAAAGAAGGCTGACCGTATTGCGGCAGAAGGACTGGTCGGGGTCAGCGTCGATGGCACCAAGGGTGTTGTGGTTGAAGTGAATTCTGAAACCGATTTCGTTGCCCGCAACGAGACTTTTCAATCCATGGTATCCGATATCACCAGGTTATCTTTAACCGCCGGAAGCGATTTCGATGCTTTAAGCAATGCAACTTTTCCGGGTTCGGACAAAAATGTTGGCGACTATATTACCGCCATGGTTGCCACAATCGGTGAAAACATGAACCTGCGCCGGGTATCTGGCATCTCTGTTTCGCAAGGTGCTGTTGCAGCTTACGTTCATAATCAGATCGCGCCTGGTTTGGGTAAAATTGGTGTGCTTGTCGGTTTGGAATCAACTGGTGACACAGCTAAGCTACTGGAATTCGGCAAACAGGTTGCTATGCATATTGCGGCCGTTGGGCCATTGTCTTTATCGCCGGAAGATCTTGATCCTGCGGTGATTGAGAAAGAAAAATCTGTGCTGAGTGAACAGGCGCGCGAAAGTGGCAAGCCTGAAAATATCATTGAAAAAATGATTGAAGGCCGCATCCGCAAATTCTACCAGGAAGTTGTTTTGCTATCACAGACTTTTGTCATTGACGGTGAAAGCACTGTCGAGCAGGCGGTCAAGGCAGCTGAAGCTTCCGTTGGCGCACCGGTTAAGATCACCGGTTTTGTGCGCTTTAGCCTTGGTGAAGGTATTGAAAAAAAGGAAGAAGACTTTGCTGCCGAGGTTGCTGCGGTAACGTCAGGTTCCTGATTTTATACACGCGGCTAAGGTTCAGGCGAATCAGCTAAAAAACGCTATACTTTTTGTCGATTTGTAACATAATCTGCGGCAGGTTTTCCTGTCGCAGATTTTTAATGTCCGACAGATGCCAAAGGAATATCGATAAAATGGTTGGTGATGCACCGTATAAGCGCATTTTGCTCAAAGTTTCGGGCGAAGTTCTCATGGGCGACAGAGATTACGGTGTTGACGCAAATACCGCCCGGCGCATCGCTGTTGAAATAGGTGAAGTGGCGGATCTTGGCGTTGAGATTGGTCTGGTGATCGGTGGCGGCAATATTTTTCGCGGGCTCAGTGCTGCAGCCAAGGGAATGGACCGAACCAGTGCCGATTATATGGGGATGCTGGCAACCGTCATGAATGCCCTGGCTTTGCAAAGCGCGTTACATGCCGAAGGCAGAAATGCCCGCGTGCTTTCAGCTATACCCATGCCGACAGTATGTGAGCCCTATACCTGTCCGCGCGCCATTGGCCATCTCAACAAAAAACGTATCGTTATTTTCGCTGCCGGCACCGGGAACCCGTTTTTTACAACCGATACAGCTGCTGCCCTTCGTGCGGCTGAAACCGGCAGTGATGTGATGTTAAAAGGCACAAGTGTTGATGGTGTATATTCGGCTGATCCAAAAACTTCTGCCGATGCCAAACGCTATGACAGGTTGAATTATCAGGACCTGCTGGTGAAAAATCTTAAAGTTATGGACACAGCTGCCATTACACTTACCCGTGACAATGCTATACCTGTTATCGTATTCTCCATCAGAACTCCGGGAGCGCTTCTGGCGGCGGTAAAGGGGCAGGGGAGATTTACGGTTATTTCTGATGATTAACACCAGAAAAAACGCGACAGAATAGAGGTTTTTCAAGATGGCAGAAGAAGAGTTTGATATTGATGATATTGAACGGCGCATGAAAGGCTCAGCTTCGGTTCTGCGGAAAGAATTCGGCGGATTGCGAACCGGTCGTGCCTCGATAAGTTTGCTTGAGCCAATCAATGTTGATGCTTATGGCGCGCAAATGCCAATGGCCCAGGTGGGGACAATATCGGTCCCAGAGCCGCGTATGCTATCGGTGCAGGTGTGGGATAATTCTCTTGTTAGCGCCGTTGAAAAAGCTATCCGCAATTCATCGCTCGGTCTTAACCCGATCACCGAGGGCACATTGTTGAGAATTCCTATTCCCGAACTCAATGAAGAACGCCGTCAGGAGTTGTCAAAGGTTGCCAGTCAATACGCTGAACAGGCGCGTATTGCCGTTCGCAATGTGCGTCGCGATGGGATGGACAAGCTTAAACATATGGAAAAAGACGGAAATATGAGCCAGGATGAGGAAAAGCTGTGGGCGGATGAAATCCAAAGCCTGACCGATAAAACAATCAGGGAGATTGATGAATCTCTGGCACTTAAAGAAAAAGAAATCATGCAGGTATAGGAAAGACACACCATATCTGAATATTTTGGTTGCAGACCTTTATAATGACAGATTTCAGGTGAAAATGTCTTCCGGTCTGGATCAAACATTGAAGATGAAGCATTTAACGGGCGAAAGTGAGCTGAGATTTGACGCTTAACGGAAAACAGCATTCGGATAGCGACCTTCCGGTTCCGCGCCATGTTGCCATAATTATGGATGGCAATGGCCGGTGGGCGAAGGCGCGTGGATTGCCCCGGGTGGCGGGACACAAGCGTGGAGTTGAAACCGTTCGTCAGGTCGTGCGCGATGCAGCTGAGCTTGGCATAGAGTATCTTACTCTTTTCAGTTTCAGTTCGGAAAACTGGCAGCGGCCTGCGGATGAAGTCAATGAATTGATGGGGTTGTTGAAACGATTTATTCGCCGTGATCTTGCCAGTTTGCATGAACAGGGCGTGCGGGTTCGTGTCATTGGCGGGCGTGATAATCTTGATAATGAGATAATCGAGTTAATTTCCAAAGCCCAATCCCTGACTGAAAACAATGAGGGTATTACTCTGATTGTCGCTTTTAATTATGGCAGCAAACAGGAAATAGCCGAGGCTGTGCGCAAAGTTGCCGAGGCGGTACAGGTTGGCGAATTGAGCCCTGAGCAAATTACCCCGGAAACTTTTAACAGCTATTTGTATACCGCTGAATTTCCCGAACCCGATCTGTTGATTCGCACCAGTGGTGAACAACGCCTGAGCAATTTTCTGTTATGGCAATGTGCCTATACGGAGTTTGTGTTTGTAACGCAGCCATGGCCGGATTTTTCCAAAGATCTTCTGGTCTCTGCAATTGAGGAATTTCACAACCGGAACCGGAGGTTTGGTGGATTATCATCGCTTGAAGATGCTTCTACAGCTAAGCTTTCAGTTGTAAGAACTTCTTCAAACCTTTGAAAAACAAGCCACATATTTCTGAATTGGGTTTGCGCATACTGTCTGCCGTCGCTGTTATTCCCATTGTATTGGCACTGACGATTTTAGGGGGCATGTGGTTTCAGTTGCTGGTTCTGGTTCTGGCCGCACTTCTGGCCCTTGAGCTGGTCAATAATGTTGTTGAAGAGCGCATTGACATTATTCGAATTCTGACAATTTTGCTGTTCCTCGGCAATGGCCTACTGGCCGTATTTGGGGAGGTAATGGCAGCCTTGATTGCCGGGGTTGCCGGCGCTGTCATACTTACCGGTATTTCCGGTTTAAGAAATGCCAAAGCCGTTATATTTTCGGCGGGCATGATTTTTGGCAGTTCAGCTGTGGTTGGTCTTATTGCCTTGCGTTCAGATATGGAGTTTGGGCTGATTGCAATTCTATGGCTGTTTGCAGTCGTGTGGTCAGCCGACACCATGGCATATTTCTCCGGTCGGTTGATCGGCGGGCCAAAACTTGCTCCAAAGGTTTCCCCCAACAAGACCTGGGCTGGATTTTTTGGCGGCATCGCCGGTGCAGCTATTGCCGGTCTGGTTTTAACGCGCCTGGTGGATGTGGGGTCGGAAATTACTCTGGTTGGATTAAGTGCCGCTGCAGCCGTTGTTGCCCAGGCGGGTGATCTTCAGGAATCGTGGGCAAAACGGCAACTGGGTGTTAAAGACAGCGGTCGACTGCTTCCCGGCCATGGTGGCGTTTGGGACCGGCTGGATGCATTGATCATTGTGGTCATTTTCGCAGCGCTAATTGGCATTGTTCGTGGCAATGATCAGTCATTGGCCTATAATCTTTTGATTTGGTAGACACTATGAGCCTCATGGCTGAAAAACTTTCCCCTCTGGACAGGCTTGGTCCACAACGGATTTCCATTTTAGGTGCCACCGGGTCTATCGGCTCAAGTGCGCTGGACCTGGTAGCCCATCATGGTGGCACTTTCAGTATTGAGGCGCTTAGCGCAAATTCCAATGTTCAATTGCTGGCTCACCAGGCCATAAAGTTTAAAGCAAAACTTGCCGTTGTGGCCGATGAGGGAGCCTACGGGGATTTATGTGAAGCACTCAGCGGCAGCGGTATTGAAGCTGCTGCGGGGCAAAGTGGCCTGATCGAAGCGGCGGAGCGTCCGGTTGATTGTGTTATTGCCGCAATTGTTGGGGTTTCGGGCCTCAATCCAACACTTGCTGCAATAAAAAAGGGGCAACGGGTCGGGCTTGCCAACAAGGAATGCCTGGTGTGTGCCGGTGATCTGTTCATGAAGGAAGTGGAGAGATCAGGGGCAACCCTGTTGCCGGTGGATTCCGAACATAGTGCGATTTTTCAGCTGTTTGATTTTGATCACCCGGAAAGGGTGGAAAAAATAATCCTGACGGCATCGGGCGGCCCGTTTTTAAAAACACCGCTTGATGTTATGCAAAATGCCTCACCGGAGATGGCACTCAAACACCCGAACTGGCAAATGGGCCGAAAAATTTCCATTGATTCAGCAACAATGATGAACAAGGGGCTGGAGTTGATTGAAGCCTTTCACCTGTTTCCGGTTGCCGTCGATCAACTGGACGTTTTGATACATCCCGGTTCGGTTATTCATTCACTGGTGCAATATTGTGATGGTTCGGTTCTGGCTCATCTGGGCACGCCCGATATGTGTATTCCTATTGCTTACGCGCTGACCTGGCCTGATAGAATTGAATGTCCGGTGAAGCCTCTGGATCTGGCTCAAATCGGCACTCTTAGTTTTGAAGAAATGTGCGAAGAAAGGTTTCCAGCACTTACCTTGTGTCGCCAGGCACTGCAAACAGGCGGGTGCGCACCGACAATACTTAATGCGGCCAACGAGATAGCGGTTGAAGAATTTCTTTGCCACAACATTGGTTTTGGTGATATCGCCCGTGTAATCGATTTGGTAATGGAACAGGCTGCTCGGGAAAATATGTTGAATAATGCATCGGATTTACAGGAAATTGCCACAGTTGATGCCTATGGTCGCCAAAAAGCTTTATCTGTAATCAAAAAACTTCAAGCCCAGGGTGAATTTGCCGGGTATTCTACAGAGTAATTTTATAACTGAACTGGATTAAAAATAATGGACCTGATTTCGGTCATTGTCGAGAACCTGCAGGTATTTGCATCTTATATCTTGCCGTTTTTGTTTGTTCTCACTGTCATAGTCTTCTTCCATGAGCTTGGCCATTTTGTGGTAGCGCGCTGGTGTGGCGTTAAAGTTGAGGTGTTTTCTGTCGGGTTTGGGCCTGAAATCTGGGGGTTTGACGATAGTAAAGGTACGCGGTGGAAATTTGCCTGGATACCGCTGGGGGGCTACGTGAAATTTGCCGGTGACAATAATGCCGCAAGCGTTCCTGATCGTGAACAGATCGAACAAATGTCAAAAGAAGACCGCGAGGGCAATTTCCATACTAAAAAAGTGTGGCAGCGAGCAGCTGTCGTTGCTGCCGGCCCCATTGCCAATTTTATCCTGGCAATTGTGATTTTCGCCTTTATATTCGCCGTCGTCGGGCGCCAGGTTATTGCGCCTCGGGTTGATAGTGTTCAAACCAACAGTGCGGCAGCGGCGGCAGGATTTAAAACCGATGATGTGATTTTGGCCATCGGATCTAAAAAAATCGAGAGTTTTTCAGATATGCAGCGCATAATCTCCTCGAGTGCTGACAAAGAACTTGAAATTACTGTAGATCGCCAGGGCGAAACCCTGGTGCTGGTGGCCACTCCGCAGCGCAAGGAAATTACGGACAGATTTGGCAACAAAATTCGAATCGGGCTTTTGGGTATCTCCCGGAACGCTGCCAAAGAAGAGGTGAAAACCATAAAGGCAGACCCGTTGACAGCTGTGGTTATGGGGACCGAAGAAACCTATTTTATGATCGTTCGTACCCTGGAGTATTTAAAGGATATTGTTGTCGGGCGTGAAAAGGCGGATCAGCTTGGCGGACCATTGCGAATAGCCCAGATTTCCGGTCAGGTGGCGACCATAAGTTTCATCGCACTTTTGAATTTAGCCGCACTCCTGTCTGTAAACATTGGTTTAATTAACCTTTTCCCGGTTCCGATGCTGGATGGCGGTCATCTTATGTATTATGCCGCTGAGGCGCTGAGAGGCAAACCGCTGAGTGAGCGTGTGCAGGATTTTGGCTTTAAAATCGGATTGGCTCTCGTTCTTATGCTGATGGTTTTCGCCACATGGAACGATTTAGTGCATTTCTCGATTTTTTAAATGACACAAATGGTTTCCAAATGGTATAAAAACAGCTACAAGAGTTTAGGTGGAATTATTTGAGTCACGTAAAGCGGGTAGTCTGATTTTATGGTTGGAATTAAGCGCGTCGGCAAAGCAATAATTGCGACGTTTATAATCGGTAGTTTTTTTGCGGTCGGATCTCTCGTTGTCTCTACGAAAAACGCGGCTGCGCAATCGGTTGTTCGCGGTGTTGTGGTTAAAGGCAATCAGCGTATTGAACCTGAAACCATCGAATCATATATGCGCCTGTCGCGGGGCGATAAATACGACTCAGCCAGCATCAATGATTCTCTTAAATCGTTGTTTCGAACCGGTCTTTTCTCCGATGTGCGCATCGAAAGAGGGGCTGGCGGTATTCTCATTGTTAATGTTGTGGAAAACCCGATTATCAATCGTGTGAGTTTCGAGGGCAACAAGGAACTGAAAGACGAAGATCTTGCCAAGGAAGTTGAGCTGCGGCCGCGTATTGTTTTCACCCGTGCGCGGGTTCAAAATGACGCCGCCCGCATTGTTGAGCTTTATCGTCGTGCCGGACGTTTTGCAGCAAGCGTCGAGCCTAAAATCATCGAGCGTTCGCAAAACCGTGTTGACCTGATTTTTGAGATCAACGAGGGGCCTGTCACCACGGTCTCGCGGATCAATTTTATCGGCAACAGATCGTTTTCAGATAGTCAGCTTCGTTCCGTTGTTTCCACTGAAGAAAGTGCCTGGTACAAGTTTTTCTCGGCCACCGACAATTATGACCCCGATCGTCTGGCTTTCGATAAAGAGCTTTTGCGACGTCATTATCTAAAGAATGGTTTTGTTGATTTTCAAGTCCTGTCTGCGGTTGCAGAACTCGCCCGCGATGGCAAAAGCTTTTTCATAACCATTACCGTGGATGAAGGGGACGAGTATAAATTTGGCCCCACGGAAGTCGATTCCCAGGTTGCGGAATTAGATATCGATAAATTGAGGTCGAAGATTAAAACGACTGAAAATGAAATCTATAATGCCGGTCTGGTTGACGAGACTGTTGAAAGCCTGACTGTCGAGGCAGGCAAGGAAGGCTTTGCTTTTGCCCGGGTGCGTCCACGGGTGGATAAAAACACCGAGGATAAAACGGTTTCACTGACCTTCGCAGTTGAAGAAGGTGCGCGGGTATATATTGATCGTATTGATATTGTCGGCAATACCAGAACTCTTGATATTGTTGTTCGGCGTGAGATACAGCTGGTCGAAGGCGATGCATACAACAGATTCCTGGTGGATAAGGCCCGTCGGCGCATTACCGCTTTGGGTTTCTTTTCCAAAGTTGACATCAAGCAGTCTCCGGGCAGTGCTCCTGATCGGGTTAATCTTACGGTCTATGTGACAGAGAAATCTACGGGGCAGTTTTCGGTTGGAGCCGGTTTTTCATCCTCTGAAGCAATTATCGGTGACCTTTCAATAACCGAACGCAATCTCATGGGACGGGGCCAGTTTCTAAGGTTACGCACCTCCCTCAGCTTCAAACGTCAGCAGGTCGATATTCGTTTCACGGAACCATATTTCCTTGGACGGAAAATGTCCTTCGGTATTGATATTTTTGGCTCGGATACCAACCAACAGCAAGAATCCTCCTTTAGTGCGCGCACCACTGGTGCCGGGTTCCGCTTTGGCTTTCCTGTTTCCGAGACCGTGACTTTTTCCACCCGGTATAATTTCACCAATACGAATATTCGTAATGTGGACTCGACAGCTTCACCGGCAATTCAGGGCAGCGCCGGTAAAGCCAATGCTTCTACAGTTGGTTTCTCACTGACCTACAGTACGCTGGATAACCCATTTGAACCAACAACCGGTGCCCGGCTGACGATCGATCAGGATGTGGCTGGTCTTGGCGGTGACGTCTATTTCTCGCGAACCAACGTACAGGGTAGTTATTATCTGCCGGTCTATAAAAAGAAGGTTATTGCAAGCTTCTTTGCCAGTGGTGGTGTTATTGCCGGCTGGAATGGAAAACAGGTTCGTGTTGTTGATAGTTTCTTCAAGGGAAGTGATTCATTTCGCGGTTTTGAACGTTCCGGTATAGGACCACGCGAAACCGGCACAGCTGCTATCAATGATGATTCACTCGGTGGCAAAGTTTTTGCAATCGGCACAGCAGAGCTTTCATTCCCTGTCGGACTACCCGAAACCTGGGGGGTTCGTGGAGCGTTGTTTACCGATGTTGGAACCTTGTTCGATGCGCCAACACCAGGTTCTGCAACTGCCCTGCAGGGTGATAAAGCCTCCTTGAGAGCTACCGTAGGTGCCAGTCTGTTGTATAAATCTCCCCTGGGTCCGCTGCGGTTTGATTTCTCACTACCTGTGAAGAAGGAATCATTCGACAAGACCGAATTTTTCAGATTCTCTGCTGGGACAAGTTTCTAAATCGCTATTCAGTCGGCTTGGTCAACACAATCTGAGAAAGAATATTCGCCATGCCAGATCCCGCATTTTATGTGAATGATGGCCCGCTTAGTATTCAACAAATTTGTGAATTAACAGATGCGAAAGTTGGCGGTGATGTCGATACCTCGCTAGCCATAAGTGATGTGGCCGCACTGGACCGGGCCGGGGAGTTTGATCTCACCTTTCTGGACAACTTGAAATATCTTGATCAGTTGGGCTCGACAAAAGCTCTGGCCTGCCTGGTTGCTCCAAAAAATGTCATAAAAGTACCCGGGAACGTAATTCCTTTAGTGCATAATCAGCCTTACCGCGCCTATGCCCAGGTCGCCCAATCACTCTACCCGGCAACCAGAAACCCCGGCGCAGTCTTTAGTTACGTCGGCGAATCCCGAAGTTCTTTTGTACATGCTTCGGCCGTAATCGGTGAGGATGTTGTCATAGAACCCGGCGCGGTTGTTGGTGAAGAGGCATGCATTGGTTCAGGTTCAGTAATCTGCTCAGGAGCGGTTGTAGGCAGGTGTGTGAAAATCGGGAAAAACAGCTTTATTGGCGCAAATGTTTCGGTCTGCTTTGCCCTGATCGGTGATCACGTCATTATTCACTCAGGTGCGCAAATAGGTCAGGATGGTTTTGGTTTTGCCATGGGTGGATATTTTCATTTGAAAGTGCCACAACTTGGTCGGGTCATTATTCAGGATCATGTAGAGATAGGCGCAGTGACAACAATTGACCGGGGGACCACGCGTGATACATTTATCGGCGAGGGGACTAAAATAGACAACCAGGTACAGATAGCCCACAATGTCGAAATCGGCAGACATTGCATCATCGTGGCTCAATCCGGTATTTCCGGTAGTTCCAGGTTGGGTGATTTCGTCGTTTTGGGGGGGAAATCCGGGGTGTTAGGTCACATAAATATCGGTGATGGCGCACAGTTTGCAGCCGGCTCCGGGATAATCAGAGGTGATGTACCTGCTGGAGTGCGTTGGGGAGGGTTTCCAGCCAAACCAATACGACAATGGATTAGAGAAATTGCAATAGTAAAAAAACTGGCCGAAAGCCGCGGTAAAAAGACTTCGTAAATTTTTTCAGAGATTTTTCAAATGTCAAATTTAGACACAGTTACAGAATTTCAAATAGCCGATATAACAAAAGTTATGGAGCTCTTGCCTCATCGTTACCCATTTTTGATGATAGATAAAATCATTGAGATGAACGGTGATATTTCTGGAATTGGAATTAAAAATGTAACCATTAACGAACCTTTTTTTTCCGGTCATTTTCCGGGAAAGCCAGTCATGCCGGGTGTTTTGTTAATCGAGGCAATGGCACAAACGGCCGGTGGTCTGGTGATTAACAGCCTGACATCTTCGGGAAACAAATTGGTTTATTTCATGTCTATTGACAAAGCACGGTTTCGAAAACCAGTATTGCCCGGAGATACGGTATATTTTCATGTAACCAAAATAAGATCACGGGCTAATGTCTGGAAGTTTAAAAGTGACGCCAAAGTTGACGGTGTTCTGGTAGCTGAAGCAGAAATAACCGCAATGATTTCGGAATGATATGACTGATCAATCTGTTCTAATACACCCCAGCTCTGTTATCGAAGATGGTGCTATAATCGGGAAAAACGTTAAAATCGGCCCGTTTTGCGTTGTTGGCGCTCACGTTCAACTGCTCGACGATGTGGAGTTGATTTCCCACGCCGTGATTTTAGGCAACACGGTGATTGGCTCTAAAACCGTGGTTCACCCTTTTGCATCAATTGGAAACATGCCGCAGGACCTGAAGTATCACGGCGAAAACAGCCGTCTGGTTGTTGGCGAAAACAATGTCATCCGTGAGAATGTCACGATGAATCCAGGCACCGAAGGTGGTGGAATGGTTACAACCATTGGTGATGACTGCCTGTTTATGGCCGGATCGCATGTGGCACATGACTGCCAGATTGGTGATAATGTTATTTTTGCCAATAATGCTACAGTTGGCGGGCATTGCCTTATCGGTGATTTTGTTGTGATAGGCGGTTTATCCGCAGTTCACCAATTTGCACGCATTGGCAAACACGCATTTATAGGCGGTATGAGTGGTATTGAAAATGACGTAATTCCTTTTGCCATGGCGCTTGGAAACCGGGCACACCTTGGCGGATTGAACGTGGTTGGAATGAAGCGTGCAGGCTTTGAGCATAAGCAAATACACATGATCCGAGATGCTTATCGGCTCTTGTTTGCTGAGGAGGGTACCATTCAGGAACGTAAGCAGCAGTTGGCTGAGCTCTATGAAGGTAACAAGGATATTGAAGAAATTTTGAATTTCCTCGATGAGGGTACCCAGCGTTCTTTATGCACCCCACCAATATCAAGAAACGTTTGAAACGAACGTCCCTGTAAATGTCGACAAACAAACATAAATCTGATGAGCAACAAAGCCAGCCGATCGGTATAATTGCCGGTGGTGGTCGTTTGCCCGTTAGTCTCTGTGAGGCTGTAATAAAATCCGGCAAAGATGTTTTTGTCTGTGCGCTTGAAGGATTTGCCGATCCGGATTTAAACAATTATCCTCACCGGTGGATTGAAATTCAATCGGGTGGAGAAATCATAGAGCAGCTCAAGCTGGCTAACTGCCGGCAAATTGTGATGATCGGCAATGTAAAAAGGCCGATTGATGGTACGCAAACACCTGACTCCGGTGGCCCGGATAATACAGCAGCTCAAGTATTGAATGCCGGTGGCGGTGATGACCAAATTCTTTCAGCCGTTGCCGGTTTTTTGGAGACATTGGGTTTTTCGGTGATTGGAGCGCATGAAATTATTCCCGAAAACCTGATTGCTAACGGTGCGGTTGGCAAACATGTTCACACGCCTGGCAATATTTCAGACATTGCCAAGGGATTTGAAGTTCTCCATGTGTTGGGTAATCTTGATGTCAGCCAGGCTGTTGTTGTTTGTGGTGGTTATGTTTTAGCTATAGAAGCGGCTGAAGGAACCGATGAAATGCTAAAGCGGGTTGCCAGGTTGCGTAAAGATGGCGTGGTTCACAAAACCGGCGGTGTTTTAGTCAAAAGACCAAAATGTGGTCAGGATATGCGCTTTGACATGCCGGTGATTGGTCCGGTCACAGTTGAGCTGGTGGCGGCGGCAGGCCTGTCGGGTATTGTCGTTCATGCGGATAATGTCCTTTGTCATGACCGCCAGGGTTTAATCAAACGTGCTGATGAACTGGATATCTTTGTTGAAGGTGCCATACCGTCAACCAATGGAAAGGTTGCCAGCTGATCCAGTCATCATCTCTCCCCACAAAGCCAGTCACGCTGAAAATCGGCATTTCAGCCACCGAGCCTTCCGGTGATTTGCTCGGAGCCGAGTTAATGGTGGAGTTGAGAGAACAAACCGGGATGTCATTCGAATTTTATGGCGTTGGTGGAAATTCCATGCAAGCCGCCGGATTAAAAAGCCTCTTTGACATTGAAGAACTTGCTGTAATCGGTCCTGCGGCTATCATTGGTGCCATACCAAGGGGATACTGGCTGGCTAAAAAGCTGGTTAGCTATCTTGTGGTGGAAAATATTGACGCTCTGATCATTATTGACAGTCCCGAATTCAACCACCCGGTTGCGCGCTGGTTGCAGGCGGGAAATAGCGGTTTGCCAATATTCAACCTGGTGGCACCGACAGTTTGGGCCTGGCGGCCATGGCGGGCGCGGAAGATGAAACCATATATCAATGAGGTTTTGGCGGTTTTACCTTTTGAACCGCAAGCATTTGCCGAACTTGACGGTCCAGCATGTACGTTTGTTGGTCACCCTGCGGTAGATCGTGCCAAACGCAACACGATGACAGCCGAAGTATTCCGACAAAAACACAATATTCCCAGCGATCAGACCATGCTTTTGTTGTTGCCAGGCAGTCGGCGCGGCGAAATTGTTCGCCATATGGAGATTTTTGCTGAAGCTGTGAAAGGTTTTACCGACGTTGTTGATAATGCGCAAATCGTCATGCCGATAATTCCACATATGAAAACGGAAGTGTCTTTACAGTTGCAAAAACTGCAGATTGATGTGTTGCAGATTGAAGATGAGGGTGACAAATGGGGCGCTTTTCGCGCCGCTGACCTGGCACTGACTGCGTCTGGAACTGTTACTCTGGAACTGACGGCAACTCACACCCCAATGATCGTTGCCTATCGTGTCGATGCGATGGCATCCTTTATTGGCAGACACCGTAATTGGTTCAAATGGCTGGTGAATGTGCCATCAATGGTTTTGCCAAACCTGATTGTTGGCGAGAACGTTGTGCCTGAGTTCTTTGATCGCGATTGTACTCCCAAAGCGCTTTCATCTGCGCTGATTGAAATTCATCAATCGACAGCGGCAAGGGAAAAACAACGCGAATTTCTCAGGCAGGCGGCAATCGAAGTCGGTTGCACCAATGTTCATGAAACTGCTGAGCGAGCTGCTGCGGCAATTCTCAAGCGATTGAACTTTGAACTGCCGCAGATGAAACCCTAACGATCGTCCCGCTGCACATAATCGCGCGTGGTAGCACCAGTATACAACTGGCGTGGACGGCCGATTTTCTGTTTTGGATCTTCCACCATTTCATTACATTGAGCAACCCAGCCGACTGTGCGCGCCAGAGAAAATAAAACCGTGAACATGGTGGTTGGAAACCCCAGAGCGCGCAGGGTTATGCCGGAATAAAAATCAATGTTGGGATACAGGTTGCGGCTGATGAAATAATCGTCTTCAAGGGCGATTTTTTCCAACTCTCTGGCGATGTCCAGCATCGGATCATCTGTCATTCCCAAAGCATCCAGCACCTCGTGACATGTGGTCTGCATGATGCGTGCGCGCGGATCATAATTTTTGTAAACCCGGTGACCAAATCCCATTAACCTGAAAGGATCGTCCTTGTCTTTGGCGCGGGCGATAAACTCAGGGATCCTGTCAACGGACCCGATTTCTGACAACATGTTGAGGGCGGCTTCATTGGCACCCCCATGGGCCGGTCCCCACAGACACGCAATGCCGGCAGCGATGCAGGCGAACGGGTTGGCACCGGATGAGCCTGCCAGTCTGACGGTTGAGGTTGATGCGTTTTGCTCGTGATCGGCATGAAGTATGAAAATGCGGTCCATGGCGCGGGCGAAAACCGGATTTGGTTCATATTTTTCGCACGGCACCGAAAAGCACATATGGAGAAAGTTTGCGGCGTAGTCGAGATCGTTGCGCGGGTAAATAAAGGGCTGACCAATGGAGTATTTATAAGCCATGGCGGCGATTGTCGGCATTTTTGCAATCATCCGACGACTGGCAATCAGGCGTTGATGGGGATCATCAATGTCGGTTGAATCGTGATAAAATGCGGACAAAGCCCCGACAACACCTACCATAATGGCCATGGGATGGGCATCACGTCTGAACCCGGTGAAAAAACGGCTCATCTGCTCATGCAGCATGGTGTGGTTGGTGATGGCGTGATTGAAACGCTTATACTCATCTTTCGATGGCAGTTCACCATACAAAAGCAGGTAGCAGGTTTCGATGAAATCGCCATGCTCTGCCAGTTGTTCAATTGGATATCCGCGATAAAGCAGAATGCCTTTGTCGCCATCAATATAGGCTATTTCTGATTCGCAACTGGCTGTTGAGGTGAAACCCGGATCATAGGTGAACATGCCGGTTTCGCGATAAAGGGTGGAGACGTCTATCACGCTGGGTCCGTGAGTTGCATGACGGATTGGCAAATCATAGATCTTGCTGCCAATTGTCAATGTTGCCTTTTCGTTTTGTTCAACAACTTTATCCATATTCTCTGCCTCTCCTGGTCCCGTTCAAGTAATATTTCCGCTGCAAATGCGGATGTAGCGATGTGCAGCGGTTGTGTCCGTTATCCGGACATCCGTTTTGATTGATTCGTGAGCCAGAAAAACCTGTGTGGCGTCATACGCAAAGGTGGAAGACCTTCGGCGTTTTCGAATCGGATGATGCAGTCTGCCTGTATTTTAACTGGCTGCATCGATGCTGTCAGCTATACGGCCAAGCGTTTCATCGCGGCCCAAAACTGCTAGAACATCGAATATTCCCGGCGAGATGGTGGTGCCGGTAAGCGCCGCTCTGAGCGGCTGAGCTATACTACCAAGTTTTAAATCGATTTGCGTACAGAAATCTCGTATTGTGGTTTCGATTTCCTCTAAATTCCAGTTTTCCACAAGCGAAAGTTGAATGGAAAGCTGTTTGAGATGTGTTTTGGCCTCCTCGGTCAGCAATTGAGCTGCTTTTTCATTCAGCTTAAGAGGCCGGTCATTTAAAATGAATTCTGAACTGGTGGCCAATTCTACCAAAGTTTTTGCCCGTTCTTTCAATTCCGGCATTACGGATACTATTTTTTGAACTTTTTCATCCGTAACTTTCGCATAAAGTTCGCCCCGGTCTTTATCATTTTCCAGGAGTTCAAACATAGCGGTAGCCAGCTCCTTATCGTCAGCCTGGCGCATGTAATGGCCGTTGATGCTTTCCAGCTTGTCAAAATCAAACCGTGCAGCAGAACGTCCGATGTTATCGAGATCAAACCATTCAATCATATTTTCCAGCGACATGATCTCATCATCGCCGTGGCTCCAGCCAAGGCGTACAAGGTAGTTTCGCATGGCTTGCGGCAGATATCCCATGTCACGATAGGCATCCACACCAAGGGCGCCATGGCGTTTTGACAATTTGGCACCGTCGGGCCCATGGATAAGGGGGATATGGGCAAAGACTGGAACCGGCCATCCCAGTGCCTCAAAAATCTGCGACTGTCGGGCGGCATTGGTTAAATGATCGTCGCCGCGGATAACATGGGTAACGCCCATGTCGTGATCATCGACCACCACTGAAAGCATATAGGTGGGATTGCCGTCAGAACGCAGAATAATCAGATCATCAAGTTCAGAATTGTTGAAGGTAACACGGCCCTGGACCTGGTCATCTATGACGGTTGTTCCAGCCTCAGGCGATTTAAAGCGAATGACCGGTTTAATCCCTGCCGGTGCTTGAGAGGGATCACGATCGCGCCACATGCCGTTATAGCGGGGGGGTCTTTTTTCGGCCCGGGCTTTTTCGCGCATGGCGCTAAGTTCTTCGGGCGAACAATAGCATTTATAAGCCTTGCCTTGAGCAAGCAGGTCTTCCGCCGCCTGTTGATGAGCCTCAATGCGGCTGTGTTGAAAAACCGGCTTATCGTCCCAGTCAAGACCAAGCCAGGTGAGCCCGTCCAGAATAGCGTCAATAGCCTCTGTGGTTGAGCGCGCGCGGTCTGTATCTTCGATACGCAGCAACATTTTGCCGCCATTGGCTTTGGCATAAAGCCAGTTGAACAAAGCTGTTCTGGCACCGCCGATATGTAAAAAACCAGTGGGTGAGGGGGCAAAGCGGGTAACTACCGGTGAAGTCATCGTGATGTTATTACTCTTTAGGGACAGGATGGTCCCGGTGATGTATCATATTGAATAATAAAGTGTAAGGGGCTCGTTGCTGGAGGTTGATCGGATAGGGGGATGACTGAGTGGATTTGGGCAACAGAGACCAGCGGGCAAGGCAAAAAAGAAAAAATTCCGTTGCGGTTTTCATTTGGTGAAAGCCTGAAACAGATACTTTACCGGGAACAGTCTAACTGGTTCTTATGGTTGCCAGTGGCACTGGCGCTTGGCAGCGGCAGTTATTTTGCACTTCTGGTTGAGCCGTCATGGGGCTTTGTCCTGACACTCCTGATAGCTTCTGCCGGATTTGTTTTTCTTTCCCGAAAACATACTCTTGCACTGATTTTTTCTGCTTTTGTTTTAACAGTGGCAGCGGGTTTTGCCTTTGCCAAGCTCAATACATTTCGGGTCGCAGCACCGGTAATCCAAAAAAGAATTGGTCCGGTAGCTGTGGCCGGTCGAATTGAAACCCTGCTGTTTCTGGCTAGCGGCGAGGTAAAAATTATCATCAGACCGAGCAGGATCGAACGCTTGAAGCCTGAAGATACGCCAGGCCGGATACGCTTAAAACTGCGTAAAAGCCAAAAGGCAACAGAACTCTTTCCGGGACTGTTTATAGAGGCCAGGGCAATTATTTTCCCGCCACCTGAACCTCCCTATCCAGATGGTTTCGATTTTGCCCGCAAAAACTGGTTTGAAGGCATTGGCGGAAGTGGATTTTTCATCTCCGCACCAAAAGTGATGGCGATGCAGGGGCAGACATCCTTGTTTGAGCGGGCGCGAACCTCATTGGCCCATTTACGCCAACGCATTTCAAGCCGCTTGCAATCCCAACTTGATGGCGAAAAAGGCGGCCTGGCGGCCGCCTTGATTGTCGGTGACCGGGCGGCTATTTCGAAATCCACGGTCAATACCCTGCGCGACGCCGGGTTGGCGCATCTGCTGGCCATATCCGGGTTGCATATGGTGTTGTTTGCCTGGACGATATTCTGGTTGCTGCGGGCATTGCTGGCATTGAATGCAACCTTGCTGCTGCACTGGCCGGTTAAAAAATGGGCGGCAGGTGGTGCTCTGGCGGGAGCTTTTTATTACCTGCTGATATCGGGTGCATCGATTTCCACCCAGCGCGCCTTCATAATGATAGCGATTATGTTTATTGCCATTATGCTCGATCGACCGGCAATCTCCCTGCGTAATATTGCCATCGCAGCCGTTATAATACTGGTGATCAGACCCTATAGTCTGCTGTCGGTAAGTTTTCAGATGTCGTTTGCTGCAACAACCATGCTGGTGGCCTTTTATGAGTGGTTTCGCAGCCGGAATTTTTTCCGGTTTTATCCGTCATCATCCCTGACAATGCGTGGCCTCAAGAATATCGGTTTTTATGTTGCCGGCACAGCGCTTACCACCTTGATTGCCGGGCTGGCCACAAGCCCCTTCGCGGCTTTTTATTTTCAGCATATCGCCGTGTTCAGTCTCCTTGCCAATGTTCTGGCGTTGCCGGTCATCGGTTTTGTCGTGATGCCAGCGGGGCTGGTTGCTTTGCTGGCAATGCCGCTGGGTCTGGATGGCTACGTGCTGCCTGTCATGGGAGCCGGGCTGGACCTGGTTATGGATGTTGCCAGCTGGACCGTGTCTTTTCCCGATGCGGTTAAAATCACACCGACCTTTTCCGGTACCGCCATGCTGCTCATGATCTTTGGCGCTTTGTGGCTGTGTCTGTGGCGGACAAGGTGGCGGTTTTTTGGACTGGCGGTGATTGCTGCGGGACTTGCTATGACGCCAATATATCCACTGCCCGATATCTATATTGCGGCAAGTGGCAAAAACATTGCTGTCAGGGGTGGAGACGGATTGCTGGTCGTTGCTAAAGTGCGTCGTGAAAAGTTTTCAGTTGGTAAATGGCTGGCACGTGAAGGCGATACAATTTCGCCGGGGGATGCCGCCAAACGTGAAGGTTTCAGGTGTGATGCGGGTGGGTGTATTTTCGAGCTCGAGGACGGACGCTTAATCGGTTTTGCCGAAAATACTGCCGCTGTCGAAGAAGACTGCCGTCGGGTCGATGTTCTTATTGCCACTGTGCCAGTTCGCCTCAAATGTGAGCGGCCTGAGGTTGTAATTGACAAGTTTGATCTTTGGCGCAACGGTGCCTACACACTCACCGTTTCGGGGGAGAGTGTGGTTGTGCGCAATGCGCTTGAAACAAGGGGAGACAGGCCCTGGGTGCGAAAGCGGGGCGGAAAAGGCGTTATGATACAAAGAAATGACCAGGAAGAGGATCAATCAGCAGCAAAAGCGGATATTCAGGATAAAGACAGCAAACTCATAACCGGGCTGGAACGGCTGGCGTTCCGACTGCATGATTTTGCCAACCGTCTTATGGGGTATTTGCGATGATGACGCACACAATACAGCGAGGAGTTTAAGATATGAAACCGGAATTAATCTTGCGCGGAGGCCGGGTGATTGATCCTTCTCAAGGCCTTGATGGTGTGATGGATGTGGCTTTCACTGACGGAAAGGTAGCTGCTGTCGGGAAAGGCCTGAAGGCTGAAACCGGTACGCAAACGCGCGATGTTTCAAGCCAGATCGTTGTACCGGGGTTAATTGACCTGCACACACATGTTTATTGGGGCGGTACGTCTTTAGGGATTGATGCAGAGGAGTTTTGCCGCACCTCCGGTGTCACCACAGCAGTTGATACAGGCTCGGCTGGACCGGGTAATTTTGCCGGCTTCCGCACCCATGTTATTGAGCCCTCGCAAGTGCGCATACTGGCATATTTGCATGTTTCTTTTGCCGGTATTTTCGGGTTTGGGCGTAACGTGCATGTCGGTGAAAGTGAAGATGTCCGGCTGATGGCACCGAAGGAAGCTGCCCGGGTGGCAGATGCCAACCGCGATGTTATTATCGGCATCAAGGTGCGTGTTGGCCGCCATGCTTCCGGCGATCAGGGCATGACGCCATTTAACTACGCGATGCAGGTGGCCGAAGAAGTCGGACTGCCGCTAATGGCCCATATTGACGAGCCGCCGCCCTCTTACGAGGAGGTGATTGATGCTTTGCGCCCCGGCGATGTTTTAACCCATTGCTTTCGTCCGTTCCCCAATTCACCAGCCACCGCCCAGGGCACCGTCAAGCAGGCGGTGTTGCGGGCGCGTGAACGCGGAGTGCTGTTTGACGTCGGCCACGGGCGCGGATCATTTGCCTTCAAGACCGCGCGGGCGATGCTGGCCAACGGTTTTTTACCAGACACAATTTCATCGGATGTACACCAGATGTGTATCAACGGCCCGGCTTTTGATCTGGTGACGACGATGTCCAAGTTCCTGTGTATGGGGGTAGAGCTTGGTGATGTGATTGCGATGTCGACAGTCAATGCCGCGATGGCCTTGAAAAGGCCGGAACTGGGGTCGCTGAAGCCGGGCTCAACAGGTGATGCAACGGTGCTGTCGATACAAAAGGGTTCGTTCGATTATGTTGACGTGGTTGAAGAAGTGCTGGTCGGAGACAGCAAAATTGTCTCCGAAGCCGTTGTCATCAATGGCAAATGGTGGTGGCCTCAATAGCGCCTTAACAGGCTTACAAGCCGGCCTTGAATGTCTATTCTGTCCGGCCCGAAAATTCGGGTTTCATAGGCCGGATTGGCAGCTTCCAGAGCGATTGAATCGCCTTTGCGGCGCAGACGTTTCAGGGTTGCTTCTTCGTCATCAATGAGGGCGACGACGATTTCACCGCTATTGGCGGTGGTGCATTTTTGTAAAATCACCGTATCACCATCAAAAATTCCGGCCTCAATCATCGAATCGCCCTTGACTTCAAGGGCATAATGTTCGCCCGAGCCGATCATGTCGGGGGGCAGGGAAACAGTATTAGTATGGTCCTGAATGGCTGAAATTGGCGTGCCGGCGGCAATACGGCCCATGATTGGTATGGAGACCATCTGATCGTCCGCAGGAGCCACGGGTTCAAGTTTTCGCACCTTTCCAAGGCTGCCTTCGATGACACAGGGTGAAAAGCCGCGACCGCTACCGGCTGAACCGGGTCCCATTGACTGGGGCAGCTTGACAATTTCAAGTGCCCGGGCGCGATGGGCCAGACGGCGCAGAAACCCGCGTTCTTCCAGTGCAGTGATAAGCCGGTGAATCCCGGACTTGGAGCGCAGGTCCAATGCTTCTTTCATTTCCTCAAACGAAGGTGAAACGCCAGTTTCCTTGATCCGCTCATGAATGAACATCAACAGTTCATGTTGTTTACGAGTAAGCATTTAATCCGGGCCTTTCAGAATCAATTGAAGAACAAAACCAAAACACCTATACATGTTCTTCTTTAGTTCCACAAGTTTTTTAAATTTTTCTGAAATTTAAGCTATGTTTGACGGAGTTAACAGAACAGGGGCAGGGCCTGGGCGAGGTCGCCTTTTTTTGCAGCTGGCGCGTGCGCGGGGCGGATCACCAGGCAATCAGCTTTGGCCAGACGTGATAAAAGGGATGAGTCCTGTTTGCGAAACGGTGTGGCTATTGGCGGCCTGGCATCCCTTTGGTCAAGGCTGGCGCGCATAAACTCCTGACGCAGGTCATTTGCCGGTAAATCGCACCCAAGTTCGATGGTAAAAGGTTTTTGCCTGTGATCGCGGCCAAGATAGGCGTCAATTACCGGTTTGACGAATATCTGGGTGCAGACCATGGCCGAAACCGGATTGCCGGGCAGGCCCAAAACGCGCATAGACCCGCGTTGACCAAACATCAAGGGCTTGCCCGGGCGCATGGCAATGCGCCAGAAATCAATCTCCACACCCTGGTGTTTTAAAACTTCCTGGACAATATCATGATCGCCAACGGAGGCGCCGCCAAGTGTTATCAGTAAATCGGCACCATCGGCTTTTGACAGTGCATTGATCAGGCTTGCCTGCGTATCGCGGACGATGCCCAGGTCGATGGCGTATGCGCCAAAAGCTTCAACGGCGGCAACAAGGCCGGGGCCGTTGGAGGAAATAATCTGGTGCGGGGAGGGTGTCTGCCCGGCGGCTACAAGCTCATCACCGGTCGCAATAATGGCAACTTTTGGCTTTTTGCGCACTGGCAATTCAGCATGGTTCATGGCAGCAGCCAGAGCAATTTGCACCTGACCAATGTTGCAACCTTCCTCAAGCAGTATATCACCGGTCTTGAAATCAAACCCCAGAGGCCGGATGGCATTGCCAACATCTGCGCTTTTCAAAACGGTGATGGTATTGCCGCTTGAGGTGGTGTTTTCCTGAATGACCACGCAATCAGCACCTTGGGGGACAACGCCGCCAGTGAAAATTCTCACCGTCTGGTCCTTGCCAAGGTGGCCTGAAAAAGCTGATCCTGCCGGGGCTTCACCAATCTGGGTAAGTGTGGCTGGAACGGATGCCACATCTTCGGCGCGGACCGCATAGCCATCCATGGAAGAAGCGGCAAAGGGCGGCTGAGTGATATTGGCGCTCAAGTCCAAGGCCAGTATGCGGCCTGAGGTCTGAGCCAGCGGCACCATTTCCACACCAAGTGGCGTGATGTTATCAACAACACGCGCAATCGCTTCATCAAGGGGGAGCAGGCTCATAGCTTGAATGTACCTGATTTGCCGCCGGTTTTCTCTACCAGTTTTAAATCCGTTATAATGATGCCACGATCAACGGCCTTGACCATATCATAAATGGTGAGACAGGCGATTGAGGCCGCTGTCAGAGCCTCCATTTCAACGCCGGTCTGGCCGGAAACTTTAACCAGTGCAGTTACGTCGATAGCATTTTCGGTTTCATTTGGCTCAAGGTCGACAGTAACCTTGGTGATCGCCAGCGGGTGGCACAGGGGCACCAGGTCAGACGTGCGTTTGGCAGCCATGATACCGGCGATGCGGGCGACTCCCAGCACGTCGCCTTTTTTTGCACGTCCTTCGAGGATGAGGGCCAGAGTTTCAGGTTTCATAAAAACCCGCCCGGAGGCGACGGCGGTTCTGTCAGTTACTGCTTTGTCTGACACGTCAACCATATGGGCGTTGCCCTGGTCATCAATATGGGTGAGTTTGCCTGAGGTCATGATTGTACGGCCTCTTGAGGTTCGAGCTGGTTAAGGCCGAGAAGGTCTCTTGTTGCTTCGGTTACATCTTCGCAACGCATCAGGCTTTCGCCAACAAGGAAGGTGTTGATGTTATATTCTTTAAGGTGTTCAAGGTCAGCCAGCGTTGAAATTCCGCTTTCACTGACCACCAGATAATCATCTGTAAGGTAGGGTGCAAGGCGTTCTGTATAGTAAAGAGAAACTTCAAATGTTTTTAGATTACGGTTGTTTATACCGATAAACCTGGTTTTCAGTTCAACTGCACGTTCGAGTTCTTCCTCATTATGAACTTCAACCAGCACATCCAGCCCCCAGCTTATTGCAGCATCTTCAAGTTCGCGTGCCTGGGTATCGCTTAACATCGCCATGATCAACAGGACACAATCGGCTCCCATGGCGCGGGCCTGGGCAATCTGGTAGACATCAAGCATGAAATCCTTGCGCAAGATTGGCAGGTCGACGGTTTTGCGAACGGCGCGTACAAAAGCATCCTCGCCCTGAAAAGACGGGCCGTCGGTGAGGATGGAAAGGCAGGTTGCTCCACCGTTGCGATAGGCTTTGGCCAGAGATGTCGGCTTGAAATCGGCGCGAATAACACCCTTTGACGGGCTGGCTTTTTTGATTTCGGCGATCAATCCGTAGCGGCCTTCATCACGGGCCTTTTCCAAAGCGGCAATAAATCCACGCGGCGGCATCGATGCTTCGGCCATGTCATCAAGCTCGGCTGGCAGAACGGTGGCCTTGGCGGCTGAGATTTCGCGGCGCTTGTAGGCAGCAATGCGGTCGAGAATGTTAGCCATCATGCGCCCCTGTTTGAAGTTGAAATCAGGTTGTTAAGCGCATTCATAGCACTTTGATCATCTATCGCCCGTTCGGCATCACGTGCCCCCGCATCAAGGTTTTCTGCCTTGCCGCACATCACCAGCGCTGCGGCGACATTGAGAACGACGATATCACGATAGGCGCTTTTTTCGCCATTGAGGAGCGCGCGCAAGGCTTGCGCATTGTATTCAGGATCACCGCCTTTCAGATCTTTGAAATCGGCAAGCGGCAGCCCGGCCTGATCGGGGGTAACGTCAAATGTGGTGATGGTGCCGTCTTTCAACTGGGCGACGTGGGTCGGCCCGGTTGTGGTCATCTCATCCATACCATCGTGACCGTGAACGACCCAGGCTGATTTTGTGCCGAGGTTTTTCAACACATGCGCCAGAGGTGCGACCCAGCCTTTGTCAAAGACGCCGATTAACATGGCTTTGGTCCCGGCCGGGTTTGATAAAGGTCCCAGAAGATTGAAAATTGTGCGGGTACCCAACTCGACCCGCGTCGGGCCGACAAATCGCATGGCGGCATGGTGGTTAGGGGCAAACATGAAGCCGACACCGGCATTGTTGATACACTGGGTGATTTGTTCGGGCGAAATATCGAGATTGATCCCCAGCGCGGCCAGAATGTCACCGGCACCGGATTTGGACGATAAGGCGCGATTGCCGTGTTTGGCGATTTTGAGACCACAGCCTGCGGCAACAAAGACAGATGCGGTGGAAATATTGTAGGTTCCGGTGCCGTCACCTCCGGTGCCGACAATGTCTATGGCGTCATCAGGTGCATTCACGCGGGTCATTTTATCGCGCATCACTTCGACTGCACCGGTGATTTCGTCAATGGTTTCGCCGCGCACGCGCAAGGCCATTAAAAATCCACCGATTTGTGACGGTGTGGCTTCCCCGGACATTATCACATTGAATGCTGCGCGGGCCTCTTCTCTGCTGAGGCTGGTAGCGTTGGCTACAATGCCAATAAATTCCTTTAAATCCGCCATTACGCGCACCTGTATCTTCTTTGATTGATTGGGCCAGACATTACTTCGGTTTGTTGCAAATTTCCAGTGCTCTGTCGAGATATGGTTTAATCCCGGTGGCGGTGAGGTCCGATCCATCTCCCCGTCATACCGGTGAAAACCGGTATCCATGTAGCCCGGCATGAACTCGCAGCACTGGATACCGGCTTTCGCCGGTATGACGGTGTGGATTATGGTTTAACGGGCTGCAATTTCCAAAAAGTTCTTCAGCAACTGGTGGCCATGTTCTGTGGCGATGCTTTCGGGGTGAAACTGCACACCGTGTATGTCGTATTGTCGATGGCGCAATCCCATGATTACCCCGTCATTGCTGGTAGCAGTGATTTCTAGGCAATCAGGAAAGCTGTCACGCTCCACTGTGAGGGAATGATAGCGGGTGGCTTTGAAGCCGTTTTCCAAGCCGGCAAACACCGATCGCTGTTGGTGATTGATGGTGCTT
>JAJRTY010000085.1 GCA_024278055.1 Alphaproteobacteria bacterium | reverse complement strand
ATATCGACAAATGTCGGAGCTGAATTTTTATCAACATCAATGCCATCGAACGGATTACCTTGACCGGTTTGCCGGGTAAACTCCGGCGATGAGGTTGTGGCATTATGATCAGTGGCAAGAGTAATATCGCCGGTATTGGAATCAATTGTGAATTTACCATCAGCATCGTCAGTTAATGCATATGTAAAAGTATCACCCGCATCCGGGTCGGCGACGGACGCTACACCGGCAACGCCAGTGCCGGCAGTCACAACCCCATCGCTATTAACACTCAAATTCTCATTGCCTTCAAATGTCAGATCACTCGGCGCTTCATTGACATCAGTTATGTCAAGCGTAACAGTCTCTGAATAGGTGTTGCCACCAGCATCACTGACCTCAACGGTGATGTCATGTGATGTAGTGGTTTCAAAATCTATATCAGCCCCCGCCTTGACGCGGATTTCATTGCCGACTATCTCGAAAAAGCCGGAAGGGTCGTTGGTTATTGAATAAGTATGGCTGTCACCAGCATCCGCGTCCGCAGTTTCCAGCACAGCAACCACTGTGCCAGAGGCGGAGTTCTCGGCAACGGAGCCGCCCTTGACTGAAATATCGCTGGGAGCTTCATCAAACAGATTGCCGATATCGATCTTGAAGACTTCAGTTGATGTGGAGCCATCTGTAGATGTGGCGGTCACTTCAATTGAGCGTTCGGCACCGTCCTCGAAGTCAATTTTACCAGCGACGGTAACTTCTCCCGTATTGGCATCAATGGCAAACAGGCCGCCGGCATCATCGGACAGGGAATAGGTGACGGTGTCGCTGCCATCGCTATCGCTGGCGAGTGCGGTAATGCCGACAACGGTCCCGGCAGAGGCGCCTTCAACAATGGCATTGGCGGTTTTATCTGTATCCGAGACCGCACCGACGGCGGCTTCATTGACGTCGGTGACATCAATGGTGAACGAGCTTGTTGAAGTTGAGCCGTCTGTAGATGTTGCGGTCACCTCGATCGAGTGGTCCTGGGCGACCTCGAAGTCGAGGGCGGCATTGACAGTGATCTCGCCGCTGTTGGCATCAATGGCAAACAGGCCGCCGGGGTTGGAGGTGAGCGAATAGGTGACGGTGTCACCGACATCAGCATCGCTGGCGAGGGCGGTGATGCCGACAGCGGTACCGATGCTGGCTGCTTCAGAGACAGCATTGTCGCTGCCGTCACTGTCCGAGATTGCCGAAAGTGCAGTCTCGTTGACATCATTGACGGCAATGGAGAAACTCCCGGTTGAGGTGGAGCCGTCTGTAGAGGTTGCGGTCACTTCGATTGTTTGGGTGGTGGCACTTTCGGCATCAAGATCACCAGCCACAGTGATGACGCCCGTATTGGCATCAATGGCAAACAGGCCGCCGGCATCATCGGACAGGGAATAGGTGACGGTGTCGCTACCATCGCTATCGCTGGCGAGTGCGGTAATGCCGACAACGGTCCCGGCAGAGGCGCCTTCATCAATGGCATTGGCGGTTTTATCTGTATCCGAGACCGCACCGACGGCGGCTTCATTGAGATTGTCGACATTCAGTGTAACGGTTTCGGAATAGGTGTTGCCACCGCCATCGGTTACCTGGATCGTGATGTCATGGGTTCGTGCGGTTTCAAAATCAATATCAGCACCGGCCACCACGCGAATTTCGTTGCCGACGATCTCGAAATACCCGGAAGGGTCGTTAGTAATTGCGTAGGAGGTTGTATCGCCAACGTCTTCATCTATTGTTGCCAAAGTGGCAACAACTGTTCCTGCAGCAGCATTTTCATCTACCCGGTTTCCCTCAGCAATAATATCAGTGGGCGCTTCATTGACATCATTTACATTTATGGTGAATACCTCGGTGGAGGTGGAGCCATCGCTGCTGGTGGCGGTGATTTCAATTGAATGATCTTGTTGGGTTTCGAAATCAAGCGGGCCATTGACGGTGACTTCACCGGTGGTGGCATCGATTGCGAACAGGCCACCGGCATCATCGGACAATGAATAGGTGACCGTGTCGCCACCATCGCCATCGGTTGCCAGGGCGGTGATGCCAACTGATGTGCCGACAGCGGAATTTTCGTCAACGGCATTACCTGTAGCGTCAACATCGTCAATGGCAGAGATTTCGCTATCTTCATCGACAGTGGATTTTTCTTCGCCTGTAACAACAGGTCCATCGGCAAACTGAATTTGATTTATGTTTTGTACAATACTCAGCCCATCGGGAGAATTGGGGCGATTGTCAACTATCTCAATCTGGCCACCACCCAGATCGGTGAGTGTATAATCGGAACGATTGCCGGAAAGAACCGGTTGTTGCAGCTCTGACAGGAAATCATCTACAACTTCCGTTTTGAAGTCGGAAACAGGGATAGGGTCTGAAGACTGGCTTTCTTCATTGCTCCCCTGAAAATTTGTTGATTGAGCAACAAAAGACGCATCATTCGTCACGCCGGAACTTTTTTCAACAGCGTCTGTAAAGTCCTGCCCCTGTGGTGTTGAGCCAAAATGCAGATTTGGGTTGGTGACCTCGTTGTTCTGACCGACGATATTGCCCTGAACATAATCACTGGCTTCGCGGACCAGTTTGTCTTCTTTTGTACTATTGATACTGGAGGCTGTTTGCGGCGGTGGCGTGCTCTGTGAAGGAGTGCTATTTTTTGAGGGAGAATTCGGATTGCCTGAATTTCCGGTATAATCGTCAGCCATAATAAGTTTCGCTCGGGTTGGAATTAACGTTCAACAAATCACACATTCATCGATTGTGGGTGCATTGAGTTAACGGAACTGATGAATCAATGGCCCCGGCAAACAAAAAATGAGCGCCAACCCCGCTATTTAAGCAAAATCAAGTTAATAATGAGTATGCGTGCCAGTGCCCGCTGCATGCTTCTTCAACTGGAGGGCACATAGCGCAAGCTTGTTCAGTGAACTACGATGATAGCCTTTATTTGGCTCTGGCAACGCGGGCGCGGGCCCAGGCTGAAATGACTTCAGAAATCAGAACCAGCACGATTATCGACAGTAGAATGGCCGCTACTCGCTCGGTTTCGATTTGCAGTACATTGCGCTTAAGATACCAGCCCATGCCGCCTGCGCCGAAAAACCCGACCACGGTTGCAGCCCTGAAGGCCACATCCCAGGTGTAGATGCCAATGCCGGTGAAGGCCACGCGCACCTGTGGAAAGACGCCAAACACCATCACAGCCAAATGGCTGGCGCCGGTGGATCTGATGGCTTCGACCGGCCCCATATCGATGGCCTCAATTTCTTCGGCCAGCAGCTTGCCGGCAAAGCCAATGCAAAACAGGGTGAGAGCGATGACACCGGCCATCATGCCAAAGCCTAAGATGGTCACAAACAGGATTGCCCAGATGGTTTCATGTACAGCGCGCGTGCCCATGGTAATCAATCGTGCCACGGGGTAAATGTAGCGTTTGCTGGGGCTCATGTTGCTGGAGCCAAGCCAGCCCAGTGGCAGCGCCAGCATCATACCAAACAAGGCGCCGAGGTAGGCCATCTGAATGGTATCAAAAACCGAGGACAGATAATCACGATCCAGCACATATTCAATATCCGGCGGGTAATAACGCTCCGAGACCACTGATCCGATGCGGCCGAACATATTGAAAAAACGATCCAGCGGAATGTTGAGATAGACTACTGAATAAGTCAAAAAGAATACTGCCAGAAGCATGCCGAAATAACGATATAATGAGTCCGGATATTTGAACCGTCTCCAGGTGAGCGGGCGTGATGGTTCAGAAGCTTTTTGTGCTGGAGAATTAACCATCAGATAATCGCTTTTCTGACAAAATAAGAGACTATTTCGCCAAATAAGATCAGCACCAGGATGGCCACAATCACGGCCGTAACGCCAGGATAATTAAAAGTATTGAGCTGCCGGAAAAAAACCAGGCCAAGACCACCGGCACCGACCAGCCCCAGCACCGATGAGCGACGAATGTTGATTTCCCATTCAAAGATAATCACACCGATCATGGTGGGGAGAACCTGGGGCAGGATGGCGTAAATGAACACATGGAATTCACTTCCGCCGACGGCACGAATGGCCTCCACCGGGCGGGGGTCAAGGTCTTCAATTGCCTCAGCCGACATTTTGGCGATAAAGCCGACAGAACGGACGGCAATGGCCAAAACGCCGGCAAGGGCCCCCAGCCCAACAGCAGCAACAAAAAACAAGGCCCAGACAATCTCGTGAATAGACCGGCTCAACGTCATCATCAGCCGGGCGATTGGATAGGTAACCGGTGGATAGGGTGAAATGTTCAAAGCACCAAACCAGATGGCTGGAATGCAGGTGATTACGCCGAGCAATGTTCCCAGAGTTGCCACCATGACGGTGTTCAATGCCGGCTCCCATAGTTGCGCGAACAAAGACCAGTCCACAGACAGAAACTCACCGACATTGGCCATGATTTCGCTAAATGAGCCAAGACGCTCCCAATCTGTATCGACAATAATTGTGGTATTGAGACTGGCTGCGGCCAGTGCGAAAACAATCATAAAGACCAGCGCACCGTTCAGGCGGCTTTTTAAGCGCCTGGCGACAACATCATCGATACGGGCTTGAATGTTGTCTGTTGTGCTCATTACAGAATTTCCATGGCGTAGATTTCGCTGAGCCTGTCTTCATTCATTTCAGCGGTTGGGCCATCAAACATTTTGATGCCGTCCTGCAGGCCAATGATCTTGTTGCAGAACTCCATAGCCAGTTGCACATCGTGGATATTGCATAATACCGGTACTTTGTATTCTTTGGCGATTTCCATGATCAGCGCCATGACTTCACGTGAGATTTTTGGATCAAGGCTTGAGGTGGGTTCATCAAGAAGGAGCAGCTTTGGATCCTGCATCAAGGCCCGCGCAATGCCAACGCGCTGGCGCTGGCCACCGGAAAGCTGGTCGGCGCGTTTGTCAATTTGATCATTCAGCCCGACCCGATCGAGAACCGCAAGAGCACGGGCGATATCTTGCTTGGAGAATAATTTGAACAGGGCGCTGAAATTTCCCATATAGCCCAATCGGCCTGACAGCACATTGTCCATTACCGACATGCGGTCAACCAGATTAAATTCCTGAAAAATCATGCCAATACTGCGTCGGGTCCGGCGCAGATTTCGCACACTCAATTTCAGAACATCTTCGCCATAGAGGTTGATTGAGCCCGACTTTGGTTCAACCAGACGGTTGATACAGCGGATAAGCGTCGATTTTCCGGCTCCACTGGGGCCGATAATGGCAAAGAAATCGTCAGCTTCAACATCAAAGCTTATGCCTTTGAGTATTTCCGGGCCTGAGGCGCTATACCGGACTTTAAGGTCTCTGATTGACAGAATGGGCATGGTGTTTTTCGGCCTCGTGGCGGTTATGCATGATAATATTTTTGAGGTGGGATTGCTCCCACCTCGATTGTACCAGCAAAAATATGTGACCCGATTAGTTTGATTTTTTCTTTTTACGAGCGTCTTTTGCTTTTTTCAATTCTCTGATGACATCATAATCGGCAGATGACATAGAGACAAATTTGTTGGATTTAACATTGTCGAGGAAGTTCTTTTCGCCGGGAATGTCTTTTGAAAGACCGAGGAATGTTGCCTTGATCTGATCTTTCAGTTTCTGGCAAAGGGGGCTGCGATAGACAAAGGGATCCTGAGGAATTGGGGGTGATGACCACAGGACATTGAAGTCCTCAAGCTTCACTTCACCTTTATTGACAACATTATCAAAGCGGTGAGTGGCAACGAAGGCTGCATCAACTTTACCCTTGGCAACAGCCACAGTGGAAAGTTCATGACTGCCGGTGTAGACCACTTTTTTGAAGTACTTATCGAGATCGCCACCAATTTCTTTCGAAAAGACAATGCGTGGAAACAGGTTGCCAGAGGTGCTGCCAGGGTCAACCAGGCCCAGCAGAGAACCTTTTAAAGAGGCGATGGTGGTAAATTTTGAGCCTTTCTTGGTCACAAGTGCAGCCTTGTAACCGGGGCCTTCTTCCTGCAGAAAACCGGCGCGCTTGGCGTAAGTGGCAAAGACTTCTATGTTCTTGTCCTTGCTGTTGGCAATTACATAGCTGTAGGGGCCAAGCACGGCTACATCAATAAATTTACTCAGCAGGCCTTCAACTACCGAGGCGTAGGAAGTGGGCATGAAAAACTGGATTTTTTTGCCGGTGAGCTTTGCCATGCGCTCGGTGATCGGTTGATAAAGCTGCAATTCAGCCACGGTTTCCTCCGTGGGAATGATTGCAAAGGTGAGTTCCTTTGGATCTTCACATTGAGCCGCTGTGGTTTGAGCCTGGGCACTGGATAATGTAAATGCACTGAGTGTCGTCATTGCGCCCAATGTTGCGAATACGACATATTTTGGAAAATATTTTTTAGACATCTGGTAGATCCTCCCTAAGGTTTCAGTTCTTTTATAAGCTCTTTCGCTGTGCCCTTTGTATTATGCTGCTGCGGCTCCCAGGGCTTCGGCCGCTTTTAAAAAATTATCTTTGTTTCCGATGAAGTTTCTGCCGCGTTCACCGTCAAATGCACCCTCAACCAGGGCCTCCCAGGCGGCATTTTCAACTCCGTGATCAGCGGGACTGGTTGAAACGCCAAGTGAGTGCAGCAGGTGAGATACTTTTTTGGCGGCGGTGGGCAGGTCACCATCAAAAATCGCGTTCAACGAAGCCTCGCACAAGCCACCAATGCCAATGACACTTTCAATCACTATGGGTAGGGAAAACGAGCACGCGATGCCGTGCTGGACGTTGTATTTTAAGGTGATAGGGTAAGAGAGTGAATGAGCGATGGCGGTTTTGGTATTGGAAAAAGCCAGGCCGGCATTTAAAGAAGCCTGCGCCATGGCACTGCGCAACTCGACATTTTGAAGGTCGTTGGCAAGCCTCGGCAATACATCCATCACTTCCCTGGCCGCTGATATGGCATGTGCGGCTGAAACCGGATTGGCGTTGACATTCCACAGGCTTTCAAGCGCATGGGAGAGCGCATCAAGGCCGGTGCTTATTGTCAACGCCTGTGGTTTGCCGCACATTAAAATGGGATCGATAAGAGCAACTTCAGGGTAAAGGTTTTGCCGTGCAAGAGAATACTTGATTCCCGAAACTTCATCCCAGACCGTTGCCCAACATGTTACTTCCGATCCCGTACCTGCCGTTGTCGGTACCGCAATGATTGGTGTGGCGGATAGTTGGTTTGCGCCACTGCCGGTTTCCAGGTATTTTCTGACATTGTCAAAATCGCCATTGGCAGCAGCAAACACCTTGACGGTATCTATCACCGAACCACCGCCAAGCGACACCCATACGTCGGGCGCTTCATCTTCAGCTATACGGTCAATCTGTTGTGCCAGCAGGCGATAATCAGGATTAGCCTGTACATCATTGATCAGAACAACAGGCGCACCGGCCCTTGATTGCAATTGATCACATAGGGATGCAAAAAACGGTTCGGGATAGGTAACAAGGCCGTAGCGTCGATTGTTGATGAGCTTGTCCAGATCATCAAAGATACCGACACCAAACTCAACCCGCACCGGATTGTAATAGTGCCACACGCGCCTCTCCATTTATTTTTCTATGCAAGTCTATGGAGAATTCATATATAGAACAAATATATTATTTAGATTTGTTCTATAAAAAAATACTATGAAACATTCACAACTGAGGTCCTTCCACGCGGCCGCTGAGCTGGGCGGATTTACGGCTGCTTCAAAAGTCCTGCGCATTTCTCAGCCAACCATCACGACGCAGGTGAGAGAGATGGAAGCGCAGTACGGTGTTGAGCTGTTTGTGCGCCGGGGGCGAAACGTCTTTCTGACGCCGGTGGGGCGGGAGCTGCATGAGATCACCAAACGTTTTATTCATCTGGAGCTGGAGGCAAAAGAGTTTCTGGAAGCTCACGGAAGTCATCAGGCCGGCCTGCTCAGGCTGGCCGCGGTTGGGCCGTTTCATGCCACTGACGTGCTGGTGGCGCTGAAAAAACAATACCCCAAGATACAGGTGACTGTTCAGCTCGGTAATTCACGCCGCATGCTGGAAAGATTGTTCGAGTTCACCGCAGATGTGGCAATGATTGCGCATTTTGAAGATGATCCCAAAGTGGAAATGGTGCCCTTCAGCCGCCATCGTGTTGTGGTTTTTGTTCATCAGGATCATCGCTGGTTTGAACGTAAATCGATCTTACTGGCAGAACTTGAGGGAGAAGATTTTGTTTTGCGCGAGAAAGGCTCTACCACCCGCCTGGCGTTTGAAACCGCACTGGAACAAGCCGGGATCGCCATAAACCCGGTCATGGAAATAGGCTCGCGTGAGGCTGTGTGGAAGGCGGTCGAAAAAGGTATCGGCATTGGTGCGATTGCTGATTTTGAGTTTGTGCCGCATCCAAGATTAAAAACGGTGGAAATTTCTGACGTGGAAATTACCACCAACTATCATATTGCCTTTCTTAAAGAAAGACGCCAGTCCCGGCTGATCCAGACCCTCATCCGTATTGCCAAAACCGTAGGAAATTCTCCATCCGGGTAAGGCAGTTATAGATTTTGTCTGTCTGGTCCTGTTGAGCATACAGTTGCGAGCAAGCCTCCATTTTTGTTCTTGAAAAGACTGAAATTTAACCGCAGCAAAAAAATAAAGTAATAAGTCTTCCATTTTGATGTAACATTTCTTACACTAAGTGACATTCATTTGTAGCTAAGGCTGAGTGGTTTTGATTTTTCAACGCCAACTCAATTGGTAACAGTGATTAATCGGCGGAAAAGAGCCGAAAGAAGGGAGTTCATGGACGATAGTCACCCCTTGGTGTCTGAGGCAAACGTTAAGCCACGTGCGCAAACACGTCGTGGAACTATTGATGCTCGGCAGGAAAAGCTGGTGGAGCTTGTGCGTCAGCGTGGATTTATCTCGATTGAAGCCATGGCTGAGCATTTTAATGTGTCGAACCAGACCATTCGCCGCGACATAGATGAATTATGCCAGATGAAAAAGCTGGCGCGCTATCATGGCGGGGCGGGATTGTTGCCGGGCTCGGAGCAACTGGCCTATGCCAACCGAAAGACGCGCAATCTTGAGCAGAAAAATATCATAGCCTCTCTGGTGGCCGCCCAAATTCCCGATGGTTCCTCCCTGTTTATTGATATTGGTACCACCATGGAAGCTGTGGCTAAAGCGCTCATTCATCACAAAAACCTGCGCATCATAACCAATCACATTCGCGTTGTTTCCATATTAAGCGAAGGCACGGATTTTGAAATTATTCTTGCCGGCGGGCTGGTGCGCAACCGCGACCAGGCAATAACCGGTGAAGCGACAAGTGAATTCCTGCGTAAATTTAAAGTCGGTTACGCCATATTTGGCATCGGCTCGATAGAAAATGATGGTGCCATGCTTGATTATGATTACCGCGATGTTCACGTTTCAAAAACCGCTATTGGCATTTCCAAGAAAAGGTTTGCTGCTGCCGATCACAGTAAATTTAATGGTGATGCCATGGTTCATCTCGGGCATGTGTCTGAAATTGACGCATTTTTTACCGACTCAACACCTCCACAGGAAATCAGCGACGTTTTAGCAGGCAATAATGTCGATCTGTTCACACCTGTCACCGGTCAGGAAAAATAATCCAATGTCAGCGATTGAGCTTAAAAATATTACAAAAAAATGGGGCGATGTTACTGCTGTTGACACTGTCTCGCTGAGCGTCGATGAGGGCTCGTTTGTGGTTTTACTGGGGCCGTCGGGATGCGGCAAATCAACCACATTGCGGATGATTGCCGGTCTTGATACGGCTACTTCAGGCTCGATTTCAATTGCGGGCAAAGATGTAACGTCTTTGCCGCCGGCGGCAAGAAATATCTCGATGGTATTCCAGTCCTACGCCCTGTTCCCCCATTTGAATGTTGCCGAGAATATAATCTTTGGCCTTAAGGTGAGAAAAGTTCCGGCGGACGAGCGCCGGAAACGACTGGAAAAGGTGGTGGATATTGTCGGGCTGGAAGGGCTGATGGACAGAAAGCCATCGCAACTTTCCGGTGGTCAGCGACAGCGTGTAGCTCTGGCGCGGGCCATTATCGCTGAAAACGGCATTTGCCTGATGGACGAGCCGCTCTCCAACCTTGATGCCAAGCTGCGTCATGACATGCGCGTTGAAATACGCGCCTTGCAGCAACGCCTGGGGATGACGGTGATTTATGTTACCCATGATCAGGCTGAAGCCATGAGCATGGCAGACAAAGTCATTCTCCTGCGCGATGGTCGCATCGAACAGGTTGGCACACCGGAAAGTCTTTATGGCAAGCCAGCAACACTTTTTACAGCGAGTTTTATCGGCACCCCGCCGATGAACCTGCTGGAGCTGACAAATGGCCCTGATGGAGCCGTTATTTCCGGTGGCGATAATTATGTTGTCTTCAATGGGCCGGGCGAGGGACGCGTTTTGGGCGTGCGTCCGGAAGATATTGTGCTGAGCGATGATACCGGTCTGCCGGTCGAGTTGACAGCGGCGGACTACCTCGGTGCTGATACAATTTTAAATGCACCTGTTGGTTCTCAAAGGCTTCAGATCAGGGTTCCGGGCCGCTACCGGCTGGGAGAAAAAAATCGTGTCCATCTGACCTGGCCGCAAGCAGCTGTACATATCTTCGAAAAAGCATCCGGCAAAAGAATAGGAAACTCAAATATCACTACCGGCAAAGTGGGAAATGCTGCTTAGCCGCAATAAGACCAATGTGCCATGAAACCGGCACAAATTCGTCGGCAAAACCCCAATGGGTTTTGCTACACACATAAGAAAAGGGAGCAAGATTCATGTTAAAAAATCTATCAAAAACATTTAAACGCACAGCGCTGGCCACCGCCATGGTGCTGGGGCCGGTGACAATGGCAAGTGCCCAGCAGGTTGAACTGACGATGTATTATCCGGTAGCTGTGGGCGGAGCTATAACCAAGATTGTTGATGGACTGGTTGCCGATTTTTCCAAGGAAAACCAGGGCATCAAAGTCAATGCGATTTATGCCGGTAACTACAATGATGCCCGCATCAAAGCCTTGGCTGCGTTAAAGAGCGGAAAACCGGCACAGCTCTCTGTTATGTTCTCGATTGATATCTATGAGTTGATTGAGCAGGGTGCCATCGTTGCCTTTGATGACATTGTTGAAACCGCCGATGAAAAAGCCTGGCTGACAAAGTTCTATCCAGCTCTAATGGAAAATGGCATTACCCAGAACAAGACCTGGGGCATTCCGTTCCAGCGTTCCACCATTGTAATGTACTACAATAAGGATGCTTTTCGTGCAGCCGGTCTGGATGCAGAAAAACCACCGGCAACCTGGGACGAACTTGTAGCTGCGGGTAAAAAGCTTACCAAGGCCGATGGCTCACAATGGGGAATGATGATCCCGTCGACAGGGTATCCCTACTGGATGTTCGGTGCCTTGACCAAACAGAATGGTCAAACGCTGATGAACGGCTCAGGAAATGAAACCTTCTTTGGCAAACCTGCCACTATCTAAGCGTTGCAGTTCTGGAAAGATCTGGGCAGCAAATACAATGTTATGCCCAAGGGAACCATTGAATGGGGTACGTTGCGTCAGAATTTCCTTGATCAGAAAACAGCGATCATGTGGCATTCCACCGGTAATCTGACCAAGGTTAAATCTTCGGCGAAATTTGACTTTGGCGTCGCCATGCTGCCGGCTAAAAAGTCCCGCGGCACACCCACAGGTGGTGGTAACTTCTATATCTTCGACAAGACCACCCCGGCTGAGCGTAAAGCGGCATTGAAACTGATCCGCTATATGACATCACCGGAGCGCACCGCTGAATGGAGCATCAAAACCGGCTATATCGGAACACGTCCCGATGCTTATGAAACCGACGCATTGAAGAAATATGTTGTCGAATTTCCACCGGCAGCCGTTGCCCGTGATCAACTGGAGTTTGCCACAGCCGAACTCAGCACCTTCCAGACCGGCCGGGTGCGCAAGTTGCTTGATGATGCCATCCAGGCGGCTTTGACCGGCAGCAAATCGCCGGAGGAAGCTTTAACATCGGCACAAAAACAGGCTGATCGTTTGCTCAAGAGGTATCGCTAGTTACTCCTGACAATACTCCCGGACCGCTTAAAAAACAGCGGTCCGGGCTTTAAGGCAACATTATTATGGGTGAACACAAAGGTTCAATGAACCAGGTTTATGGCTGGCTGCTGTTGTTGCCGGCTGCAGTTTTTTTGACGGCGTTCACTTACTACCCCATGGTATCGACGTTTGTTGTCAGTTTTTTTTCCGACGGTACAGCCACGCGGCCATCAGTTTTCGTCGGGCTGGAAAATTATCAGTTCCTGCTTGAAGACGAGATTTTCTGGAAAGTCCTTGTCAACAACCTCTGGTATGCGGTGGGGACCATTCCCACAAGTATCGCCATTGCTTTATTGATGGCAATATGGGTCAATAATCGCCTGCCGGCGCGTGGCCCGGTGCGCATGGCTTATTTTACCCCGACAGTGTTGCCGATGATTGCGGTTGCCAATATCTGGCTGTTTTTCTATACGCCCGAACTTGGCCTGTTTGATCAGATTGGCAGTGTATTCGGCTTTCCCAGCCAGAACTGGCTCGGCGATCCTGAGCTGGTACTTGGCAGTATCATCGTTATGACAGTATGGAAAGAAGCCGGGTTTTTCATGATTTTTTATCTGGCTGCCCTGCAGTCGCTGTCACCGGAACTGGAAGAAGCAGCCCATCTTGAAGGCGCCAGTCGCTGGTATATTTTCCGCCGCATCACCTTTCCGCTGTTAATGCCGACAACCCTGTTTGTTACCATCAATGCTGTCATCAACTCCGTCAAGATGGTCGACCACCTGTTTATCCTGACCAAGGGCGGGCCCGACAATGCCAGCTCATTGTTGCTGTATTATATCTTTGAAGTGGCATTTTCCTTCCTTGATGAAGCCTACGCTTCGGCTCTCACCGTTGTCCTGCTGGTTGTATTGGCGATCGTCGCGGTGGGACAGTTTACCCTGATGGACAAGCGGATACATTACCGATGAGCATGGCGCGGCAAACAACACTTTTTAACCGTATCGAAATTGTCGCTGCCTGGGCGTTGGCCTTCCTGTGGATTCTGCCGCTGCTCTATGCACTGTGGGCTGCGTTTCATCCTCCGGAATATGCAACCCGGTTTGATTTATTTGCACCTCTTACCCTGGAAAATTTTGTCACAGTCTGGGAACAGGCGCCTTTTGGGCGCTATTTTATCAATACGTTTATGCTGGTGACATCCATTCTGGTAATGCAGTTTATCTTATGCACGCTTGCCGCATATGCGTTTGCCCGCTATCAGTTTCGCGGGCGCGAAGTAGCCTTTGCGCTGGTATTGCTGCAATTGATGATCATGCCCGAAGTTCTGATCGTTGAAAATTACTCGACCATGAGCAAACTCGGCCTGGTTGACACCATTGCTGCCATCGGCCTGCCCTATATGGCCAGTGCTTTTGGTATTTTCCTGTTGCGGCAGACTTTTAAGACCATCCCGAAAGAACTTGAAGAAGCCGCCCGCCTGGAAGGCTGCGGGCCGATGATGATCCTGTGGAAAGTCTATGTGCCACTGGCGCGGCCAACCTATCTTGCCTACGGGCTGGTCTCGATCAGCTATCACTGGAATAATTTCCTGTGGCCGCTGATCATAACCAACTCGGTTGAAACCCGGCCACTTACCGTTGGTCTGGCAATTTTCGGAGCACCGGAATCAGGTGTCGACTGGTCAATTATTTCTGCCGCGACACTGCTTGCCGTTGCCCCCTTGCTGGTTGCCTTCATCCTGTTCCAGCGCCAGTTTGTTCAATCCTTCATGCATGCCGGTATCAAATGACATTAATTCTCACCTGGAACATACAATGCGGCCTTGGCTGTGATGGCGTTCATGACCTCACAAGAATATCAGAACACATCAAAGATACCGGCGATCCTGATGTTATCTGTTTGCAGGAGATTTCCCGCTTCATGGCCGAGTTGGACGCAGGCAAAGGTGAAGATCAGGTGAAAATCCTGGCGGCGTTGTTTCCTGGGTATGAATGTTTTTTTGGCGCCGCACTCAATCAGTTTGATGAGCGTACACCAGATCGCCGACAGTTTGGCAATCTGATCTTGTCGCGCCTGCCGGTTCTTCAGGTTTTTTATCATCCATTGCCCCAACCCCATGATGCCGGTATCAAACATATGGCTCGGCAATTAAGTGAAGTGGTGGTGGAATGTCCATCGGGTACATTGCGCATCATGACCACCCATCTTGAGTATCATTCATCGAAGCAGCGGTCCGCTCAGGCAAAGGCTATTCACGATCTGCATCAACAGATTTGCGATAATATTCGCTGGCCCGGGTTAAATCCCGGAAGCGGCCCTTATAATCATATTGCCCGGCCTGAAACCTCTGTTGTTTGTGGAGATTTCAATTTTACGCCTGACAGTGTGGAATACGAGCTGCTGCTTTCCAGCTTTCGTCACCAGACGAAGCCTTTGAGAGATGTCTGGCGGGTGAAAAACGGCGATCAGGCGCACGCGCCAACCTGTGGTATTTTCGATGAACGTCAATGGCCGGAAGGACCACATGCGCGTGATTTTTTCTTTATCTCGGATGACCTGAGCCCCAGGGTCACGGAGATGTCGGTGAATGTCGCCACCGATGCCTCTGATCACCAGCCGATGTTGCTCAATCTTAATTTTTAACAGGGGGCTCCCAGACAGGCTGGGGACTGAATTCTTCTACCAGGAAATCAACAAAAACCCGCACTTTTGTGGCCAGATGACGGTTGTGAGGGTAGAGTGCATAAATTCCCGGATCAAGGGTCTCGAAATCTTCCAGCACCACCACCGCATTGTGCTCAATTATGTCTTCGGAAATGGCATAGGTCGGTATCAGACCGATGCCTGCCCCGGCCACAATCATGGCACGTGACGACTGGGCGCTATTGACCGAAAACCGCCCGGAAATTTTGACTGAAATTCGCTTTTTCCCAACTTTAAAGGGCCATTCGTCAAAACCATGAAAGTTGCTATCGACAATACAGTTATGATTGACGAGATCGTGCGGGTGGACCGGTAGCCCGTGTTGTTCAAGATAAGACGGGGCCGCGCAGGCAACAATTCGCGCCGGTGCCAGTCGGCGGGCAATCAGGCTCGAATCAGCCAGTTCTGAAATCCTGATGGCCAGGTCAACACCTTCATCGATGAGGTTGACGAAACGGTCGGTCAGGCGCAGATCGACGCTGATATCGGGATAATGCGCCAAAAAACGCGCAATTGCCGCTGTCAGGTGCATTTCGCCAAAGCTTACCGGGGCGGAGATTATTAGATTTCCGCTGGGGCTGGAGCGTTTGTTGTGAACGGCGGCTTCAAGCTCATCAAAGTCATCAATCACCTGGGTGCATCGCTCAAGGTAGGAGGTGCCGATTTCAGTCAACACTAAAGACCGGGTTGTCCGGTTGAGGAGCCGGGCACCGAGACGTTCTTCAAGCTGGCCGATATATTTGCTGACCAGGGCTGTGGACATGTTGGAGCGCTGTGCCGCTGCGGTGAATGAGCCGGCGGCAACGACATTGACGAATGTTTTCATGCCGGTAATCGTATCCATTTATTATCAATAATATGTAGATAGTTATTCGTCAACATCGCTGTTTATCAACAAAGCTGCATGCTCCATATTTGGATCAACAGCAATGATAATGACAATACCTGTTTTGGAGATTTATGATGACTGATCTTAAAAATGCTGCCTATGGCGCACTTGTTCTGCGCCTTTCGCTTGGAATACTTTTCTTTGCCCATGCCGGACTCAAAATTTTCGTATTCACGCCGGCTGGTACCGCTGAATATTTTACATCACTTGGGTTGCCGGGGTTTTTAGCCTATGTGACAATTTTAGCCGAACTTGGTGGCGCTACCCTTCTGATTGCCGGTATTATAACCCGATGGGTATCATTGGCACTTGTTCCAATTCTGGCAGGGGCAATTATTTTTGTTCATGGCAGCAAAGGATGGCTGTTTTCAAACGAAGGCGGCGGCTGGGAGTTTCTGGCATTCTGGATTGTTGCACTTGTGGTGCAATCACTCCTCGGCGATGGCGCTTATGCTGTGCCATGGAAAGAGTATTCTAAAAGACTGCAGCCAACTAGGTGATTGGATAAGAAATGCTTGTGAATGGAAAATGGGCGAGTGACTGGCACCCGGTTCAGGCCAGGGATGATGATGGCCGGTTTATCCGGCAGACCTCCAGCTTCCGTCACTGGGTAACGCCAACGGGCGCTGCCGGGTTGACAGGCTAAAGTGGTTTTCAGGCGGAGGCCGGGCGCTACCATCTGTATGTTGCATTAATCTGCCCGTGGGCATCACGCGCACTAATGGTGCGCAAGTTGAAAAAGCTCGAACACATTATAGATGTCAGTGTGCTTGAGCCTTGCCTGAGCGATCAGGGCTGGCGATTTGGTGATTATCCCGGTGCCCGACCCGACCCGTTGTTCGGTTCAACCTACATGCATGAAATCTACACCAGGGCCGACCCAGGGTTTAGCGGTCGCGCCACGGTTCCGGTGTTATGGGATAAAGTGCGTGGCACCATAGTCAACAATGAATCCGCAGACATTATCTCTATGTTTAATTCAGCTTTTGATGAATTCGGTGATACTTCAGTTGACCTCTATCCTCAGGGTTTGCGCAGTGAGGTCGATGCTGTAAATGCGCAGCTTTACGACAGCCTGAACAACGGTGTTTACAAGGCGGGCTTTGCTTCTTCTCAAGATGCCTACAATGAAGCTGTCTCAGGTGTTTTTGAAACGCTGGACATTATGGAAACCCGTTTGTCTGATGGCCGGACCTATCTTTTAGGTGACCGATTGACGATGAGCGATATCCGCCTGTTTGTCACTCTGATCCGGTTTGATACAGCCTATCACGGGATTTTCAAATGCAACCTCAGGCGCATTTGTGATTATGCGGTACTGCCCGCCTATATGGATCGTATTCTTGCCATTCCCGGTATCATTGACACCGTCAATCTCAACCACATCAAGGCGGGTTATTATTCCATCAAAGCGTTAAACCCAACCGGCATAATTCCAGCCGGTCCTGCAATGGCTTCGTGCGCTTCAATCTAGTGGCAATTGCCGAGGCTTTTCGCCGCGCTGCCATTGCCACAAAGTCTGGTCTGTTTTCAGGGCGATTGTTGTGGTTGAACCTGCTGCCACCACCATTACCCCGGCCATGACCGGTACAGGTTCGGGGCCATATTCCAAACCCCAGGCCATCAGTGTGCCATCGCTGAGAATTGCAACTGAGTGAGAAGCACCGGTGGCAATAGCACTTGCGCCCGTCAGTATCCGGCTCCACCGCACTGCCTTGTCGCCCAGCCCGAATTTGCCGACGGGGCCGAAAATATTGCCACCGGTCCCCCAAACATCACCGTTGTTCAAAAGCAGAATTGCATGACCTGTGTGGGCGGAAACCTGGATGGCTTGCGTTGCAGTCGGCACAAACCGTTCTGTGGTTTCAAGCCTTCCGTCCCCATATTGCCCGCGATTTGCCCGGCCTTTGACGAACAGCAGTCTTGAGTTTGTGATATAGTAATTGGTGCCATCCCCCACCGCAGCGGTTGCCACATCGGATGCTATTTTTTGCGGTTTTCCGGAAAGTCCTGCAATCCACCAAAGTGTGCTGTCCTTTTTAGTAGCCAAAACCCCGGTTTGCCCGGCAGTAAACTTTGCAACTCCGCTCATAAGAGTTTCAGCTTGCTCCCGATTATCGCTCAAACTTAATAAATTTCCTTCTATGGTCAGGACATATTGAATGTCACGCCCAACCCCAACCTGCATTGCCTTAAACGGTAATTTCTTTGGTGCAGCATTGCCGGCCCAAGTGTAAACCGAGCCACCGACAATTGCCATTTGGCGATCATAATAGGCTGCGAGCAAGGGTGAAGAACTATCGGCCCTGACCATTACTGTCGCGGATAAATTAGCCACCATGCATAGTAATAATCCAGCAATGGTTTTTATGGTGGTTCGAACGTTGTACAATAACGCCAAATCAGTTTTCATGCCCAATGTCCAACCTCAATCCGGTAACCGGTGAAATGCCCATTGCATGAGTATATGCGGGGAAATGTCCCAATCACAAATTAATGACACATCAGGCTTGAGTTTTCTGGCAAAACAGAATGAACTCTGAATATATTATTGAAAAGGAAACACCCATATGCCCGGCTTTAGACTGATCAGTTTCAAACGCTGCCCCTATGTGCAGCGATGCGTAATGATTTTGCGCGAGAAAAATGTTGAATATGACATTGAGTATATTGAACTGAGTGACCGGCCTGACTGGTTCAATGAGTTGAGCCCGCTTGGCAAGGTTCCGGTGCTCGAGGTAACGCGTGATGATGGCTCAAAAGTAGTGTTGTTTGAATCCGCAGTGATTAATGAATATCTTGATGAAGTAACTCCGGGCAGCCTGCTTCCCGACGATCCTTTAGAACGCGCACATTCTCGCGCCTGGTGCGTATTCGGAACAGCGCTGCTGAGCGATGCAGGGGATATTACCATGGCCAGGGATGAAGAGACTTTGGCAAAGGATCTTGAAAGACTGGGCAAGAAGCTTGATCGTCTGGAAAAAGAAATCGATACCGGGCCTTTCTTTTTGGGGGCGGAAGTCTCTTTAGTGGATGCAGCCTTTACGCCGGCCTTGCAGCGTCTGGCCTGGGCCAATGAAATCCATCCGGCAATGGCTGTCTTCGAAGGCAGGCCCAAAGTTGCGCGCTGGTGGAGTGCTCTGGCTGACCGCGAAAGCGTTGTCAATTCCGCTGTTCCCGATCTTCGCCAGCGTTATGAAGCATATGTGGGGCGTGATCGCGGTGGCTACCGCAGCCTGGTAGGTGCCCGGATCCCGGCTTAGAGCACTTCTCGATCATATGGAATCGTTTGACCGGTTTTTCGCGCTTTCTGGACGTCGTTGGCTTCGACTTTTGGTCAACCAGACCAAGGCGTCAAACCCGCCTTGCCAGCAAACGCGAAAAACCGGTCAAACGATTCCATATGATCGAGAAGTGCTCTAGGAGCATCCTTTCTACAAGTGTAGAAAGCTGTCAATCACGCTGGTGTCGGCCAGCAATTGATCGTTGTTGCCGTGCCAGACGATGGATCCTTTTTCCAGCACAAAATGGTGATCGGCAATCCGGGTCAGTTCATCGATATTCTTGTCGATCACCAAAATGGCTTCGCCGGATTGTTTTAACATTGAGAGGCATTTCCAGATTTCTTCTCTGACCAGAGGAGCGAGCCCTTCGGTTGCCTCGTCAAGAATCAACAAGCGCGGATTTGTCATTAACGCACGGGCAATGGCAAGCATTTGCTGCTCACCGCCTGACAGTTGAGAGCCCAGATTATCCGCCCGTTCAGCCAGAGCGGGAAACAGCTCATAGACAGTTTCAAGGGTCCATCTGGCTGAACCGGAATGATTGGCGGCTGTTGCTACGAGATTTTCCCGCACATTCAAGGTTGGAAAAATCATGCGCCCCTCCGGTACCAGACCAATGCCTGCCTGGGCCAGTTTAAAGGGTTGTTCGCCAGTGAGGTCGTTGCCAAGAAAGCATACGTGGCCGCCGGTTGGTTTTATCAGCCCCATGACGGATTTTACTGTAGTGGTTTTACCCATGCCATTGCGGCCAATGAGGGTTGCAACCTGACCGGCGGCGACACTGAAATCGATACCAAACAACACTTGTGCTGCACCGTACCCTGCTTCAAGACCCGTTACCTCCAACATTTGGTGTCAGTCATTGTGCTGCACTTTCGCCCAGATAAGCGGCCTTGACTTCTGCGTTCTGCCGCACCTCGTCAGGAGTTCCCGTGGCGATAATCCTGCCGTAGACCAAAACTGCCACCCTGTCAGCAAGGGCGAAAACAGCCTCCATATCATGTTCAACCAGCAACAGGGGGTAGCTCGATTTGAGAGACTTCAGGATGTTAATGAGGCGCAGGCTTTCCTGCCTGCCAATCCCGGCCATGGGCTCATCCAGCAACAGGGCTTTAGGCTTCATGGCAATAGCGATTGCCAGCTCCAGTATTCGTTTTTCGCCGTGCGAAAGATTATTGGCAATTGTTTCAGCCTCACTGTCAAAACCAACCACCTTCAAGGCTTCAAAAGCCTGATCATTGAGGATTTTTTCATTTGCGGCGATGCCAAAGAAGCTTAAAGAATTGTCAGTGCGTGCCTGTACTGCCAGGGCAACATTTTCAAGAACGCTCAATGAGGGTATAATGGATGTGATCTGAAACGAACGCGCAAGACCGAGATGGGCGCGGGCATGCACCGGTAAATGAGTTATATCGCGACCATCAAATTCAACCATGCCGCTGTCGGGAGTTAAAAAACCGGACAACTGATGAATAAGGGTGGTTTTACCGGCGCCATTGGGGCCGATCAGGGCAAGGCATTCACCTGTAAACAGATCAAAACTGACATTGGCATTGACGCGCAGGCCGCCAAAGCTTTTACACAGGTCTGTCACCTTCAATAAGGCCTCAGGCACGATTACGGCCCCCTTTGACATAATCGAAAAACTTGCCAAGACCGCCATTTTTGGCCAGGACTGCAACAACCATTAATGGTCCGAAAATCAGCTTCCAGTCATGGGTGAAATCAGACAGGACCTGTATCAGCAATACATAGGCCAGGGCACCGATGAGTGCGCCGTTGCGCGTACCCATGCCACCCAGCGCCACCATAATGATCAATTCGCCGGAATGTTGCCACCGCATGGTTGCCGGAGAGATAAATTCGGCCTGGCTGGTGTGCAGAAAACCGGCGATGCCAGCTATCATGCCAGCGATTACATAGGCTGTGAGGCGCACGCGGAAAACATTGTAACCAAGGGCTGAGACGCGTGTTTCATTTTCTTTTGCCGCCCGCAAAACGCGGCCAAAGCGTGATCCCACAAGAGTTTGAACCAGGAACAGTCCGCCTATCAAAAAGCCCAGGGAAATGTAAAATATCCCGACATCATCAGCAAAAATATCTGAACCGAGGATTGTCACATTGCCCCAGATTGTCAGACCATCATCGCCACCGTAGGTGGAAAGCGAACTGGCGGCAAAAAACAGCATTTGCCCAAAGGCAAGTGTGATCATGATGAAATATACCCCGGAGGTGCGCAAACAAATGATGCCGGTTATCAGTGCAAACAGCGCGCTGACCACAAGAACTATCGGGAAAATCATCAAGGCTTCGCCATAGCCTTCGGTTACCATAATCGCAGTAATATAAGCGCCAATGCCGATGAAAGCTGCATGGCCGAAACTGACCATGCCGCCAAAGCCCAGTATGAGGTCAAGGGCAATTGCCGCCAGCGCCAGGATAATCGCCCGGTTCATGAGATCCAGAATAAATCCCTCGGCACCATAACGCGCAAATACCGGTACCAGTGCCAGTATCAAAAAAATCAGTATTGATAATCGATAGCTGCCAAACAGGTCTGAAATCACCATGCCCGATTTTTTTTCAGAGGCGGCATTCATGCGGATTTCCCCGGTGCAAACAAACCGGTCGGTTTGAAAAACAGGATTGCCGCCATCAAGACGTAGATCAGCATGGAAGCCAGGGCGGGTCCAATCTGGTT
>JAJRTY010000084.1 GCA_024278055.1 Alphaproteobacteria bacterium | reverse complement strand
GTTCTTCTATAGACATGCCTGAGCTCCATGTTGAGAAATTTATTGTAACGTCACACTGACCATTGAGCAGGTGCCGTGAACTCAACGTGATTCCGGCCCAACATCGACACATTTTGTCGTGTTAATTGGCAATCACGGAAAAATCACGATCACAGTGATTTAAAAAAATGGATTTATCAGGTGGAAGGGAATGTTGTATGGGGTTTCATGGCGATCTGGATGGCGGTTTCGATAATCCCGTCGAAATACATGACGGTACCGGCTCAAATGATCCGCGAAATCAGCAAAGGCCGAGCACTTCATCACAGCACCCAAATGACTATACAAATATTTTCGGCTCCCCAAAAACCAAGTCTGATTATTTTATCGGGGTCAGGAAACAGGGAACCGGCAATGTTCGGGATGTAGCTAAAACCCAGGCATTGGTCAATAAGTTGTCGCTACGGATGATGAAGAAGGCGGATTGGGGTGGCCAGAGCCAGGTGAACAAGACAATTCCCGCCGGATACACATACTTTGGCCAAATGATTGCTCATGATCTCGTCCAGAGCAGTACACCCTTTTCGGGTGGAGGAGGACTTTCAAGTCCGCAACGGGACTTTAGGGATGCAAGGCTGGTGCTGGATACGATCTATGGTGGCGGACCGGGCATAACACCATTGGCTTATGAACCGCCAGACCCGACGGGGGATGGTGTTGTGCTGCTGCGAATGGGCCCGACTAAAATGGAAGGTGACGGCGAGAAGGCATCAAGTGGGCCTGTACGCGATTTTTCACGCGGAGCAGGGTGCCCTTTCGCTGCCGACAATACATCCAACATGCAACTTCGCCGCGATGTTTATGTGGCTGACCCGCGCAACGACGACAATTTTTTTGTGTCGCAGCTTTCGACACTGTTTTTCACTTTTCACAATCTAATCTATCGCAGCTTGAGTGAGGCACGGTTTGATGATTACTTTGCTGTTCCCAACAATACGGAGCTAAAACGTTTTTCACTCGCCAGGCGTATCACCGCTTTGGTTTACCGACGCGCGGTGGAAAATGATTTTCTCAAAAAAACACTCAACGAAGATGTCTGGAAATTGTATACGCAGGGAAAACTTGCCAGCGGGACACTTGGTTCGCAACGCGACCAGCGGATGCCGGTGGAATTTTCCCATGCGGCATTCCGGCTTGGCCACGCGATGGTGCTCGATGATTACAAAGTCAACGACACACTATCAACTGAAGCAGGGGTAGGTTCTGCTACGGGCCATTTAAGGTTGAGTGATGCGCTTAGATCATCATCGGCACGGTTTTTGAAATTTGTACCGATCAAGGCAACCTGGCTCATAAGCTGGTCAAAGTTTTTCAAGGTTAAAGATCCCGCGAACCCACAATCAAGCAGACGCATCAGCCCGTTCATGGCTGGCGCTCTGCGAAAAAGCGAATTAGGTTTTTTCCCTAACGTAAATGGCAATGGCACCGGGCTGATCTTTCGTGATCTTCTGCGCAGTACCAACACCGGGCTGCGCTCGGTCAAATCCATAATGACCAGTCTGGAAACCCTGCTGGAGCCGGTTGACGGAGAAATTTTTGAAGAATACCGGCGTCAGTTTGACAGCCACTGGACTGAAACAGTTCTCGGTGACTGGCTCAATGCCGAGGATGACATTGAATTTTCCACCGAGGAGATTTCGCAGCTGCTCAATGATCCGCCCCTGTTCTTCTATTTGCTGTCTGAGGCATACAAGTTCGAAGATGGTTTTAAATGGGGTTTTATGTCCTCCATCATTGTTGCCGAAGTTATTTTTTCAGCCAAAAACCAAACAAAGATTTTCATCGAGGATGACCCGGAAGTGAATGAGCTGGCGCAGATTATCTTTGAAAACAATGTGCCTGATACCATGCCGGAAATTATTGGCTGGATCGCCGGTAAAGTAAAAGACAACCCTGATTTTAATGCCGGGGAAGGTGATGAGTTTCCGGCATTTATCTGAGTGAACCTACATCAACAATAACAGGAGAAAGAAAATGACGAAGTTAGGTAGAAATGTCCTTGGCCCCAATTATGTCGGTCTTGGCCGCGACAAGGTTGCTAAATGGTCCAAAGAAGGAACTGGCTCGTGGCCTGCCGGAACAGACCTGGATTTTGGCGATGGATTGACTGCGCGCACTGTGGCTGACGTCGGAAAACCCTCCGGTCCCAACCCCGCCGATCCTGATGGTCCGCTTATCGAAGGCTCAGGGCTCAAGGGCGAGTTGTGGCCGCTTGAAGATGGTGAAAACCAGATGGTCAGGTTACCCGACAGGATTTGCCGCATTGTTTTTATTCAGCCTGACAACGAAACATATATTGTGCGCTTGCCACCCAAAGATCTGGTTGAGCAATCAGAAGAAGAAAACAAAGCCGATGGCAGTGATTACGGTTTTCATAAATTCTATCTTCGCCAACTGGTGCCCGGTTCCGGGCTTGGCGATAAACTGGATAATATAGATGTGCTGTACAGTCGTATTGCCGATTACACGTTTGCCCATTGTAAATAGGCACGTAAGCCCAAGCGCTGTGTATGTTATTCAACCGGGACGCCTGCGAGAGCCAAGCCATCACGCAGGCGTTTCCAAACCTTTTGGTCACGTATTGGAAAGCAATGTAACAGCCATTTGGCAATCGCTGCGTCACTCGGCTCCGTGTTGCCGCGCCAGTTTTCTCGTGTAACCAGCAAAAACTTCTGCGCCTCCTCACGTGCCTCATTGTGGTGTTTCAAGTGAGCCAGCGCAGCAGACTTCCATGCGGACACATATCCAATCGTGTCTTTGGACCGGCTGGCAGCTTCAATGCAGGCTTCATAGTCCCCACATATAAAAAGAACACCGGAGCGATAGGCGAGGTGCAGCGGAGATGAGCTCAGGCCGACCGCAAGAGCCTGTTCGCTTAAGCTCGCAGCTTCGTCGGGTTCGCCACAATATGCCAGACCAAGCGCACTGGAGACAAGTGTCCATGGGTCATTTTCATTTAACTGGCCGGCGAGCCGGTAGTTGAGAATTGCCTTGTCGTAACTGGCATTCATTGCATACGACCAGGCTAATGAAAGCTGGGTTCGGGAATCAAGCGGGTCATTTCTGACGGCTTTTTTGGCTAACTCCAGGGCTTCGATGTGCTGTTCATCGGAACGAAAAGTACCTGGATAGATGTGATGGCGGGAGTTCATGATCTGCGCCAGGCTGCTGTAGGCGGTCGCATATTGAGGGCTATCATCGATGATGGAGCGAAAAATTTCTTCAGCTTTTTCTTCATCTTCAAGTCGCCAGCGATAACTTAATTCCTGGCCGAGAAGCCAGCGGCCGTAAATATCGGAGGAGACTGTAATTTGTCCGGTTGTTCGCTGCATCCTGTCAATTGACAGGTAAACATTGAGCGATATTGCTACGCGCCGAACAATGAGCCGTTGTGCCTTGAACCAGCTTTCCCCGGTCAAGTCGAGACGTTCACTCCACACATATCGGGATTGCCCGGTATCTTTCAGGGTTATTATCATGTGAACACTGTCACCATCTTCCAGATAAGAGCCTTCCAACGAATAATCCGTCACACTCCGCGAAGCGATGGCATCATCGGTGCTCTGCGCGATTTCATCCAACGGCTGGCCTTGCTCAATAATGGACCACTCTCTAAATCGAATGAGTGCTGCTACCATTTCGCGTCTGAAGCCATCAATCAGGTATTTTTCACGCCTCCACGGGCCAGCTTGAACAAAATTTCGGATACCAATGACCGGCAGCTTTTCTTTTGGTGTAACTAAAGCCTTGCCCGACGAGTTTGCGGTTACCACAATGCGGTTGGATGTTACATAGGTGCCACCCTTGACCTCTCCAATAAGGTTGACGGTTTGGCCGTCCGGCTCCATATCGAATTCTTTGTCGAGGTGGTCCCAGAGAGTATTATACTGTTTCAAGGCGGCGGGTGTATTGCCCATATCAGCGTAGTGGCGAATTAAATGGCGATGGGCTTCTTCATGGGTTGGATCAATTTTTACCAGCGCCTCAGCCGCCCTGGAAGTTTGAGAGGCGCTGAAATCCTTGTTTTTCATGATGGTTTGCAAGCCACCATTCAACCGATCATGCCAATGCTGCCGAACCACATAGAGCCAGGCACCAAAAGATTCATCCAGTGTTTCGTACCCATAAAGAATACACTCGGGTATTGATCGCCCCTCCATCAGCATGTCACTGACATGGCCCTTTTTTAGATCATCGTCTATGGCGTTGAGATCAAGGTGAATGAGTTTTTTATCGAGAAGGACTTCCTGCCGTTCAGCCTGCAATCCGCCAAAGCCTGCTTTGTCGCATTGATCACGAAGTTGTTTGAGGCATTGTCTGAGGGATGCGCGCGCACGCTCTTCGTCCCGCTCACTCCACAACAGACCGGCGATACGTTCGCGGCTTTCAATCTGGTTTTGACCAAGGGCCAGGTAAGCAAGGATGCCGCGCGCCTTGCGATTTGTGATTGTTATTTGTTCCCCGTTCGAGCTTTCCAGCGCGAAACCGTTAATTAATTTTACTATCCAACGCTCACCAACAGCAAGCCGCTGGACAGATGCCAGTGTACCCATCCACGTCCCAAATAAATTAACTCAATAAAATTGCGCAAAAATCGATTGTTCCACAATTTACCAAAGTAATCAAATGGGAGAGAGTTTGTTTTCAAAACCACGATAATCGGCACCGGTTTTTCCGGCAATTTTTTTTAACCTTGGGCTTACCCAATCGACTTTTGCTGATTGTAGCCCGGGCACAACAATGCGGACGACGGGTATGTTTATGTCGGCTCGACTGAGATCGACAACGAAAGGAGTGAAACCGGATTGATTGAGCATCTCAATGACCGTGTTATGAGGATCTGACGAGGTGGCCAAAAGGGGGCGGGTGGCTGGCTTTTTTTGGGTTAGTCGGGGGTATTTTTTGACGGATAGGCTTTTATGGCGTTCGAGCCAGATGTGATCTTGTGCAGTCAGTCGTTCTTCGCCAAAATATTCGTGCCTGATAACCGATATCTCCTGGGCAATTTCCATTTGACACATTTCAAGAAACGCCTTTTTGGCAGCTATAAAAGGATCCGGGTCGGCAGCAAAACCGGCGACAACAGCACTGCCATCAGGCATGGAAGACAATGCCGCAACTACGGGGACATCTATCTCGGTTGAAATATCGAGAAACCATACCTGGCGATCGCTGGCACCGTGGCAATCCTGAATGAGTTGTTTGAATTCGCGATCGTTTTCAACTTCCGGGTTTAATGTGTATGCGGGTTTTTGGCCAACCCACCACAAGGCAAAGGCATCACGTTCTATCACTTCCGTCACGCCGGAAAAAACGGCGTGATAGTAATCCTTGCCGGCGCCGACACCATTACTTTCAGCGGGGCGCGATGTTGTCCAACGCCCCTTGCCGGGTTGCCTTAAAATCAATTCGCCGGGAAGCCAGATAGTGCGATTATTGACCAATGAACTGGCCTCAATCCGCCTGTTCATTGTGGAGACATCACATTTGTCCAGTCCCAATGCCGCCTGCACCCAGTCACGTTCGTGTGGCAGCATGCCGTCATCGCTATTTCTCAGGGTGATGAGAGGATCATTTGACCGCTCGAGGAAAGACAGATATTCAGCAGCTTCGCCAACACAGCTCTCGAAGGCCTGCTGGACAGTAAAGCCGCGCCCGCCAACGCCAACCGGCGTTTCACTGATGCCAAAAAACCCGAATGTTTCAGGCTCGATTATTGCACCAAAAAAACTAGCCTTTGAAGAGTGTCGGGTTGGCAGGTGAAAAATATCTTTGAGCTGCGAGGCGAGGCTCAGCAATGAGCGGCGGTTCGCGATAGAAGCGGGGGTTTGTTTTTCATCAGGCAAATAACTGAGTGTGCTCAAAAAATTGGTAACGTGGCGATCCTGAAACCGCACTGATGAAGTTTCTGCCAAATGCCTCTCGCAGTCGAGAAAAAAATTCGATTGCGGATGTATGTGCTGCGCTTGATGTACTTCAGACAAAACCTGTATCCCCCGGCCTGTCGCCAATTTCACTTCTTCAGACGGTAACGGCATTATTGCGAGTTGGTTGAAAACTTTGAAAGAAAGAACCCATGACCATCAATCATCTGGAGGGAGAGCCAGTACCCCGGGAAGGTGGTTTTGATTAAGGTCATGGGTTGTTCTTACACAGTTGACAATCAGAATTTCAGATGAACCCCTGACAATTTCGAGTTACTCAACAAGGTGTGAAAAGCATATTTTGCCCTGTGTCAGCGAAACCGCCTTGTGTTCATTGAACACGATCCTTCAAGTGGCGTGATTCGATCGTGAATCCCGAAAACGGGTTTTACAACAATGATTTAAGCTGGGTTTTTCTGGCGGAGAAGGTTTGTATTGTGCAGGAAAGAGGGTGTGGAGAGATAATTTCCAGATATTACCGACAGATCGCAAATGTGACAAAAGCAGTGAGATGACCGGCGATGCTGGTCTTAGTCCCGGCCTTGTCGCTACCTGCCGGCAACAGCGCCGAGAACCTCGCTTATGCATTTTTGCGCAACCTGGAGGTCGGCTGTTTTTCCGGCCATGGAAATGCGCCCTGATGCTCCCATCATCTGAACATCCACCAGAGTTATGCCCGGTGCGGCTTTTTCAGCTTCATTTGCGGCCATGGCGGCAAACAGGGCCGGGGCCATTTCATAAAGCAACAAAGATTGTCCGGGCAGGATCATGGAGGCTTCACGCATGCGGTTATAGATCACCGCATGCTGGTCAGAGAGGTTTTCTATGATATCGGTGAACAGGATTTGCGGTTTGAGCTGATCCTCGGCTTTACAATTGATGCCTGTGAGAATTGCCTGACCGGCGGCCATAACTGTTTCGCGTTTGCTCGCGTGCAATTCAAGCAGGCCAAAATGACGTTCAGTGAACAATATCCCCGGTTCAAGGTCGGGTGCAGCCTTTAGGGCCAGGTCGGTGACGCGATGGATGGCCAGCGCGGGTGCCACTTCGATAATGAGACTGTGGTCGCCGACAAAGGGCGGATAGCCGCGCGCGCGCGTTGGCGTTGCCATGTAAGCTGCAAACTGCGGTTGCAGGTCCTCAATGGGCAGGTATACGCGGAGTTCAGTCATTGGTATTCACTCATTTGGCAAGGCCAACCCTCTGCTGCATTTATCAGCAGTCAAAACTATTATTGACCCGGCGGAAATCCGGTTATCGACGGTTATTTTTTCGCCGTAAAATGTTTACCGAGGTCTGAGTGCGGGCGTGGAATGACATGAACGGATATCAGATCGCCAACCTGCCCGGCAGTGTCAGCACCGGCTTCGGTGGCAGCCTTGACCGCGCCGACGTCACCCTGAATAACCACGGACACAAGTCCGGCGCCGACTTCTTCACGCGAGACGATTTTTACGTTTGCAGCTTTCACCATGGCGTCAGCAGCAGCTAAAGCGGCAACAAACCCTCTGGTTTCAATCATTCCTATTGCTTCATTTGACATTTATCTTTCTCCTGTTTGATTTAAAATAAAAATTGGCTGTTATGCTTATTTGTCGGCATCGATGGAGCCGATAATAAGCGCATCGATGGGGGCTTTGATATTGTCAAAAAAACCGGCGGCAACGGAGCCTTGGGTAATCAGCACATCTTCACCTTCCCCACAGCCAAGCGGGTCCAGTGCGATGATCTGGGTGCCGTTTTCCAACTCCACATTCAACAAAGCGCCCTGGGGCAATGTGTCGATGCGCTTGGTTGCCCAAAGCCTGCCGGTAACGCGTCCTCTGACCATAGTCTATATCCTTTCAACTGTTATCTTCCGCTGTCTCAACCGGTCGCGGGCCAGCGGTGTAAAGCGCACTCCGTGTCCAAGCTGGACCACGCGGGTGTTGGCGGGAAGAGCTTCTATTGCGCGCTCAGACAAAAACCCTTGCGTTATCTGCACCACGTCACTCGAGGCCGGTGCAAGGGTTTTTGCCACTGATACACTCGATTGACTATCAAGCACAAAAACATGATCGCCTGCGATGATCCGCTCGCGCATGGATTTATCGCGGCTAATTTTGACAATATGTTGAACCAGTGCCTGCAAATCTTCGTTGGTCTGTATCGAGACGATCTCTCTGGTTGTTGAACGCTCGCGGGCAACGCGCCCCAGTTCTTCGGCCAGCACTTCGCGTATCAGGGATCTGACGGCATCTGTCGTCATACTGTCTCTCCCTGGTCAAAACCGCCAAGTGCTGCTTCAGCGGCTTCGCGCGCACTGCGGATTTCGGATTCTCCGCCCGAGAGATAAACCCGCCCGTTGGCACCGATCATGCGATAATCAACCACCTTGATGTTGGCAGACTTTTCGGCTTCATTTGTTGCCAGAATTGCGTAAGACGCTGGTTGCATTTCGAGAAGATACAGCGATTCTCCACCCAAAACCATGGAACCGAGCTTGTTGCGGTTGATCAAAAAAGCGTGCTGGTTATCGATGCGTGTGACGATTTTGGACCCCAATATCTTCGGCGCCATGGCATGTTCTGCTTCAGCGCCAAGATTATCAAGCACGGCTTGTGCAGCTTCCCTTACAGCAGAAGTATCGCGGGAATGAAACTCGAGATAGCCGAACTGGCGCTCAACCACCAGAATACCGGCGTGAACACCCGCGTGCTTGAGGGCAATATTGGTGAGGTTTTCGATATCCAGACCCGGGGCGACCTCAATGATCTGGGCTGCCACATGCGCGCGCGGCAGGGAGCCGCGCATCCACGATGCCATATAAGACATGGTTTGCGGCTGCAACTGGTCGATGAATATGAAGGAACGCAAATCAGCCATGGGTCATTCCTTCAGCGCCGAGCGCAGTTCTTCGGCGATAATTCGGCGAATTTCTTCGCGTAATTCGGGATCGGTGCGCGCCGGTGTCCGGGGAGAGATATCAGACACCTCGCGTCTTACCCGTGATTGTCCCGGCACACCATCGGCAGGTGCTTTTGGCAGTCTGCCACGGTGTGTAAGTGTAGCTGTTTGAAAATCATTTATCTGGCCGGAAGTTTGATTGTTCCAGGCAATGCGGGTCCAGTTCACCAGATGCTGCGGCCCGACATTTTCGCCGACGGATGAGCGGCCGAAATAGCCGGTGCCAATGGTGAATGTGGGCGCAAGGTTGGTGGCAAATCCGGCAGCGCCCTGACTGCATGGTACATTGACGATGACGCGATATACTTCGACACCGGCGGCATAATCCATAATTGTCTGATTGTCGTTTGAGTGAATGGCAGCCGAATGCCCGGCTCCGGTATAGCGCAACAGGGCGCGGGCCTGAGTGATGGCCTGGGTTACACTGGTGGCAACGTAATAGCCCAATACCGGGCACAGTTTTTCGCGCGACAACACTTCACCGACACCAATTTTTTCTATGGGCGTGAGCAGGATTTTTGTGTTGCGCTGAACCTTGAACCCGGCTTGCCCGGCAATCCATGTGGCATCACGGCCAAGGGCTTCGACGTTAAAGCCGCGATCATGGAAAAGATACCGGCGCAGCAATTCAACCTCGTCGGGTTTGCAGATATGGCATTTGTTGCGGCCAAGCTCACGCAGAAGCGCCTGAGATATTTCCGATAGGGTGATCAAGACTGATTCATTGGTACACAGAACCGAATTATCGAATGATTTGCTGTCGACAATCATGGCGGCTGCCTGTTTGAGATCAGCGCTTGCCTCGACAAAAACCGGCGCATTACCGGGACCGACACCAATGGCGGGGTTGGAGGATGAGTATGCCGCCCGCACCATGGCACTGCCACCGGTTGCCAGGATGACATTGGTTTTATCCGAGCCCATAAACTCATCAATCAGCGCCAGGGTGGGGCGCTCTATGACCTGAATTACCGCCTCAGGGGCACCGGCGTCTTCGGCAGCTTTTATCAGTGTGTTGACGGCATCAACGGAACATTCGCGAGCGGCGGGATGGGGGCTGATGACGATGGCATTGCGGGTTATCAGGGCACACAGGATCTTGAAATAGATGGTTGAAATCGGATTGGTGGAGGGGGCCAGCGCAAATACCACACCGGCGGGTTTGGGGACTTCGATAATATTTTTGTCGGCATCAAACCTGGGGTTAATAAAATCGCGATCGCGGTAATAATCAACCAGGGGCTTGGCGGTGAGTTCGTTTTTTAACCTCTTGTGATCGGCAACGCCAAAGCCGGTCTCTTTGACTGCCCAGTCGCCATATTTTGCCGCATTGTCGTGGGCAGCCTGTGCTACTGCATCAGCGATGGTGAGCGTTGTGTCGCGATCATAGCGCTGAAACACCTGCGATGCCCATCTGGCCCGTTCCAGCACTATGTCGGCTGCGGCATGCATGGCGGCGGGGGACGCGGAAATATCAACGAGGTTGGCTATGGCCGGGTCCATCACATCATGTCTCTGCGTTTGGTGCCCATAACTTCTTTAGCTGCCAGACCAATAGCGACTTCGACGCGGGCGAGGAGATCTTCAGACAGGCTCTGGGTCATGAGAATACCGGGTTTAAACTGCAAAACAGACGGATCAAGGGTTGAGAAAATCGCCCAGACACCATGGTCATAAAGATGTCGCATCACCGGCTTGGCACCTTCCGGGTCATTAAACTCCAGCCCCATGATGACACCGTTCTGGCGAATTCCGGTGAAAAAATCCGGGTAAAGTGCCTGAATATCATCGAGGCCTGCGCGGATAAAGTCCGAGATGTACCCGACCATGGAAGCAACTTCGGGCCGCTGGGTGATTTCGAGCACTTTCAATGCGACTATGCAGCCAAGTTCTGCCCCGCCAGCGGTTGACATATGGGCAAAACCATCCTGTTTGAGCCATTGGCCGGCGCGCTCGTTGACGACACAACACGAAATTGGATACATGCCGCCGGTAATGCCTTTGCCAATCACCATAATGTCCGGTGTGACACCATATTTGGTGATGCCCCAGAGTTCACCGGTACGCATGAGGCCGGTTTGTACTTCGTCAGCGATATAGAGGGCATCATAGCGCTCGCACAGGCTTTTGACGGCGGGCAGATAACCCTCGTGGGGCATCGGAAATCCATAGGTTGCCGGGATTGTTTCCATAATGATGGCGGCAACATCCTTACCCTTTAGAGCTTCTTCAATGGCATCAAGGTCATTGAACGGTACCTGAATAAATTCGCCAAGCGTGTCTTCGGACAGAAATGTCTTGGAAAAACGCTCATCGCCGGTTTTGACCGCGAGGCCGGAATGGCCGTGATAGGCTTTGATAATTGAGACTATCTTGCGCTTCTGGGTGGCGTGACGGGCGGATTTAATCGCCAGTTCAATCGCTTCGGCACCACCTGCACCGTAGATCGTGTATTGCAGCCCGTCCGGCGTGCATTTGGCCAATGCCTCGGCCAGAGCTGTGCGCGCCAGGGCGGGAAAGTGGTGATTGCCCATGTCAAAGCGTTTGGCACCGGCATTGAGCACTTCGATAAGTTCGGCATTGCGATGGCCAAGATTGTAGGTGCCGCCATTAAGATGGACGTCAATCAGGCGTTTGCCATCCATGTCATAAAGGCAATAGCCTTCGCGGCGGTCGATCACCAGATCAACGCCCACATCCTGCCAAAACTGGGTTTTATTCGGATTCCAGAAGGTTTTCGACTGCTCCAGGAATTCGAGTTTTTCGATACTCAAAAGACACCTCTTTCATTATGTTGAGCATGCCTGAGATATCTGTTAAGCACTTGACACATAGGGATATAAACTTGACAGGGTCGGGTGGTACCGTACTTGCAGCAAAGGCTGATGCTGTGTCAAATGTAACTGTTTTACTGTCAAGTGACATGCCCTTTACCGGTGTAGTCTTAAGGTGAAGATAAAAGTGGCGGAAACAGTTTATGGCTGCATTTGACGAGCTTTCTCATGAAGAACAGTTGATTTGCCTGCAACAACTTGCAGAGGCGTCTCTTGACCGGTTTGAGTTGCCGGCTGGTGCCAGCGCCCGCATGATCAACCTGTCAGAAAACGCAACCTACAGGATTGAGGCCCCTGATGCGTCACGATGCTGGGCTTTGCGGGTTCACCGTGAAGGCTATCACAGCAAAAACGCCATCGCCTCGGAGCTGGCCTGGGCCAAAGCCTTGCGGGCGAGCGGAACCGCCATTACACCGGCAGTCGTGGCGGGTCTCGATGGTGAAGACATTCAAACCATAAGCCATGCGAACATGCCTAATCCCCGCCACGTGGTGCTGTTTGAATGGGAAAGTGGCGTTGAGCCTTCTGAGGAGGAAGATGATTTGCGCGCGCCCTTTGAAGTGTTGGGCGAAACGACCGCACGCATGCACGCGCATGTGAAAACATGGGAACTGCCCCAGGGCTTCGAGCGTCTTACCTGGGATTTTGAAACCTCGCTGGGCGCCAATCCGCACTGGGGGCGCTGGCGCGATGGCATGGGGCTGGACGCTGAGCGCATAGAGCTGTTTGGCAAAACCGTTGATTTGATTGAGCATCGCCTGGCGGAATTTGGAAAATCTTCTGATCGCTTTGGTCTGATACATTGCGATATGCGGCTGGCCAACCTGCTGATTGATGGTGACATTACCAAGGTTATTGACTTTGACGACTGTGGCTTCAGCTGGTTGATGTATGATTGCGCCACCACGGTGTCTTTCTTTGAAACCCGGCCTGAAGTACCCGACCTGATCAAATCCTGGGTTAAGGGGTATCGTAAAATTATCGATTTACCGCAAGAAGATGAAGCGGAAATCCCCACCTTTGTCATGTTGCGCAGATTGCTGCTGGTGGCCTGGATCGGCTCGCACTCGGAAACCGATCTGGCCCAGTCTATGGGGGTGACATACAGCCGTGAAACCGATGCATTGTGTCGAAGGTATATTGCAGATTTCAGCTAATTGAGCGCCAACCCTTGATCCCGCCCGCTCTGGTGTGCAAAGATTATCGATCAGCAAAGAATATAACTTTGTAATCAGGCCTGGGGGTGAAGCGTGAATATTGCTACCCACTATCTCGAACGTCCGGTTTGCGGGCAAAGTGTTGCCGGCTCAAATCCTGCTGTGCTTGCCGCTGCCGCCACCGGTATGGTTGAATTCATCGAGAAAATGGGCGGCGATGTTGATCGCACCTTTGGCCACGCCGGCATTGCCCCGGAAATGGCGGGTGAGCCGACCTTGAAATTGAGCCTGTCTTCATTTTGTCGATTGTTTGAAGAAGCTTCACGGATATCCAAACATGATAATTTTGGCCTGTGGTTTGGCAATCAGTTCTCACCAAAGGATCTCGGCCTTTGGGGCTATGCGGCTATTTCTTCGCCCACATTAGGGGTTGCTCTGGCAAATCTGGTGGGGCTTTTTCGCTATCATCAGGAATCTTCGATCATGTCGTTATGTGAAGATGACAGCGGGTTGATGCGGCTGGAATATCAAATTCAGGCCCCCGATATTGTCGAGCGCCGACAGGATGCCGAACTTTCTCTCGGTATGTTTTTGAACGTCATTCGTGAAGGCTGCGGGGCTGGCTGGATGCCTGAAGAAGTTCATTTTGAACATGCCAAACCGGAAAACTGGAAAGATCATGAAGCCGCCTTTTCCGCGCCGGTGTATTTTTCTCAACCGGTCAATGCCCTGTTGTTTAAACCCGATACAATGACACGTTCCATGCCCGGTCGTGATCTGACACTGATGACGATCATGCAGACGTGCCTGGAGACGGTGGGTAAAGAAAACGACCAGCCGGTATCTTTGATAGGCCGTATACAGAACACTATCCGCACACAACTTCCCGATGGCTATCCTTCGATGGAGCAGGTGGCTTTGAGTTTAAGATTATCACCTGCCGTTATCCGTCGTGAACTGGCGCATGAAGGTGTGGCTTACAAGGATCTGATAGAAACCACCCGGCACGAGTTGGCGCTGATGTACATCAGGCAACGCCATCTGCCGTTTTCAGAGATAGCTTTTCTGTTGGGCTATTCAGAACTCAGCGCATTTTCGCGCGCAGTACGTCGCTGGACCGGCGTGTCGCCGCGACAACTGCGGGCGCTATTTAGCAACGCATAAGAGTTTTCGAAAAATCCCAGGCTGGCTCTCACCCCTCATCCGACCGCTACGCGGCAGGATGAGGGGTGAGAGCACGCAAATTATTCCAGCGCTTCGAGAGATTCCGGTAATATCTGACCGCCATCGACGATGATTGTCTGGCCGGTGATGTAATTGGCTTCTTTGGATGCCAGAAACAAAGCTGCATTGCCGATATCTTCGACAGCACCGATTTTTTTCAATGGGATGGATGCCGCCATGGTGGCGAGATATTCCTCGCCCAGACCATCAAGACCTTCGGTATAGATGTTGCCGGGCAAAACCGCATTCATGGTGATGGCGTGTTTGGCAAGTTCGATGCATGCGGTACGCATAAAACCAAGCTGGCCGGATTTGCTGGCACCATAGTGTGACCAGCCGGGAAATCCGGTCTCCGGTCCGGTGATGGATGAGGTCAGGATGACACGGCCCTGATCGGATTTTTTCAAATGCGGCAGACAGGCTTTAACCGATAGGAACGTACCCTTGAGGTTCGTGTCCATTACCTGGTCCCATTCTTCCGGGTCCATATCTTCAATATTGGTTTGCGGATATATGCCAGCATTGGCGCACAGAATATCAAGCCCGCCATTGCGCTCAACCGCAGCCTCGGCCATGGCCTGAGATTGCTCCCAGTTGGCGATGTCGGCGGAAAACCCAGAAGCTCCGTTACCGATTTCCTCGGCCACGGCCCGGGCCTCATCAAGGGTGCGGGAGACCACCAGGACTTTTGCGCCCTGATTGGCAAATACGCGGGCAATGCCTTTGCCGATGCCTTTACTTGCACCGGTTACGATGACTGATCTGCCTGCAATTGATGTCAGCATTTTGATTTCCTTTCGTATCTATCTATTTTCCATTCGCCGCCGCCGCGCACTTATTGCCAGCCAGATAATATAGGCAATCAACAAAAATACAGCGGCACTTGATAAGGTCAACGATCCCAGTGTCGGTACCATGGGGGTGTAGCCCGACACCATTTTTGCATAGAGCCATTCGGGAATGGTCTGATCGGCACCGGTGGTAAAAAGTGATAAGGGGAAATTTCCCCACGACAGTAAGAACGCGAAAATTGCGCCTGATATTATTCCCGGCGACAGGATCGGCAGCGTTACCTCTGTCAGCACCTGCCAGCGCGTTGCTCCCAGATCATACGCTGCTTCTTCCAGAGCCGGATCAAAGCTGTAGACCTGTATCGACATGATCAAGATGACAATGGGGGTAATCCACACCAGATGGGCAAACACGGCTGTCTGCCAGCTGGTGGTAATGCCAATGGCCGAGAACCACAGTAACATTGCCAGGCCGAGTACAGCCTGGGGAAAGAAAATTGGCAGCAGGATCAGGCGTTGATAAAGCTTGCGGCCCTTCCAGTCATATCTGGCAAAGGCAAGCGCGCCTAAAAACGCCAGGACCACCGAGATGATGGTGACCAGGGCGGCAACAGACAGGGAGGTCCATAATAGTTCGCGTACTGACAATGAGGAAAAGGCTTTTTGATACCACTTGTCGGTCCAGCTCTGGATGGGGAATTTGAAATAGCGTTGCTTGGAAAAAGATGCCAGAACAACGGCAACCATTGGCGCATATAAAAAGGCAATGACCACTGTTGTCCAGAGAATTATAAGGCGGCGTGACAGTTTTTGTGAGCGTGATGCCTCCATGTTCTCACCGCCTGCCAATGACGCGGTCAAGGTCCACACGTCTGAATAAGAGAAAAACAATGCTGCCGGAAAGAGCGATCAGCAGCACTGACAAGGCTGAGCCCTTGGGCCAGTTCTGGGCGAAGGTGAAGGACGATTCAATGTCGTCAGCAATCATGACAATGGCCTGCCCGCCCAGAATTTTGGCTTCCGCCAAAGATCCCAGCACCAGCACAAACGTCAATATGCCACCAATCATCAAACCCGGCATCGACAGTGGCAACTCGATTTCGCGAAATATCTGCCAGCGTGTGGCACCAAGATCAGAGGCTGCTTCTTTCAGTGTTTCAGGAACCATGGAAATTCCGATAACCAGCGGGAAAAGCGTAAATGGCAGGTAGACATAGACCAGACCTAAGACGATAGCGGGCACTGTAAACAGGAAGCCTGAAATTGACATATCAAACAGGCTTTGCATGGAGCCATCAAAAATACCGTTTTTGAGCAAGATCAGAACCCAGCCAAACAGTCTGATGTTTTCTGAAATAAGAATGGGAACGGCAATAAGTGCTGTAACCAGATTGGCCCACCGGTTGAATAATCTGGCCATGCCATAGGCGATCGGGTAGCAGATGATAAACAGCAAAACCACGGTGGTAAGCGCCATCGCCAGTGACCAGAAAAAGGATATGTAATAGCTGTCGCTGATTATTGAGGTGTAATTTTCAAATGTTGGGGCCTGCAACAGC
>JAJRTY010000083.1 GCA_024278055.1 Alphaproteobacteria bacterium | reverse complement strand
TGGAGCAGGAATACGCAACCTATCAAAACAGCGACTATTGTCTGGCCTGTGCATCAGGCGGGTATGCAATGAACATTGCGCTGCGGGCTGCCGGGCTGCAACCCGGTGAACCCGTATTGACCAATTCATTCACGCTGGCACCGGTACCAGGAGCAATTGTTGGGGCAGGGGGGAAACCGGTCTTTGTCGAGATTACCGATAATCTGGTGATTGATCTCGATGATCTTGCTGCCAAATTCAAGGCGACTGCGGCACGTTTTTTACTGTTGTCACATATGCGCGGACATATTGCTGATATGGACAGATTAATGGCGATTGTCGACGCCAATGACGCTATTTTAATTGAAGATTGCGCCCACACCATGGGAGCAAAATGGCAGGGCAGAAATAGCGGCAATTTTGGACTTGCCGCATGTTTCAGTACCCAGACCTATAAGCACCTGAATTCCGGAGAGGGCGGAATTTTGACCTCGAACGATGCCAAATTTATGGCACGGGCGATAATCCTCTCCGGCTCCTACATGCTGTATGAAAAACATGGAGCCGCCCCCGATCCATCAGTGTTTGCCACTATCCGGCTGGATACTCCCAATTGCTCGGGACGGATGGATAATCTGCGCGCTGCAATATTGCGACCACAACTGGCTGACCTTGAAAACAATATTGAGCGATGGAACAAGCGTTACCGCATCATCGAACAAAGGCTTTGCAAACTGAATGCAGTGCAGCTTCCGATGCGTCCAAAAGATGAGTCCTTTGTTGGCAGTTCTTTTCAGTTCCTTATCCCTGGAATTACCGCTCGAGAAGCCAGAAATTTCATTGAAGCCAATCAGAAACTGGGCGTTGAACTGAAGTGGTTTGGCAATGACGAGCCGGTAGCTTTTACCAGCAACCACAAAAGTTGGCGTTATGTCGAAGCCCAGCAACTGCCAAAAACTGACGCTATACTTTCAAGCCTGTTTGACATTCGTATTCCATTGACCTTCTCGCAGCAGGATTGCGAGCAAATCGGCGAGATTATTGCTGTCTGTGTCCAAGAGCTTTCACTTGAGGGGGAAAGTGAATGAACGCAGACCGCAAAATCAGGTCAATTGGAATTCTTGGTGGAATGGGGCCGGAGGCGACTGTTCTGCTGATGGCGCGGGTCATTGCCAAAACGGCAGCAGCCGATGACAGCGATCATGTGCCGATGATTGTCGATAACAACACCCAGATCCCTTCGCGGATCAAGGCGATAATCGACGGAAACGGAGCCGATCCCGGCCCGGTGATTGCCACGATGGCCCGGCAACTCGAGATGAGCGGATGCGAGGCATTGGCAATGCCATGTAATACCGCGCACCATTTTGTGCCGGTAATCGAGGATGCGGTCAGTATCCCACTGTTGGATATGGTCAAACTTTCCGCCATGCGAATAGGCGATATGGAACTGCCAGGCAGGAGCGTTGGCATATTGGCATCACCGGCAATTCGCATGACCGGAATCTTTGACAAGGCATTTTCATCGCTCGACATCAAAACGCTTTATCCGGCAGATCAACAACGGATGCTTGATACCATCCGTTCATTGAAGATTGACAGCAATGACATCGCTGGACGGCAATTTCTGGCGAAATCAGCACAGGAACTGATCGAAAATGGCGCTGATATTTTGCTCATCGCCTGTTCAGAATTGTCAATTATTGCCGATGCAATACCGGCAGACTATCCCCGACTGGATACGATTGATGTGTTGGCAGAAGCAATCATTGAGTTTTCCGGTGCTGAATTGCGCAGCCAGAATCGAGAGGGTGCAGTTTTGCACGAATGCGCATGAAGAGACATTATCTTAAAAAGGCAACGCAACTGAATTCACATATTGACGAGGAAGACGTTCAGGCAATTGTGCAAAAATTGCTGGATGAGCTGGAAACTGGTGGTGACGACGTGGCGCGTCGTCTGGCGCGTGAGTTCGACCGGTGGGACGGTGAAATCATCGTATCTCAGGAGAAAATGGAAGCGGCGGTAAAAGCCGTTTCGCAGCGCGCCAAGGACGATATCCAATTCGCCCATGACAATATTTGCCGGTTTGCCGAAGCGCAAAAGGCGACAATATCCAATTGTGAAATTGAAATATTGCCGGGCTTGACCGCCGGTCAAAGGCAGATACCGGTTGCCTCTGCCGGGTGTTATGTTCCCGGTGGCAATTGCAACAGCCCGGATATCGCGCATGGAAGGCATGGAAGGACATGCCAGAACCGCAGACAAACGGCTTGAGAAATATTTTCCCGATGAGTCTTTCGACTTGTCAGGTTCTTGAAGACGATCATTGGCAATCAGCGAACCAATGATCTTATTAAAACAATCACCGCTGGAGCAGGAGGAGTTAAATCATGAGACCTATTAAATCGTTAATTGGTGGGGTATGTGCAGCAGCACTGCTTGCCGCAAGTTCAATGGTTGCAACATTGACAACCACCCAGGGTGCCAATGCGCAGGCGCTTACCGTTGCCTATTTCCTTGAATGGCCAACACCAAACCAGTTTGCGCAAACCAAGAAAATCTATTCTGAAAAACTCGGAGTCGATATCAAGTGGGTATCATTTGATACCGGAACTGCAATGTCTGCCGCCATGGCTGCGGGTGATGTGCAAATTTCGTTCTCGCAAGGTATTCCGCCATTTGTCATCGCGGCTTCGGCCGGACAGGACATTCAGATTGTTGATGTCGCGGTATCCTATTCGGAAAACGACAACTGCGTGGTGCGCACAAATCTGGAAATTGACAAAACCAACGTCAAGGAACTGGAAGGCAAACAGGTCGGGGTTCCGCTTGGCACCGCCGCTCATTATGGCTTTTTGAAG
>JAJRTY010000082.1 GCA_024278055.1 Alphaproteobacteria bacterium | reverse complement strand
GTCGCACAGATAATGGACGCGGCAAATAATTCAAACGGATATGAAGAGTTCCTGCAACGTCTCAACCAGATGGATCCGGCCACAAATGAGTTGGCACGTTCCCTCGCCATTCAAGCCATGAAGGCCCGCGGCGATGGTGACCTGGGGAATGAGTGATTATGAAAAATTGGTTTTTTGGTGGCGCTCATTTTAAGAACGTTCAAGCGCCACTGGGGCTGCACTCGCCTTGCTCGTTAGTCCAACGCTGCGCTCGTCCGGGTGCCAGGCCGCAGAGTTTTGGGGATACCCTGTCGCGGATCTCTCGGTGTGCCGCCCGGAGGAGCACAGCGACGACCCCGGCGCTTATGCGCCGCGCCCTCGCAGGCAGGGGCAAAGCCCCGAACAGCCGTGAGAGGTATTAATGCCTGACAAACTCTTCACCACAGCGCCGGAACCAGTGCGCCGGTATTTCGACGATAAAGGCCAGACGCCCACATTCGACTGGCGAGATATCGCACCGCAGGAACACAGCCACACGTTCACGGTTGCCAAGTCCGCGGGCTTTGATGTGCTTGATGATATTCGCGGGGCCGCCAAACAGGCTATTGATAATCAGCAGAGCTTTGATGATTTTGCCGCAAACCTTGAGCCGACCTTGCGTAAAAAGGGTTGGTGGGGTCAGAAAATTGTTGTCGATCCCAAGACCGGGCAAAAAGTCAAGGCCCAGCTCGGCAGTCTCAGGCGCTTGCGCACCATCCACTGGGCCAATGTTGCCACCGCCAGAGCCGCAGGCGAATGGGAACGCACACTGGCCACCAAAGGTTTTTTACCGTTCCTGCGTTACACACTCTCCAGTGCCGAGCGCAAACGCCCCCAGCACGTGTCATGGGTTGGCACAATTCTGCCGGTTGATCACCCATGGTGGCAAAGCCATTATCCGCCCAACGGCTGGGGCTGTCGCTGTGGTGTGCGCCAGATCACCAGACGCCAGGCCAAGCGGGATGGCTATAGTGAGGGTGATGACGCACCTGTTATCGAAACAAAGCCCTGGTTCAACAAGCGCAGCGGCAAGACCATACAGGTGCCGATCGGCATTGACCCCGGCTGGCAAACCAACCCCGGTGTTAACCGCGGCCGCAATCTGATGAAGATTTACCAGGGCAAGCTGGAAGCCATGCCGGAACTGGCGGCAACCACTGCCTTGCGCGCCTTCTGGCAGGGGCCGCAGCCGCGCGCCTGGCTTAACAGTGCCGAGCGTGTGCACATGCCGGTGGCTATGTCACCGCGGGCGCAGGCTTTGCTGCAGGGTAACGGTGCGATGATTGCCATTTCAAATCAGACTGCAATTGCCAAATTAAGTAAACACCGGGCTCTCGATACGGATCTGCTGGCCAATGCCAATCAGCTCATCGAGGATGGCGCATGGCATGAAGGCAAGAGATCCGGCGGAGTAGATATCTATGCCGAGTTTAACAACAAGCTCTGGAAAATCGTTCTTGGTAAATCCGTTGAAGGCTTTCTCTATGTGCGCACAATCTTTGCCACCAGCGCCAAACGTGCCCGCGGCAAAAAGATTGTTGATTGAAAAAAGAGAAAAGGCGCTGGTGGGTCGAGCACACCCACACGGATCAAGTCCGGGTACTCGTATGGCTCAGCGCCTCGATACCTATATAGCGTTTTTTGTCCGAAAAATCAACATGCGGATTTAAGGCCCCAGGGCCGCGTCAGGCCCGTTGGCTGCGCCGTTGGTGCTGAAATCCCGGCAACAGGCCTCCAGGCGTTTAAATACCCTTTAAAATTTGATTTTAATAAGGTGACCAACCTGCCAATTGCGCATGGATTGCCTGATGGCGGGAATTGGGCTGGATCGGACCGTTGCAGGTGAAGGGCTTCACCTGCATATGAAGGCTTGCGGCGTTGCATTGTCCGGTCATGACAACGCGCACATCATTCATCAATCCGATCCACTTGGCAACCGCTTCTGAAAAAGAGGCTGGTGCGCCCGACTGGATACAGATTTTCCCAGGCGGCCCCACCATCAAAACCGATGATGGCCGGTCGTTTAAAATGTCTGATGTTGAAGCCCTGGCAAAATCACTCAATGATGCGGGCACACCCATCCTGATTGATTATGACCACAGGTCGCATTACTCAGCTGATGAAGGCGGAAATTCTGAAGCTGCCGGTTGGCTGACGAAATTCGAACTCCGCGAAGGAGCGCTTTGGGCATTTGCCGAGTGGTCCGCAAAGGCTGCCGGGCAGATTACCGAAAAGCTTTACCGCTTTATTTCACCTGAATTCATTGCCGCCAAAGACGGTGGCGAGATTTCAGAGCTGGTTGCCGTTGCCCTGGTCAACCGCCCCGCGTTCGAAATGACCGCTATTGCCAACCAACAAAACCCCAAGGAACCCAAAATGGAAAAAATCGCCCTGGCCCTCGGCCTCGACAAGGACGCCGACGAAAAGACTATTCTTGCAGCCATCACCAAAGCAGATGTTGCTCACAAAACAGAACTTGCCACAGCCCAGGCCAAAGCCAAGACGCCGTCAACTGATGATTTCATGCCGCGCGCTGACTATGACGCCGTGCTTGCCCGCGCCGAGACTGCCGAAAAGAAAGCAGGCGAGCAGGACAAAGTGGCTTTTGACGGCAAAGTCGAGACCATGATTGCCGCAGCCATAACTGCGGGCAAGATAACACCGGCCAGCAAAGACCACTATGTGGCGCTGTGCACGAATGAAGAAACCTTCGAAAACACCCGTAAAGCCCTCGAGGTCTCCCCCGAGGTCATCGGCAAAACTGAAATCACCGGCAAGGTTGATGCGTCCGATGCCAATGATCCCAACCAGATCGCCAGTCTTGCCCGTGCCCACCAGCGCGAACAACGCGAGGTAGGCATTGAAGTTTCCACAGCTGATGCTGTCCATGCCGTTACCAAAGGAGCAAAATAATGAACCTCAATTCAATGGGCCTGGTCAAAAACATGACCGTAAGCGCTGCTGTCGAGCCATACCGCATTGTAGCCTTTGATGCCGCCGCCAGCACAATCAAACAGGCCGCAGCCGCAGCTGATCTTATTCTCGGCGTTTCCGGGCAGGTTGGCACTGTCGCCGCTAATGAACGGCTCGATGTCTATATGGACGCTGTTCGAACCGTCGAATTTGGCGGTGTATTCGAAGCCGGTGACCCCCTGACGTCAGATGTCGATGGCAAGGCGATCAAGGCTGTGCCCGGTGTCAGTACAACAATTCGCATCATCGGCTTTGCCATGGAGAAGGGTGCCGCCACAGTGCTGGGACAGGTTCACATAGCCCCTCAGACAATGCGCGGCTAATCGCACTCATAATTTCTGCCAACGGAGAACACTAGAATGTCTAATTTAAGCAACCAGCAATTCACAACCAAACCGGCCTTGATGGCCGTGGCGATCGCCTACACCAATCCAGATTATGCCCTGATTGCAGACGATGTTCTGCCACGGGTCAAGGCTTCAAGGAAATTCTCCTGGCAGTCCTACAATGAAGCCGAGGACTTTACGGTTCCCGATACCCGCGTCGGTCGCCGCTCGGCCCCAAATCAGGTCGAGATTGGCGG
>JAJRTY010000081.1 GCA_024278055.1 Alphaproteobacteria bacterium | reverse complement strand
GCCAGGGCGGGTCCAATCTGGTTGGCGGCGGAGGCATCCATGAATAATTTGAGGATATCCGTCATCATTGAGCGTCCCAGAGTGTCGACGAGACCAATAACGAGGGCGGCAATAAAGGCACCGCGAATGGAGCCGATGCCCCCAACAATGATGACGACAAAAGCCACAATCAGAAGATCATCGCCCATGCCCGGCTCAATGGAAAATATCGGTGCTGACAGCACACCGGCAAAGCCTGCAAGCATGGCACCAAAGCCAAACACCAGCATAAACAGGCGGCGAATATTTACCCCGAGTGCTGAAACCATTTCCAGGTTTGTTGCACCGGCACGCACCAGCATGCCGAGTTTTGTTTGCGTCACCATGAACCACAACAGGCCGGCGACAGTCAGACCGGCAGCGATGATCGCCAGGCGATAGACCGGATACAACAGGCCGTCGACCAAAGGGATTGATCCCGAAAGGAAGTCGGGCTCGGGAATGACAAGCGGTTCGGGCCCCCATAAAACTGTTGTTGCCTGATCGAGAAACAGGATAATGCCAAAGGTTGCCAGCACATGATCGAGATGATCGCGGTCATAAAGATGCCGGAAAATCAGGACTTCAAACAACAGCCCCAGCAGCAGGGCCGAAGCTGAAGCCAGTATCACCGTTAGCAGAAAATTTTGAGTAAGAGCGTAAAAGGCAACGGCAAAATAAGCCCCTACCATATATTGCACGCCGTGGGCGAGGTTGATAAACCCCATGACGCCAAACACAAGCGTCAATCCTGCCGCAATCAAAAACAGCAGCACACCGAGCTGCAACCCATTGAGAACCTGTACGAGAATAAGTGTCGTAGACATGGGGCATGATTCGAAAAAAGGTGGGCATGAGGGCCGGAACAAAGAAATTCCGGCCCCGGGAGGATTTACCAGCTCATCTTGCAGTCTTTGGCATAGAAGTCACCGGCAGCACTGAAGATTTTCTTGTCAATTTCAGTCTGGAATTTACCATCGGCGCGTTTGGCAACCTTCATCAGATAATAATCCTGAACCGGAAACTGATTGGTGTTGAATTTGAAATTGCCGCGTAGAGATTTGAAATCAGCAGCGCGAATGGCGTTGCGAACAGCTTTTTTGTCACTCAGGTTATCGCCGACTTTGCGAATGACTGAATCCAGCAACATGGCGGTATCATAGCCCTGCATGGCATAGACGGAGGGCACATAACCGTATTTACCTTCAAAGGCTGAGACAAATTCGGCGTTGCCGGGGGTTTTCATATTCGGTGCCCATGATGCGCCGCCGAAAAACCCTAAAGCCGCATCTTTTTGTGCCGGCAATGTAGCTTCATCAACCGTAAAGGCGGACAGGAATGTCATTTTGTCAGCAAGACCAGCGGCCCTGAATTGTTTGACAAAGCGCACACCCATGCCGCCGGGCATGAAGGTAAACAGTGCGTCGGGTTTGGCCGCAGCCAGTTTTGCGATTTCAGCGGAATAGTCTTTCTGGCCAAGCTGGGTGAAGACTGTATCAACAATTTTACCCGAAAACTGGCGCTTGAAGCCGTTCACTGCATCTTTGCCAGCCTGATAATTAGGTGCCAAAAGGAAAACGCTTTTAAATCCTTGTTGTTCGGCATGTTTGCCGAGAACTTCAAAGTTTTGATCATTCTGGAAAGACGTTACAAACAGCAGCGGATTGCAGTTTTTACCAGCAAAAACCGAAGGACCGGCATTGGGGCTTATCAAAAATGTGTTCGATTTGATAATCGGTTTGAATACGGCAGCCAACATGTTGGAGAAAACAGTGCCGACGACGAAATCAACCTTGTCTCTTCCCACCAGACTTTTAGCTTTGGAAATAGCCACATCCGGTTTGAGTTCATCATCTTCAATAATCAGCTCTGTGGTTTTGCCCCCCAGTTTGCCGTCCAGCTTTTCCATAGCCAGTTGAAAACCATCGCGCAACTGCTTGCCCAATACGGCCGGTGGCCCGGACAAAGTGATCAGCATGCCGATTTTTACCGGTTCCGCCATTGCAGCCGAACCACTCAGTACTCCTACTGCTGTTGCAGCGGCCAAGAAATATTTTTTCATAGAACTCCCCATTACAAAATTTTATAGCCTGAATTATGTGTGATTATCCACAGACTTAAGCGGAACCTACGACATTTTTCTATCTGGTTCAAACGATTGCGCGAGTATCAGGAGGTTTTTTCGCCTCTCGAATTATCACTCCCAGCCGGCCATCAAGTCCGTTGTAACCGCTTCAAACACGTCGTCATTTTGGCAAAGCCGCGTCAACAGGGTCAGGTGGTTGGCATTATCCACCAGGAAAATGTTTTCTTCTCCATCACCACTTAACAATTGCGCAGCCAAAAAAGTCTGGCGAATAAAGTCATCGGTTTCATCTTTTCCAACCACAAATACCGTCGGTTGACTGTTTGTACTGACCCCGGAGTATATTGACCATTGAGCTATTTCCGCCGGTGACATTTTAAGCTCATCGCCGACGTCCGTTCGTGCCACCGGGTAAATGTCATAAACACCACTGAGCAACAACAGGGCATCATTGGGCAGGGCCAACCCCTGTTCGCGGGCCTGGGCTGTTGCGTAAAGTGCCAGATGGGCACCGGCGGAATGACCGGCAATAATGCGATTGGTGGAAAGTCTGGCGCGATCGGAAATTTCGGCGATATGGCGCAAGGCGGCTACCGTATCAGCCACCAGATCGCGCAAGCGAAATTCCGGCATCAGGCGATATTCGAGAATGATGCAGTCAATCCCGCGCTTGAGGAAGGGTGAGGCCATGAAGCGTGATTGTTCGCGCTCCATCGCCCGCCAGAACCCGCCGTGAATAAATATCGCCAGTCCGCGACCGGTTTCATTGGCGGCAGCTTTAAAAACCTCCATGGTCTGGCGTGGGTGTTCGCCATATTTTTCGACAAAAAATTCATGACCCGCAAAACAGGCATCCTGGGAAAATCTTTCCCATTCGGCAACATCGTCGGCGAAACTCGTCAATGTTTTGCGCAAAACGTATTGCCGGTCAAAATAACTGCGTGCGCTCATCTTTGTGAACATAAAACAACCCCGCTGGCGGTAATAAGACGAGCGTCCAGTAGCCCATGATTTGCAGATAATTGGAAGTGGTTTATAGTCCGGTTTAAAATAAACCGGACAGGAAAAAACAACAATGACCTATGGATTGGAAAACCTGGTGGCCGACATTCGCCAAACACTCAATGACAGCCCTGAGGGCCAGGGTTCCAGCGATATTTGCCAGTATGTCGAGCGGGCTCTTGGTGATGATACATTCATCTCAACTCATTTTGGCGCAGATAAAACCCGGCCGCGTCATATTATCCATGAAGATCCCGATTTTGGATTTTGCGTGTGTGTGCATATTTATCATGATGCAAAGAATGGCGATCCCCATGACCATGGTCCCAGTTGGGCAGTCTATGGGCAAGCCGAAGGGGTGACGGAAATGACCCACTGGCGCATCGTTAAACCCGCTGAGGGTGACAATCCTGCTCTGGTGGAACAGGTTGAAACCCTGGTGATGCAACCGGGCATGGCGCATTTCTATAAGGTCGGTGACGTCCATGCCCCCAACCGCTCGGGCAAGGTAATGTTATTGCGGATTGAAGGTGCCAACCTCGATAATATCAAACGATCAAAAATAAAACCAGTTGCTGCTTCCGCGGCATAAAGGAACTCAATGAAGTATATAGATGCTGAAGACCTCAAGCCGCGGCTCACCGATGGTAGCGAAATCGCCTTTATAGATGTGCGTGAACACGGACAATATGGCGCGGGCCATCCCTTTTTTATTGTCTCGATTCCCTACAGTCAGCTTGAATTGCTGGCGGAGAAATTGTTGCCCAATAAGTCGATAGATATTGTGCTTATGGATGATGGTGACGGAGTGGCTGAAAAAGCGCAAATGCGGTTTGGTGAAATGGGGTATCGCTCTGTTGATATAATGAGGGGCGGTGTTAGTGCCTGGGCGGATGCCGGCTTTACACTTTATGAAGGTGTCAATCTGCCATCGAAAACATTGGGTGAGTTGATTGAACATGTGGCCGATACCCCGAGGATTACCGCCCGGCAACTGATGGCGATGATGGAGGGAGATGAGGATTTTGTGCTGGTGGACGGGCGCACACCGGAAGAATTCCGCACCATGATGATCGGCAACGGCATTTGCTGTCCCAATGCTGAGCTGGGCCACCGTCTGCCGCAGTTGTTATCATCCAATAGCACAAAGGTAATTGTAAATTGTGCCGGTCGCACACGCAGTATCATTGGTGCGCAAGGGCTTATAAACCAGGGTTTTGACAACCCGGTTTTTGCGCTTGAAAACGGAACCCAGGGCTGGGAGCTGGCCGGCTATAAGGTTACCAGAGGTGCCGCTGATAATCTGCCCCATGATCTCGATCAAGCGACGTTGAGCGCTTCGGCAAAGCGGGCGGCGGATATGCGTCAAAAATTCGATTTAAAACAAATCGATCTTGCCACGCTTGTGGCCTGGCAAGGCGACGATACGAGGACAACCTACGTATTTGACGTTCGTACAAAAGAAGAATTCATCGCCGGTCATCTGCCCAAAAGCAGGCACGCCCCCGGCGGCCAGCTGGTGCAATCCACTGACAAGCGTGTGGGTGCCAGAGGGGCACGCATTGTACTGGTCGATGATACCGGATTAAGGGCGGCAAACACCGCAGTGTGGCTGCAGCAGATGAGCCATGAAGTCTATATTCTCAACGAAAATATAACCACGCAGGAAGGGCTCGAGCATGGTCTGGAAGAGGAAAAATTCATTGTTGAAAACCTGCCGCAATGCCCTGTATCCGAAGTGGCGGAGAAACTCGAAAACGGTGCCATATTGCTTGACCTCAACAGGTCGATGACTTTCCGTAAAGGCCATATTGCCGGTGCCCGGTGGACCATCCGACCGCGGCTGGGCGAGTTTGATGCGGGACCGGATGTTGAATTCATTCTCATCGCTGCTGACAGGCGTGTGGCCGAACTGGCGGCGATTGACCTTGGGGAACTGGGAGTAAAAAATCTCAGCTATCTTGCCGGTGATGCAGATGTCTGGGCGCAGGCCGGTCTGGAAATCGTTGCAACACCTGATCAGCCCGCAGACAAAGACTGTATTGATTACCTGTTTTTTACCCATGACCGCCATGTGGGAAATCTTGAGGCGGCACGTGGGTATCTTGCCTGGGAACTTGCTTTAATCGATCAACTGGATGAACAGGAAAGATCATTTTACCAGCTGGATTTTTATTCATCACGCTCAGCGTAAATCCAGCGCGGGCTTTGTTTGGCAAGCTCCAGTTTTGCGACCGTTACCCGATGCACTTCGTCAGGCCCGTCGGCTAGGCGCAGGCTGCGGGTTTTGGCCCATGCATGGGCCAGGCCGAAATCTTCACCGACACCACCACCACCATGGACCTGTATGGCGCGATCAATCACGTCAAGCGCCATTTGCGGGGCAATAACTTTTATCATGGCAATTTCAGAGCGCGCCAGTTTATTGCCAACAGTGTCCATCATATAGGCAGCTTTGAGTGTTAACAGCCGGGCCTGTTCAATGTCCATGCGCGAACGTGCGATGGCCTCAATCACCACGCCCTGTTGGGCAAGGGGTTTGCCAAATGCCACCCGGTCTTTAGCACGTGCGCACATGGCTTCGAGGGAGCGCTCGGCAACGCCGATCAATCGCATACAATGATGGATGCGGCCGGGGCCCAACCGGCCCTGGGCAATTTCAAAGCCGCGCCCTTCACCGAGAAGAAGGTTGTCTGCCGGGACGCGCACATCGTCAAAAGTGACCTCGAAATGACCGTGCGGCGCGTGGTCATAACCAAAAACCGTCAAAGGCCTGACCAGGGTTACGCCAGGCGTGTCGCGCGGCACCAGGATCATCGATTGCTGGCGGTATTTTTTCGCCTCCGGGTTGGTTTTGCCCATGAAAATGAAAATCTCACAACGATGATCCCCTGCTCCCGATATCCACCATTTGCGGCCATTGAGAACATAGCTATCGCCGTCGCGTTTGATGGTGGATTGAATGTTGGTGGCGTCCGACGATGCAACTTCTGGTTCGGTCATGGCGAAGGCTGAGCGGATTTCACCGGCTAGCAGGGGTGTGAGCCATCGGTCTTTTTGTGCTTCAGTGCCGTTTTGTACCAGCACTTCCATATTGCCGGTGTCGGGGGCGGAACAATTGAACACTTCGGGGCCGATAGGTGAGCGTCCCATTATTTCACACAAGGGTGCGTATTCAAGATTGCTGAGACCGGCACCATATTCAGCACCGGGCAAAAAAAGGTTCCACAGGCCCGCTTTGCGCGCCGAAGATGTCAATGTCTTCATAATCGCCGGTGTCTGCCACCGGTCGCCAGCCTCAACCTGTTCCATATAGGTTTTTTCGCTGGGATAAACATGCGCGTCCATGAAGGTGAGCAGCTTTGTGCGGAGCTTCTCAACCTTGCTGGAATAACTGAAATCCATGATCGTTCCTACCCGGTTAAATTGTCGGATCGGCAGAGGTTTTAATGACCAGCTTGCCAAAGTTCCTGCCCTCAAGCAATCCGATGAAGGCCTCGGGAGCGTTTTCCAGGCCATCGACGAAATCCTCACGGTATTTTACCTTGCCGTCTTTTATCCAGCCACTCATGGCCGTCTCAAACTCGGCCTGCTGGCTGGCATAATCCCAGACAATGAAGCCCTGGATGTGCAACCTGTTGGTGAGGACCGAGCGCATCAAAAGGGGTACCCTGTTGGGGCCTTCGGGTAAAGATGTTGCGTTATAATGAGCAATCAGGCCACACACCGGCATGCGGGCAAAGAAGTTGAACAACGGCAGTACCGCTTCAAAAACTTCGCCACCGACATTTTCCCAGTAGATGTCGATCCCATCGGGACAGGCTTGTTTAAGGTTTTGCGCAAACGCGTTGTCATGATGATCAACACAGGCATCAAACCCCAGTTCGCGCACAACCAAATCACATTTTTCAGCTCCTCCGGCGATGCCGACCACGCGACAACCCCTGATCTTGCCTATTTGTCCAACGGTTGAACCTACCGCACCAGAAGCAGCAGCAACCACAAGGGTCTCGCCTTCTTTTGGCCTGCCGATGTTTGATAGTCCAGTATAGGCCGTCATGCCGGGCATGCCCAAAATTCCCAGGGCGGTGGAAACCGGTGCTTGCGACGCATCCAGTTTGCGCAGACCCTTGCCATTGCTCAGCGCATATTCCTGCCAGCCCAGATATCCAAAGACAATATCGCCTTGGCTGAACCTGTGGTTTTTACTGGCAATGACCTGGCCGACAACACCGCCTTCCATGACCTCACCAATACCAACCGGCGCGGCATAGGACTTTGCCTCATTCATGCGCCCGCGCATGTAAGGGTCGAGGGAGAGATAAATGGATCGTACCACCACCTCACCGTCACCGGGCGCGGGGATGGCTGTTTCAATAAGTCTGAAGTCGCTGCTTTTCGGCGCACCCCGGGGGCGGGCGGCAAGAGTGATCTGGTGATTTGTGTCTGTGGTCATATGAACCTCGCGGGGTGGGTTTTCTCCAGGACTTGCTAGACATCGAGTAGGGTTGTGATTATTATGAAGTTTCGCCAAGCAAAATCAAGTTTCAATAATGGAAACATCTCAATGAGTAATCTGGTCGCGTATGAAGTTCACGGTGCCATTGCCCTGATTGCACTTGACAGCCCACCGGTCAACGCCATGAGCGTTGAGGTCAGGCAGGGGATTGTCGATGCTCTGGCGCAGGCACAAAACGATGACAGTATATCAGCGATTGTTCTGGTCGGGCGCGGACGCTGTTTTTGCGGCGGTGCCGATATTCGCGAATTTGGCAAGCCGCGGCTAAAGCCCTATTTGCGCAATATTATTGATCAGCTGGAAGCCAGTAAAAAACCGGTGATTGCTGCCATTCACAAGACCGCTATCGGTGGCGGCTGTGAGCTTGCTCTGGGGTGCCACTACCGGGTCGGCGATAAAACTGCCAGTTTCGGGTTGCCGGAGATAAAACTGGGTCTTTTGCCCGGCGCTGGCGGTACGCAGAGGTTGCCCAGATTGATTGGCATTGAAGCTGCTCTCGATGCGATTTTGAGCGGTGATTATGTGGGGGCGGAAAAAGCCAAAGAGCTTGGCTTTCTTGATGACATTATCCCCGGCGATCTGGAGTCGGGGGCGATTGATTTTGCCAGGAAATTGCTTGCTGCGGGCAAGGGGGTGCGCCCTGTGGGGAGAATAAAAATTGATGCGCGCGGGGCGACAGAAATTTTTGCCAGTGCGCGCAAAAAGACTGCCCGGCGCGCCCGCGGTCTTATTGCGCCTGAACGCTGCATTGCAGCGATGGAAAGTGCGCTTACAGGTACTCTTGAAGAGGGCCTTGATCTTGAACGCAAATATTTTGACGAACTGGTGCAATCGGATCAATCCAAGGCCCAGCGTCATTTGTTCTTCGCCCAGCGCCAGGCACATAAGGTTCCCGGCGTTACCGCAGACACTCAAGCGCGCGAGATAAAATCAGTGGCGGTTGTCGGCTGTGGCACCATGGGGCGCGGCATCACAATGGCTGTGGCTAACGGCGGGTTGCCGGTAATCGTGCTTGAAGCTGACAATGACGCTTTGGACAAGGGTATGAAGCTGGTGAGCGATACTTATGCCGGCAGTGTCAAACGCGGCAGCCTGTCGGCACCAGATATGGAAGCGCGCCTCAGCTTGATAAGCGGGACAACTCAATACGCTGATTTGGCCGAAGCCGATATCGTTATTGAGGCGGTGTTTGAAGATATGGATCTGAAAAAACAGATTTTTGAAAGACTTGATCAGGTTTGCAAACCAGACGCTATTCTTGCCACCAACACATCATCTCTTGATATTAATGAAATTGCTGCTGCTACCAGGCGGCCCGAAAATGTTATCGGCACGCATTTTTTCAGCCCGGCAAATATTATGAAACTGATGGAAAATGTTCGCGGTGACAAGACTTCGCCAGAAGTGATTGCCACGGTGATGAAGCTTTCCAAAACCATCAACAAGGTTGGCACCATGGTGGGCGTCTGCGACGGTTTTGTCGGCAATCGAATGCTCTATGCCTATCGCACCCAGGCCGAGTTTCTGCTCGAGGAAGGCGCGCTTCCCCATCAGATTGACAAGGTGATCTATGATTTCGGCTTTCCCATGGGGCCGTTTGCCATGGGGGACCTTGCCGGTCTCGATGTAGGCTATCAGGTGCGCCAGCACCGGCGCAAGACGCGACCGAGCAATGATCGTTATTCATTTATTGCTGACCGTATTGTCGAAATGGGACGCTTTGGCCAGAAGAACAACAAGGGCTGGTACCATTATGAAAAAGGCAGCCGCACACCGCAGCCCGACCCGGAAATCGAAACATTGATCAAGGGGATATCGGCAGAACTGGGTATCACCCGGCGTCAAATCAGCGATGCCGAAATCCTCGAGCGCTGCATGTATACTTTAATCAATGAGGGCGCAAAACTCTTGGGGGAGAAAATTGCCAGCAGACCGAGTGATATCGATCTCATCTGGGTCTATGGCTATGGTTTTCCTATCGGCAAGGGTGGGCCGATGTTTTATGCCGATCATATCGGTATCGAAACAATTTACAGCGCCATGAAGATACTGCACGACAAACATGGCGATATGCTCGCACCCGCACCTCTGCTGGAGGAGCTGGCGCGAAGCGGAAAAACATTTGCGGATTTGCAAGGTTAGGAT
>JAJRTY010000006.1 GCA_024278055.1 Alphaproteobacteria bacterium | reverse complement strand
GTTGTGGAACCATTTTGTCGTCCCGCAATGGTATTCAAAGGGGACGCGTCTGGCACGCTGGAACCGCTTTGGTTTTCCAGAAAAAACGCCTGATTACCGCATCGGTTTTCCCGATATCTGGTGGTATGATGAGGCCAAAGCTGCAACGGTGAAAAAATGATGGGCTTTTCCCGCAAGCTTCTTTTGAGTGCAGTTGTAGCCGTGACGCTGGGGTTTTCCCCCGGCCTCGGTTTCGCCGGGGCCAAACCCAGCCACGGTCTGTCGACTTTCGGCGATCTTAAATATCCGGCTGATTTTGCTAATTTTGAGTATGTCAACCCGCAAGCGCCCAAGGGCGGTTCCCTGTCGACCATCGGTGCCACCACATATAACAACCTCAATGGTTACATTCTCAAAGGTGATGCAGCTGCAGGGCTGGAATACCTGTTTGATTCCCTTATGGTGCGGGCGCAAGATGAGCCGGATGCGGTTTACGGTCTGGTGGCAAAAACTGCGGATGTGGCAGAAGATGGTTTGAGTGTGACGTTTGAGATGCGAAAAGATGCGCGTTTTGCTGATGGCACGCCCCTGACGGCGCAAGACGTTGTGTTCTCCTTCAATATCATCAAGGAAAAAGGCCATCCCAGCCTGGCCCTGCAATTGCGCGATATCGTCAAGGCTGAGGCAGTCAATGAGTATCGTGTCACCTTTTCATTCAAGGGCGAGCAACTGCGTGATCTGGCCATCATTGCAGCCTCCCTGCCGATTTTTTCAAAAGCCTATTATGCAACCCGCGAATTTGATGAAACCACGCTGGAAGCACCCTTGGGTTCCGGTCCCTACAAGGTAAAAAACCTTAAAGTCGGCCGTACAATCACCTACCAGCGTCGCGATGATTACTGGGCCAAGGATTTAGCCGTTAATAAAGGGCGGTATAATTTTGATGAACTGGTTTTCGAATATTTTCGTGACAGAACGGCTGAGTTTGAAGCATTCAAGGCCGGTGCGTATGATTTACGCGAAGAATTCACCTCGCGGGTATGGGCGACGCAATATAATTTTCCCGCTGTAAAAGATAGCCGGGTGATCACCACCGTCCTGCCCAATGATGAGCCTTCGGGTGCGCAGGGGTTTTTCCTCAATATGCGCCGTGACAAATTTGCCGACAAGCGCGTAAGACAAGCGCTTGATTATGCCTTTGATTTTAAATGGACCAACAAAAACCTGTTTTATGGCGCTTACAAACGCACCAACAGTTTTTTTGAAAACTCAGAAATGAAGGCTACCGGCAAGCCCCAAGGAGCCGAACTCGCCCTGCTTGAGCCGTTCCGGGCACAACTGCCAAAAGAGGTGTTTTCTCAAGTCTATAAATCGCCGGTTTCCGATGGATCGGGACAGGACAGAAAAATGTTGCGTATTGCAACAAGGCTGTTGAAACAAGCCGGCTGGAGTATCAAAGGCGGGGTGCTGGTTAATAAGAAGGGTGAAAAATTCACCATCGAGTTCCTTACGTTTTCCCCATCGTTTGAGCGGATTATCGCACCTATTGTTAAAAACCTGAAGCTTTTAGGAATTAAGGCGCGCATCCGTCAGGTTGATCCGGCACAATACCAGGAGCGGCTCAAAAGCTTTGATTTTGACATCACCACCCGGCGTTATGTTTTGCGCAATACACCGGGCGTCGAACTCAGGGGCTACTGGGGCTCGGCTTACGCTGATATCAAAGGCAGCCGCAATCTGTCGGGCATTAAAGACCCGGTTGTGGATGCGATGATTGAAAAGATTATCGCTGCCAAATCGCGCCAGGAACTCACCATTGCAGCTCGCGCGCTCGACCGGGTTTTGCGTGCCGGTAACTACTGGATACCGCAATGGTACAAGGCCAGTCACACCATTGCGTACTGGAACAAGTTTTCTTATCCCGCAACCAAGCCCAAATATGGCCGTGGCATTATAGAAACCTGGTGGTATGATGCGGCAAAAGCTGCCAAATTATCCCAATGAATATAACAAGTGATTCGGCCTGATCCATGGCAGCATATATCCTCAGACGACTGCTCTTAATTGTGCCCACCTTATTTGGCATCATGCTGGTGAGTTTTGCGCTTATCCAGTTTGCCCCCGGCGGCCCGGTTGAGCGGATAATTGCCCAGATTACCGGCACGGATGTAGCCGCCACCTCGCGCATCGGTGGCAGTGCCGGTGGTGATTTTGGGGCCAGTGCGCCAGCGAATAATGCCGGTGATATTGCCACCTCGTCGAAATATCGCGGCGCTCAGGGACTTGACCCTGAGTTCATCAAAAGACTCGAAAAACAATTCGGCTTCGATAAACCGGCCTACGAACGCTTCGCCATGATGATATGGAATTATGGCCGCTTTGATTTTGGCGAGAGTTATTTTCGCGATGTCTCAGTGATCGACCTGATCATTGAGAAAATGCCGGTGTCGATTTCTCTCGGCCTGTGGCTGATGCTGATTTCCTATGGAATTTCCATACCGTTAGGCATTAGCAAAGCGATTAAAGATGGCAGCAGGTTTGATGTCTGGACCAGCGGCGTTATTGTTATCGGCTATGCCATACCGGGGTTTTTGTTTGCCATATTGCTGATTGTGCTGTTTGCCGGTGGCTCGTTCTGGAATATTTTTCCATTGCGTGGGCTGACATCTGATAATTTTGACCAGCTGCCATGGTATGGGCAAATCGCTGATTATTTCTGGCACCTCACTCTGCCGATATTATCGATGGTGCTGGGCGCCTTTGCCACCACGGCATTTTTGACCAAGAATTCTTTTCTCGACGAGATTAAAAAACAATATGTCATGACCGCGCGCGCCAAAGGCCTGTCCGAGCGCGAAGTGCTCTACGGCCACGTGTTCCGCAATGCCATGCTGATTGTAATTGCCGGATTTCCCGGTGCCTTTATCGGCGCGTTCTTTGCCGGATCCCTGCTGATTGAGACAATATTCTCACTCGATGGCCTGGGACTGCTGTCGTTTGAATCCATCGTCAATCGCGATTACCCGGTGGTGTTTGCCACTTTATACATCTTCTCTTTGCTGGGCCTGGTGGTGAACCTGATTTCCGATCTCATGTACACCTGGATTGACCCGCGCATTGATTTTGAAAGCCGGGAGGTTTAGCCCGTGATGGATAAAAGCATCAACCAGGGTCCGTTTCTTGATCAGCCCAAGTTAAAAGCCCGGAAAAAATCACTCATCTCGCCGATCAATCAGCGACGCTGGCAGAATTTCAAGGCCAACCGGCGTGGCTACTGGAGCTTGTGGATTTTTCTGTTTTTATTTTTCCTCACCCTGTTTTCAGAAATCATCGCCAATGACCGGCCTTTGCTGATCATATATGATGGCCAGTTTTATACGCCGGTGATTGCCACTTACCCGGAAACCGCCTTTGGTGGTGAATTTGAAACCGAGGCCGATTATCGCGACCCGTTTGTTGTTGATCTGATTAAGGAGAAAAATGGCCGTATTTTCTGGCCGTTGATCCGCTACCGCTATGATACCATTAATCTTGACCTGCCGGTGCCGGCACCGGCTCCACCGTCGGCTGACAACTGGCTGGGAACAGACGATCAGGGCCGTGATGTGGTGGCGCGATTGTTGTACGGATTTCGAATATCGGTGTTGTTCGGACTGGCATTGACGATAATTTCGTCAGTCATCGGGGTCATTGCCGGGGCCATACAAGGCTATTTTGGCGGCTGGACCGATCTTATTTTCCAACGTATCATCGAGGTCTGGACCAGTGTGCCGTCCTTGTACCTGCTGATAATAATCGCATCGATTATCGAACCCAGCTTCTGGATATTATTATTTATTCTACTGCTGTTTTCGTGGGTGGCGCTGGTTGGGGTGGTCCGGGCCGAGTTTTTACGCGGGCGTAATTTTGAATATATTAACGCCGCACGCGCCATGGGTGTTTCTAACGCAAAAATCATGTTCAAGCATCTCCTGCCCAATGCCATGGTGGCAACGCTGACCTTTATGCCATTCATTCTGAGCGGGTCGATTGGTACGCTTACCTCTCTGGATTTCCTGGGCTTTGGCCTGCCGCCGGGGTCGGCCTCGCTGGGTGAATTGCTGGCGCAAGGCAAGGCCAACCTGCAGGCACCGTGGCTGGGCATTTCGGGCTTTATTGTTATTGCCACCATGTTGTCGCTGCTGGTATTTATCGGTGAAGCCGTGCGCGATGCGCTTGATCCCAGAAAGACATTTCAATGAGTAAGGGCAACGACATTCTCTTGGAGATTGATAATCTTTCAGTTGCCTTCAGGCAGGGCGCGGAAGAAAACCTGGCAGTTGATAAAGTATCATTCGATATCAAAAAGGGCGAGGTTGTCGCGCTTGTAGGCGAATCAGGGTCAGGTAAATCTGTTACCGCCTTATCGATCATGAAGCTGCTGCCTTATCCTGCCGCCTACCATCCTTCAGGCGAAATCTCCTTTCAGGGCGAGGCACTGATGGCTGCGGATAACGCCACCTTGCGTCGTATCCGGGGCAATATGATCTCGATCATTTTCCAGGAACCGATGACCTCGTTGAACCCGCTGCACACGATTGAAAAACAGGTGGGCGAAATCCTCACGCTTCATCGCGGGCTGAGTGCGGCTCAAGCGCGCATCCGCGTGATTGAGCTGTTGAATAAAGTCGGGCTTAAAGATGCTGAAAATCGACTGGAAAGTTTTCCTCATCAGCTTTCCGGCGGTCAGCGGCAACGCGTGATGATTGCCATGGCTCTGGCCAATGAACCTGATCTTTTGATCGCTGATGAACCGACAACCGCCCTTGATGTTACCATTCAGGCGCAAATTCTCGAACTTCTGCTGTCCCTGCAAAAAGAAACCGGCATGGCGATGTTGCTGATCACCCATGATCTCGGTGTGGTGCGCAAAATGGCCGATCGTGTCTGCGTCATGACCGATGGCAAAATTGTCGAGAAGAATGAAACAACAGAGCTTTTTAACAATCCCCAACATGCCTATACCAGACATCTGCTGGCGGCTGAACCCAAGGGACACCCCCCCAAACCCAACAAGAACGCTGCCATTGTGGTTGAGGCTGATGACTTGAAAGTGTGGTTTCCGGTCAAACGCGGCCTGTTGCGACGCACGGTCGATCATATCAAGGCGGTGGATGGTATTTCCCTGAAGGTTCGCGCCGGACAAACGCTTGGCATCGTTGGGGAATCCGGCTCAGGCAAAACCACACTCGGTCTGGCCATATTGCGGCTGGTTTCAAGCGAAGGGCGCATAGCCTACCTTGGCAAGGACATCAGCAATTTTCAAAGACGTGACATGCGGCCGTTACGGCGCGAAATGCAGATTGTGTTTCAGGACCCTTACGGCTCACTGTCACCGCGCCTGTCGATTGGCGATATCGTCGCCGAGGGGCTGATTGTCCAGGGCACTGAGTTTACCCATGAAGAGCAACGCACCCGCGTGGCCACGGCACTGGCGGAAGTGGGGCTGGAGGGGGATGTTCAGGACCGCTACCCGCATGAGTTTTCCGGTGGTCAACGCCAGCGTATTGCTATTGCGCGGGCTATGGTTCTGGGACCAAAATTTGTTATGCTGGATGAGCCGACAAGCGCACTTGATATGTCAGTGCAGGCGCAAATCGTTGACCTGCTGCGCGATTTACAAGACCGCCATAATCTGGCCTATCTGTTTATCAGCCACGACCTGAAAGTTGTACGCGCGCTTGCGCACGAGGTGATTGTAATGAAGGACGGAAATATTGTCGAACAGGGCCTGACAAAGAATATTTTTGACAGACCGAAAACCGATTATACCAAGGCTTTGATGGCCGCAGCCTTCGATCTGGCGACAACTTCGTCCAGTGCTATTTCAACATGAGGTATTTTGTGTCATGACCATTTTGCTGACGATGACGGGGATTGATGCTGGACCCTGGCAGCAGCAACTGGAAGCCCTGAACCTCAATCAGGAGTTTTTAATCTGGCCAAGTGATGAACCTCTGGACAGCGTAAAATACGCTCTTGCATGGAATTCTCCTCATGGTGTGCTGGCCAGATGTCCAAATCTCGAGGTGGTGTTTTCACTTGGTGCCGGTGTCGATCATCTGATCAGCGACCCCGACCTTCCCGATGTGCCCATCGTTCGCATTGTTGATCCTAACCTGACCATGAGAATGACGGAATATGTGGTTTTCCATGTGTTGCTGCACCATCGCAGATTTCACGATTATGATCGGGCGCAAAGAGCCAAAAAATGGGAAGTTTTATACCAGCCCGGTGCCAATGAAGTCCGCGTGGGCGTTATGGGAATGGGTACACTTGGCAGTGATTCAGCATGCAAGTTACGCGACCTCGGGTTTCAGGTGGCGGGCTGGAGCAATTCGCCAAAAAGTTTCGCCGGCATTGAAAGCTTTGCCGGTATGGATCAACTGACACCGTTTCTCAACCGTACTGACATTCTGGTGGTGTTGCTGCCGCATACGCCGGAAACCGAAGGCATACTCAATAAAAACCTGTTTGCCGCCCTGGCGCGTGATGGTGCCGGGCAAGGTCCGGTATTGATCAATGCCGGGCGCGGCAGGTTACAAATTGACGATGATATTGTAACAGCTCTTGATGAAAATGTTCTGCATGCGGTGAGCCTGGATGTGTTTGAACAGGAGCCGTTGCCTGTAGACAGCGCGTTATGGAGCCATGAGCGCGCAACTCTTACTCCCCATATTGCCAGCGAGAGCGACAACCGGGCATTGACGAAATACATTGCCGAACAGATTAAACGCCATGAATCGGGGCAAGCATTAGAGAATGTGATTGATAATACCAAAGGGTATTAGAGCGCTTCTCATCCCACGCCTTCTTCGGCACGGGGTTCAGGTGAGAATACGCTTTATTGCTGTAATTTCACCAAAGAGGCTGGCAATCCTGTCGCGGGCGGTTTTTGCAGGCTCAACGACTGTGGTCATGTGATAGCCATTTGCATGCACGAGGGTCGCATCATTACACATGATGGCCACATGGCCCTGCCAGAAAACCAGATCTCCGCGCGCAAGACCGGTCAGCTCGGAAGTCAGCGGAATTTCAACGCCGGGTTGCTTCTGCATCATATCACTGTCGCGCAAAACCGCTTTTCCACATGCGGCAAATGACACCTGCACAAGGCCGGAACAATCGAGACCGAGTGACGTCTTGCCGCCCCAAAGGTAAGGTGTGCCTTCGAACATTTCGGCCACGGCAACAAAATCACTGTCAAACTCTGTGGTCGGTGCAATGTGGTCGGTATAGATAAATGCGCCGGTATCAAGCTGCGTGAACCGGTCTTTGGTGGACACAGCACACAATTGCGATCCCATGGACAGCAAATCAAGTGGCACGGATTTTATGTCAGGCTCGGGGTAAACATATGTACGCAACATGGCGACGCGATGGGTGGGCGCAGTTAAACTCTGTGACAGGGCATGGAGCGGCAGGTAGCCGACATAACCATCACCTTTCAGCTGGCCCCAGGCCCATCCTTCATTTTCGTCGTAAACCGTGACGCGTTCGCCATAAAGGGCTTGCGTTACCAAAGGTGCATCCGGGCGCGGTTTTTGACGCAGCGGGGCTGCATTTTCAACCACCTGATATTCAACACCGGATACATAGCGCTCAGCTGCCACACCTCCCCGCAAATGCTGAGCTGCCAAATCACCGCGGGCAGGCGTCATTCTTGGATCATTGGCCATCTTTGCCATCCCGGACTGTTTCAGGTTCGGATTTCTGCCGTGCGAGTCTGCACTATCTCGGCCAGCTTTTCGAGGTAAAGTGCGCCCGCCACAGTGCGCTGGACCAGCACATTGCGCAGGTCATCCTTGTCGCGGCGGCGCTTGAGATAGCCGGCAACGCTCATGGCATCAAGGGCTCGGGTGACCACAGGTTTGGAAACATTGAGTTTTCGGGCCAGGCCACGCACCGTGTGCGGCGGCGTTTCCAGATAGACGGTGAGGAGTATTGTCAACTGACGCGGTGATAATTCCTTGTCTTCATCATGCACCATATCCTGGGAGATATCGTGCAACAGCCACAGCGCGTTAGAAAGGGATAGCTCAATACCCATTGTCACCTCGTTAATTCATACACAAGTGTTATTTCGGTACCGAATTATTCTAATCATGGTTCAGGTTAAACTGCAAGTCAGACGGTCAGTTTTTGCCATATCTGTTCTTGATAACTGCGTAGAGCGCGCGAATGCCCTGAGCGGCACCACCGAAAGGTACGCCAGGCAGAGGTGCCGGGGTCCAGCCATAAATATCAAGATGTACGTAAGACCTCGCCTGTTCGACAAAGCGCCGCAGGAACAAGGCGGCTGTTAGGGAGCCGGCAAACCCGCCGGTGGAGATATGATTGACATCGGCAATTTTGCTGTCGAGCCATTGATCGTAACGATCCCAGAATGGCATTTGCCACAAGGGATCAGCGGTATTTTCAGCAGCCTGAACAATGTCGGCAACAAGCTCATCATCGTCGCAGTAAAATGGTGGCAAATCGGGTCCCAGGGCGACGCGTGCAGCCCCGGTGAGCGTTGCCATGTCGATGAGCAGGTCGGGTTTTTCCTCGTCGGCCAAAGCAAGCGCATCAGCAAGGACGAGACGGCCTTCGGCGTCGGTATTGCCGATTTCAACACTCAACCCCTTGCGCGATGGCAAAACATCGCCGGGCCGGTAGGCATTGGCGGATATATTGTTTTCCACTGCCGGTATAATCAGCCGCAAGCGTATTGGCAGATCAGCTGCCATAATCATGGCGGCGAGACCAATTGTATTGGCGGCACCGCCCATGTCTTTTTTCATCAGTGCCATGGAATTGCCGGGCTTGATATTCAGTCCGCCGGTATCGAAACACACGCCTTTTCCCACCAGCGTTACTTTTGGCGTGCGCGCCTTGCCCCATTTCATATCCAGCAGGCGCGGTGTCTGGTCGCTGGCGCGGCCAACCGCATGGACCAGGGGCAGGTTTTTTTTGAGAAGATTATCGCCGCGAATGACCGACAGAGAGGCTTTGTGGGTTTTGGCCAGTTTGCGCAACGCTGCTTCAAGTTGTTTCGGCCCCATATCATTGGCCGGGGTGTTGATGAGATCGCGGGCGAGATTAACCCCGGTGGCAATACGCTCGATTTCCTCGAGATCAACCTTTGCACCGACGACAAGCTGTGGCCAGGTTTTTGACTTGCCGCTGTAACGTTTGAAATCATAGGCACTGAGTATCCAGGCCAGGGCGGCATCAGCTTCATGGCTGATTCCGGATGCGAATCGATAACGCCCCTCAGGCAATAATGTCGCCAGCTTGCCCGGCGCAAGATCAGGTCTGTTATTTTTTTGATCCGGTGCCGTCACGCCAAACAACACGCAATCAAGTTTACCGGCGGCATTTTGAACCAGAGCGAGTTCACCTGCACTGCCGCTGAAACCTTCAACACTGAGCCAGTTTCTCTGGGCTTTGGTGAGCTCTTTTTGCTTTTGCTTAAAGGTTTGTGTTGTGACTGCATGAATGGGGCAGCCAGGAGATCCCGCCTGTTTTCCAGACTTCGATTTTACGCAGATTTTAGACAAGTACTTTTCTCCCGGAAAATTTCAACGCTTCAAAATTCCGTGCTTGATGTAATAATCCCGCGCGCCGCGATGTATTGGAATGGCGATACCTTCTGTTGCGGTTTGCGGCGTTATTAATTTCATCTTGGCATGGCCTTTGAGGAAGATCTTTCTGTTCTCTTCGCGCCACATGGCTGCAAGGATTTTGCGAACAAGTTTTCTGTTGGTTTTGACATTGGTAATCCATAAAGCCTGTACCGACAGGGTCTCAATTTCGCCCAGGCCTTTATAGGTTCCCGCAGCTATGGTTTTGGTGACAAAATAATTGTTTTCAGATTTTAGTTTATCGGCGGGTTTGCCGGAAATTGGAATAAGATCGATTTTGGAGCGTTCGGACAGATCAGAGATAACCAGAGACGGGGTTCCGGCAATCAGAAAATAAGCATCAAGATCGCCTGACAGGATGAGGTCGGATGCCTGGGAGGCATCGATGCTGTGGGCGATTATGTCTTTTTGCGAAATACCATAGGCTTTGAGGATCAAAAGCGTGTCAATGCGGGTGCCGGAGCCCACACGGTCGATGGAAACACGTTTACCGCGCAAATCCTCTATGCGCTTTATGCCGGAGCCTTTTGCCACCACCAGATGAACCGCTTCAGGGTAGAGGCTGGCGATAACGCGCAGGTTTTCGAATTTTCCGTCTTTTTCAAACGGGCCCTTGCCCTCATATGCCCAGGTAACAATGTCAGCCTGGGCAAAGGCTGATTCAACAGTTCCACTGCTAACAGCGCGAACATTGGCAACTGAACCGGGCGCTGCCTTGGCTATGGCGATAAGACCGTCGACACCGCATTTGCCACCTTTTTCACAACTGACATCACCCGGCGGCTTGCTGATCACGGTAGCTATCGCCTTACCGACAGGAAAATAAGTGCCTCCGACGGAGCCTGTGGCGATTTGAAAAAACCGAACCTTTTCTTCGGCTACCGGCAATACGGAGGGGCTGCGCCAAAGCACAAAGGCACCTACCAGCCCGGAAACAATGACAAGGCCCACCAAAAACGTGGGAAACGCATTTTTGATACGGCTCAAAACGCCTTGCTGCTGCAATGCCCTTGCCTTGCGTCTGGCTCGCAACTGGGCAAATTTTCCCGGTTTTTTCTGGTTCGCGCTCATTTGATCCCAATTCCGATTTAGTGCCAAATCCAATCTTCAGGTTGCCAAAGCAGAGCCCTAATGAATGTACAGATTCCTAACACACATGGTTAATGATTTATTGACCTATAAACTGCAAACTGAACCCTGTCACAAGAGTTTCATACAGGAAACTGTCAGTTTAAAAAGTTTATTCGGTAACCACACATGAGACAAGTACGGCGCACCCCCAGCTCCTCCAGACGCATCATTTCAGTTTTCAGCGTCATCATTCTAGCCCAGGCCACCAGTGCCTGCGCCCTTGGCGGAAAATCCCATGATGGCGCATCAAACAGTGCCGGCAATTTTGTCAGCGCCAACCCGGGCTCAAAGTCCGCGCTTTTGCAACAGACCAACATGTGGGCGGCAAAATGGCAGAAAAAGCCATCTGATCCGGGCATTGCGATCAATTATGCCCGCAGTTTAAGAGCCGAAGGAGCAAACCAGAAGGCAGTGCAGGTATTGCAACAGGCCGCCTTGAAAGCACCCAAAAACCAGGCAGTTATTGCCTAATTCGGCAAGGCTCTGTCAACGGCCGGTCAATACAAGCAGGCAATGCAGAACCTCAACAGAGCGCAGACGCTTGGCAAGCCCGACTGGCGCATTTATTCGGCACAAGGAATTACGCTGGATAAAATGCAGCAATATGCGCGTGCCCGTGATTATTATAAATCAGCGCTCAATCTGAAGCCGAACCAGCCATCGGTGTTGAATAATATCGGGCTGTCTTATGCCATGGAAGGTGATTTGACAAAGGCTGAAACCTACCTTCGCCGCGCTGCCAACGCCAACGGCGCGCAACCTAAAGTCAAGAGAAACCTCGCCCTTGTTCTGGGCCTCGGCGGTAAGTTTGATCAATCAGCACAAGCCTCAACCGGCGTTCTCAGCGCGGAAGATACCAACGTGAATATTGCATACATAAAAACCATGCTGTCACAACCGGGAACCTGGCAGAAACTGTCCAGCAAAACCAGAATTGCCAAATCGACCCCGCGCAAGCCGAAGCGCAAGACAGCTGCCAGCCCCCGGAAAATCACCACCTTTGAGACTAAAAAAGCTGCCGAACACAAGGTAAGCTCCAACGAACCTTTGAGAATCAATCCCGTTGCCGCTGGACGGAAAACAGCATCCGTCAACCTTTCGGGTGTGCAGACTCATTAACCAGCCGCACCATCCCGTCACTTAAAGCGCCATTACCTTGATGACCGCCGGGCCTAGAATCACGACGAAAATTACCGGCAGGAAGAAGGCTATCATCGGGACTGTGAGTTTTGGTGGCAGGGCTGCGGCTTTTTTTTCGGCTTCGGCCATGCGCATGTCGCGGTTTTCCTGGGCCATTACGCGTAAAGCTGTGCCCAGCGGGGTGCCGTAGCGTTCGGCCTGCATCAGGCTGGTTGCCACCGCTTTCACGCCTGGCAATCCGGTTCTGGTCGCCAGGTTCTGGTAGGCGTCGGAGCGGTCCTGCAGGTAGGAAAGTTCGGCTGTGGTCAGGCTCATTTCTTCGGCCATTTCAATTGATTGTGCGCCGATTTCATTGCCGACGCGGGCGAAGGCTGCTTCGATTGACATGCCGGATTCAACGCAAATCAACAGCAAATCGAGACTGTCTGGAAAAGCGCGCTTTATTGATTCCTGACGCCGGGCGATAAGATTGGAAATGAAGACGTTTGGTGCATAAAACCCGGCAAAGCCTGCCCCCAGTATGGCGGCAAGCCGCAAGGTCTGGGTGAGATTATGGTCATTGACGAAGAACAGGTAGAAGGCGGCCACGCCCATGAATACAAATGGCATGATGAAACGGAAAAACAGGAAGGCGAACAGCGGTGCCTGACCTCTTAAGCCAGCCATTTTCAGCTTATCTTTGGTGCCTTCGCCCTCCAGCGCTTTTCGCAGATTTAACTGTTCAACCAGTTGCTTCATAAAGCCTTTTGGTTTTGTGCGCAAAGAGCCTTGAGATTTTTCGCGCTCCAGCCGCATCATTAATTCCTTGCGCAGCTTGTCGCGCTCGGTCGATACATTCTTGATGCGGGTCTGCAGTTTGTCCGTCGACAACAGGGGCATGGTAAGCGTCAGGATGGTGGCAAAAACTGCGACCGCGACGAAAATACTGACCATGAACTGCGGGTCAGAAAGCATATTTGAAAGTGATTCCATGTCGAATTACCTGTGTTGGTCGATTAAGCGCACTTGTAACTAGAAGTCGAAGGCGATCATTTTTTTCATCACCAGAATTCCGGTGAGCATCCACACGGCTGAACCGGCCAGCAGCACATGGCCCATGGGGTCGGTCCACAATAAGGAAATGTAATCCGGGCTGGTGAGGTACACCGTTCCCATAATACCGAAGGGCAGAAACCCGATGATGGCGGCTGACGACTTGGCTTCCTGGCTCATCGCCTGAATTTTACCCAGCATCTTTTTGCGCTCACGCAAAACCTTGGAAAGATTGCCAAGGGCTTCGGAAAGATTACCACCTGATGTTTGCTGGATTGACAGGACGATGGCGAAAAAATTCACCTCCGCCAGCGGCAGGCGCTCAAACATGTTTTCAAGGCATTTGTTCAGCGGGATACCGGCGCGCTGGGCGTCAACAATTTCGAGGAACTCAGGCCCGACAGGATCAGGGCTTTCTCTGGCAATAATATTGAGGCAGTCATTGAGCGGCAGACCGGATTTTACACCTCGCACGATAACGTCAATCGAGTTGGCAAATTCGGTCAAAAACTTGGCCTGGCGACGCTTGGTTAAAAAGGACAGCACCCATTGTGGCAGGCCCAGGCCGGTGGCAGCAAATGCACCCAGCAAAACCAATGGCTGATTTCCGGCCAAAGCCAGAATACCGGTAACTACTATGGCGGCAACAATGCTGAAAATATAGAATGAGCGTGGCGAAATTTTCAACCCGGCTTGTTGAATACGCACGCGCAAAGTGAGTTTTTTCTTCTTGGCTTTTTGCTTGTTCTCGATTTCCTTGAGGGAGTCCTGCACCTGTTTTCGGCGCGAAGCGCTTTCATCGGCAACCGATTTCACCCGATCGCCACCGCCGGATTTATTCTGAACCTTGCTCATGCGCTTGTTGGCTTTTGAGCGTTCTGCAATTTTTGGATAGAATATGGCAAAAGCTATGCCACCCAGACTCATCAAAGCCATAAATGATACGGCTATAATTTTGAGTTCAGCACTGATTTCCGGCACTGTTACACCTATACTTTTTACTAGACACTACTCTCATTTTCATTCATTTCAGCCGCCTCAAGAGCCAGTGCAAGATTATGTTCCTCACCATAATAGCGCGCACGGTCCCAGAATTTCGGCCGGGCTATTCCGGTTGAGCGATGCCGGCCATCGATTTTGCCGTTGGCATCTTCACCAAGAATATCGTAAATGAAAATATCCTGTGTCGTAATTACCTCTCCTTCAGCACCGATCACCTCGGTTACATGAGTGATGCGGCGTGAACCATCACGCAGGCGGGCTGCCTGAATGATGACATCTATGGAGGATACAATCATTTCACGAATAGTTCGTGAAGGAAGTGAAAAGCCTCCCATGGTAATCATACCTTCAAGACGGCTTAGAGCTTCTCGCGGTGAGTTGGCATGGAGTGTACCCATGGAGCCATCATGGCCGGTGTTCATGGCCTGAAGCAGATCAAAAGCCTCGGGTCCACGCACCTCGCCGACGATAATACGCTCCGGGCGCATACGCAGACAGTTTTTGACCAGCTCACGCATGGTGACTTCGCCTTCGCCTTCAAGATTGGGCGGGCGGGTTTCCAGGCGCACCACATGGGGCTGCTGCAATTGCAGCTCAGCTGAATCTTCACACGTAATGATACGTTCATCGGATTCGATAAACCCGGTCATGCAGTTCAGCAAGGTGGTTTTACCTGAACCGGTACCACCTGATATGAGGACATTACAGCGGCATTTTCCGATGATCCCCAGCACTTTAGCCCCTTCCGGGCTGATGGAGCCATAACTGACAAGCTTTTCCATGGTAAGCTTGTCTTTTTTAAACTTACGAATGGTGAGTGTGGCACCATCAATCGACAGCGGCGGCGCAATAACATTGACACGTGAGCCATCGGGCAGGCGCGCATCGCACATGGGACTTGATTCATCAACCCGGCGTCCGACCTGGCTAACGATGCGCTGGCAGATGTTCATAAGCTGGGCATTGTCGCGAAACCGCACATTGGTTTCAATGACCTTGCCATCGACTTCGATAAAGGTCGAATCAGCACCATTGACCATTATATCGGCGATATCATCGCGGGCCAGAAGCGGCTCCAGCGGTCCATAGCCTAAAACGTCATTACAAATATCCTCGAGCAAAGCTTCCTGCTCGGAAATACTCATGACAACATTTTTGATGGCGATAATTTCGTTAACAATGTCGCGAATTTCCTCGCGCGCATGTTCGGCGTCCAACTGGGCCAGCTGGGTCAGATCTATGGTGTCAATCAACGCATTAAAGATGGTTGATTTTACCGCATAATAATCATCCGTGTGACTGGCAGCTTCGGGTGCCTTGACCGGGGGCTCAACAGGTGCCGGCGGCACTGGTTTAGCCGGTGGAGCCTCAGGAGGCGATGCGCCAGCGGCGGCTTGCGGAGTTACATCAGGGAAATTACCATCGTTGGAGCTGGCCGGATGCTCAGGGGCCTGAGCGGGGGCTGGCTTCTGGTTTGGCAGTTCTTTGTTTTTTCCATCGGTGGCGTTTGTGCGCTTACCGAACATAGCTTACTCCTTACTTATTCTTAGTTTTTTCAGGAGCGGACCCAGCAGTGAACTTTTCACTTCTTCAACGCTGGTTCGGTTGGTTACAACTTGAGCCAGATGCTGAAAACCTTCAGCAATTTTGGTGTTGGACCTGAGTTCATTTATCATCTGTCCGTTATTTGCCGCCTGGCCAAAAACCTGCGGCTCAAACGGCAGGATGAGAGTTGGTGTCAGATCAAGGGATTTGGCAAAATCATCCGGGCTTATCTCAGGGCGTTTTGGTGTGCCGACCTGATTGATGATGAGACGGGGCTGGACATCATTGCGGCGCGAAGAACGAAGCAGATCAATAATGCTTTTGGCATTCCTAAGATTAGCCAGATCGGGCATGGCGGTAATGATGATTTCATCCGCGGTAATAAGCGTGTGCTTTACCCATGGCGACCAAAGATGCGGCAAATCGATAATCACCGATGGTGTCGATTGCTTGAGGGTATCAATGACTTTTTCAACACTGTTTTGCTCAACCTCGATCTGGCGTTCAAGGGAGCCGGCACTTGCAAACAGACTGAGATGCTCGGAGCATTTGGTTAAAAGGCGATCGAGCATGACCGCGTCCAGTCGATCGGGCGCGCCAAGCGCTTCGGCAATCCCCTGGGGCGGATCCTGATTGAAATTAAGACCTGCGGTGCCAAAGGGCACATCAAAATCTGCAACAACCACACCTTCCTGAAAAGTCTCGGCGATGGCCCAGCCGACATTATGCGAAATTGTGCTGGAGCCGACACCACCCTTGGCGCCGACAAATGCATAGGTGCGGCCTACCGGTGAGTTTTCGGGATCGCCATAAAGATTGGCGATATATTCAATGAGCTGGACTTCACCAACAGGGGCTACCGCATATTCGCTGACACCCTGGTTCATCAGTTCACGGTATAAAATGACATCATTAATATGACCAACCACCATCACTTTGGTGCCGGCATCACAGACCTGGGCCAGATTGTTAAGTTCTGCCAGAACAAAATCACGCGGCGCATTAGTCTCAACAATCAAAAGGTTGGGCGTGGGAGTGCTCTTATAGACTTCAACCGCCTTTTCAATCCCTCCCATCTGGACATTGACATGGGCTTTATAGAGCCTGCGGTCATTAGCGGCCCGTTGAGTAGCATCACACATTTCCGAGGTTACACAGAACGCCTGAATGGAAATTCTTGGAATTGCACCAATTGCTACCGGCGGCGATTGCTGTTGCGAATTAACGTCGATTTCCTGAGCAGAATTATTCATTATTGTGCCACATTACTTATTGTTCCAATTTCCGCAGCACTGCGTTCGGCTGTGGTAATTTCACCTGCACGATATTGTTCGAAAACCTTGTCGCGGCGTTGTGCATCCGTGGGCGCACTGTTTCGCGGCACTATGAGATCGCGCGGATTGTCAATCATGGCGGCGAGATTATTCTGGCTGGCGCACCCCATTGACCAGGTAGGTTTGTTTTCACTGGTTTTGGTGTTACTTTCAGGCCAGGCACCACATTCACTGGCAATGGCCTGGTAGCGGCGATAACTTAAAATCACACCGGATGAACCGCGCCGGTTTCGTGGTCGGTAATTTACCATTCGAATGCTTGAGCGCGGAATGGCGTTGCGCTCAATTATGCGGCGAACTTCTGCGACCGCGCCGGCGGCGACGACATCGTTGGCAACAGAACTGGGAGCCTTGATTTTTAGCAACCCGCTGCCTGATTGCTTGAAATCAGCAATGAACGCCCTGACCCGATTGCGCTGGCCATAAGATAATCCGCGGCCACTGCGGGCGCCATGTACCTTGATGGCGACCACATCATCAACAACCACAATGGGGTGTCTTTCTTTATATGAGGTCGGTTGCACCGGCTCCATTTCAGCTGTGGTTTTACACGCGCTCAAAGATATCAGGGCAATGGCAACACCAATGCGTAGCGGCCAGGGGGATTTGCGGTTTTTACGCATAGAACTATCTCCATATAACGGTGTGGATTGATCTGTTTCCAGCATTGCTTTTCTCATATTCAACTTCCCGCTACTCAATTATATATCCAACACCGCCACGGTAGGCGCCTGGCGGTAACGGGCGACCTTTGACACCGTAGACCTTGTGAAGCTGGCCCATGAAGATAGTCTCAACATCACTGGCAATTTCAAATCCCGCATCAGGTTGCACCAGTTTGTCGCGCGCCACTGGTTTGACGATGTAGGGTGTGACAATGACGACAAGTTCGGTTTCGGAATTCTGAAAATCACGGCTTCTGAACAAAGACCCCAATACCGGCAAATCCTTAATACCGGGAAAACCATTGATAGTTTGTCTCAGTCTTTCCTGTATCAGACCCGCCATTACAAGTGATCCACCCGAGGGCAGTTCCACCGTGGTTTCAGCCCGTCTGACGTTAAGTGAGGGGATAGATAAATCGCCGAGTGAAACAGCACCAACATTGGATAATTCGCTGACCTCGGTCGACACCTTCATGGAGATGCGGCCTCCGGACAAGACCAGTGGTGTGAAGCCCAGTCCGACGCCAAACGGCTTAAATGTAATGGTTATATTGCCATCCCGGTCCCGGCCCGCTGGTACCGGGAATTCACCGCCAGCAAGAAACTTGGCCGATTCACCCGTGATCGCCGTCAATGTGGGTTCAGCAAGGGTTCGCAATACGCCAACGCGCTCCATCGCCCGCAATACACTGCTGGCATCGGGGGTCGTGTTGAGGAACTGATTGGAAACACCGCTGTTGGTAAAGCCCTGCACACCTGATCCGTTCAAGGCTGAACCGGCAACACTGAAAGGATTTATTGAGGAGAAATTTACAACCGTACTACCGATTTCGATGGCCGCTGACAAATCAACACCAAGCTGTTTGAGGACATCGCGCTGCATTTCGGCAACTGTGACCTTCAACATAACCTGCTCTTTGCCGGAGATTTGAATGAGGTTCAAAACTTTCTTTTCATCACCGGCAAATTTCTCGGCCAGCTGTTTTGCCCGGTTCGATGCGGACGAACTTCTGGCCACTCCGCTGAGAACCACATTATCATTGATGGCTTCAACTTTTATGCTTGCATTGGGTAAAAGGCGGTTGATCATTCGACGCAGGATAGTGAGATCGCGCTCAACCTCAACTTCCAGGATGAGCATTTCACGACCATTGCCATCAAAGAAAAACACGTTGGTCTGACCGACTTCCAGCCCGATCAAGTAGGTCAGGTTAGCCGAACGCACCACAGCGTCGACTTTTTTAGGGTTGGACACAAGTACATCGCGGGCATCTCTGGGAAGCCTTACAATCAACGATTTGTTGAGACCAATCTTAATGCGTTTGATGCGCTGGTTGGGGCCGACCCGGTCAATTCGCATCACTCTATTCTGGTCACCTGCCGCCATTACCGTTGTTGCAACAGAAGCCTGAACAAGAATAATAACCGGCAGCAGCGCCAGCATCAAAATCCATTTTATTGCACTATTCATGTTTCTTTTCTCGATAGGCACGGTCTGGCTGATCATCATTTTTTTCCTCATGCACGCTCGTGCATTATTGCGACGTATCTACAGTGCTGGAGATGCCGTAGCGTAAAACCGTAATCTGGTTGGCATTGCCCCGCCCTTTTCTGCTGTTCAGATAGGGGGCTGTTATTGGTGCGGCGTTTATTCCACCAGCATCCACAATAGAGCGTAAGGCAAGTGTAATTTCACCCTTTGAAACCGACAGGTACAGCAATTCAGCCTGGCCGGGTTGAAGCTCCAGCGTCGCTGTTTTTCCAACTGCAACCTGCTTATTGTCAGAGGCCTTTTTTTCCTTCAGGGACTGGTCAATGGCGAGAACCCGCACGTTGCTTAAAATGGTTTCGCTGATGTAGACCTGTTTGTCGCGCACGCCATCGTCATTGTTTTTCTCTTTACGGGTCAAAAGCACATCGACGCGATCATTGGGCAAAATAAACCCGCCGGCACCGGTTACCGGAGAAATACGAACACTGATTGCCCGCATGCCTTTGGGCAGTATGGCGGCCATATAGCCGCCGCCTTTGGTGGCAACCAGTTTGGCCATATTGATCGGCTCACCGGCAACTATGCTGGAGCGAACCGCTGTGCCGGTAATGTTTTTGCGTTTCTTGCCGCCTTTGCTGCGTACAATGAAACTAGAGGAAACAATTTTCTTCGGCCAGGGTTGCCAGCGCAGGTCTTTGTCTTGAATCAGAGACCCGAGTTCCAGCCTGCTGGCAGCAACCAGGACATCGACAGTTTCAATCTGGGGTTTTTTGGCAACGGCCTGTTTTGGCCCACTGGAAAGAAGACCGCGAGCCATAAATGCCGCGCCGATGGCGGCTACGGCGGCTACGGCGAGGATCATGATTCGAATCAGTTTCATTACAAATACACCTGTTTTACTAGGACAAGCGCCAATCTTTTGCACCTGAACAGTCCGAACTTAGATCGGCAATGGTCAAATTATGGTTAACTAAACATTTCGGGCTGCTTTTTTTTGACACGAATTGCTTCAACGCTGTTTTTCTGTTTCGCAGCCTAGGGGGCCAACAGCGTGAAAATATCCGTATACGGGTAAATGTAGATTCCACCCGCAGCCAGTGCGAGACCATAGGGAATTCCGTTGTCAAGCGTATGCAACCGGTTGAGCCAATATTGCTTTGCCAGAACATTGGGCATGGGAAGATTGTGCAATGATAACAAGAGAATTGTTAAAGCACCGCCAAGAACGCTGGCAATCAGGACATACTCAAGCAGATTAGACCAACCCATCCAGATCGCAGTGGCAGCAAAAAGCTTGGCATCACCTCCACCGATCCAGCCCCGGGCAAAAAGCGAAAAGCTAATCGCCAACATTGCCAGGCCGGCGAGCAGATGCATGCCAATGGTTTTAACGTCCATGCCTGAAAAGGCTGAAAGCAGTAAAAATCCGAAAACCAGCCCCAACGACACCTTGTTGGAAATGGTCATGGTGAACAGGTCACTCACAGCAGCTATGATCATTGCCGCCGGGAAAACAGTCAGAATTAATAAAGTGCTCATACTCATCATAGAACCACTGCCTGTCGTTTGTATTCTGGAACCATTGCTGGCTGCGAAAACAATGCATTGACGAAGTAAATTAGATGTAAACATGGGCGATGAGTGATGATCGTCATAAAAAAACCGTGGGGAGCAACCTGCTTCCCACGGTTTTAATTATCGCCACTCTCCAGGTAACACCAATCCAGCTTGTTGGAAAAAGATGGCCCCCGGAGCCATGTCTTCATCTTTTCAGACTTAGTTCAATGCGCTGCTTACGCTAGTGAACGTTCCTGTCAGGCTGGTACCCACAGCACCCACAGCACCGATGATGGCTACTGAGATACCTGCGGCAATAAGGCCATATTCAATGGCAGTTGCACCGGATTCATCTGAAATAAAACGCGTAACCAGATTTTTCATTTTCGTCTCCTAGTTAAAATCAACTTGATCGTTCAATCGACAGCTTTTGTTCTTCCCACCATTTACTTTTTATGTCCCTTGGCAGAACTGAACTGACGCCACATTACCAATAAGTTGTTACCCCAGAGTTAATATAAAAATATAATTCTAAATAATAAATCCCTTTTAACATGAAGCTTCATTGTAAATATTAAGTATTATTATTTTCTATATTAAATTTTTTTATATAAATCATGATTTATAATTTATTAAAACAAGCTTATAATCGGATAATAAAACATTAATACGGTTTTTTTCAATTTATATATTTTTTTTATTCTATAAAACATCTCAGATTCACCCTGAGATGTTTTGTACATTTCTTGCCTAATCAACAGCCGGCAGGCCATCTTTTGTAAAATTACCACCAACAACGGTACTATTGCTGCCGCAGGAAATTACGAATGATTATTGTATTTCAGACGGACCTGGCGCTGGCAGGAGAGTTTAAAACCCTCAATTGCCAGTTTTTGAATTGATACTTCCGAAGCTTTAAACCTGCGATAAAATGCCCTGTAAGGACTTTATTCACCATTTCGGCGGTTAATTGAGAGAATCAGTCCCCCAGTTTCAAGCTGAAAGCATACGGTTATGACCTTTTCCCATTCAAAGCCAGTGGCTACCCTGACAGCCAGGTTTGTGAATTTTGCATTGATTTTGACGATGGCCAGCTTCGCATTTGGCACCCCTGCATTTGCAGCTCAGTCAATCAATGTTACCGTCGATCAAGCCCGTATCATGCGCCTGAGCACACCGGCACGAACCATTATTGTCGGCAACCCGATCATAGCCGACGTCAACATTCAGGATGGTCAGATTTTGGTGGTAATGGGCAAGAGTACCGGGGCTACGAATATGATCGTGCTTGATAACGAGGGACGCGAGATTGCCAATATTGACATTTTTGTGCAGTCTAATGGTACCAACAGCCTGACGCTTTACAAGGGTACTGCACGAATTTCCATGAATTGCGCACCAAACTGTGAGCGCTCATTGAGCGTTGGAGACAGCTCTGCTGATTTTGAGTTGCTTGAAAAGCAGATCGGCAAAAAAATGGGTGCGGCGAAAGCAGCAGCACGGTTCGCAAACTGATTGCTGCAACAGCAATCTCCCCGGTAAAACCGCCGCCAGTTTGCGCCAGGTGCGATAAAATCAAAAATATCCGGTTCTGACCGTCAACAGGCCGGGTTTTTCACATTATTTGCTTCAATCCTCCTAAAACGACTTTAATTCCGGCTTCGACAAGCGTATGGTATACCAGATACCACGAAATTATAAACCAACTGAAATTTCCGCAAATTGATGCAAAATTCCTTGTCTTGACAACTCCAGCATTCACCTGCAATTTCAAATTTTAACACGACTTTAAATAAGGTGCAGATCAATCGATGACCGCTCATTCTTCTCATCAAGGCCGCAAAATCCATCCCGGGTCCGGGCGGCGCTCAGCACCACTTTTTCCCAAAGGCCGACTGCTTGCGCCCAGTGCGCTGGAACTGGTTCAGAAAATTTTAGGGTCGAGGCCGCGCCAGCGTGATCTGCTGATTGAGTTTCTTCATCTTATTCAGGATGATCAAGGCCACTTGTCCGCAGCCCTTTTGCAGGCACTGGCTGAAGAAATGCGGTTGTCGATGGCTGAAGTCTATGAAGTCGCATCGTTTTATGCCCATTTTGATATTGTGCTCGACGGCGAGGAGGCACCGCCTGAAATAACGGTTCGCGTGTGCGACAGTCTCAGCTGTGAGCTGATGGGGGCGCAAAGCCTGCTGACAGACATGGCCGCAACTTATGGCCGCGATGTGCGTGTTATTCCGGCCCCGTGCATGGGGCGCTGCGATACCGCACCGGTGTGTGAAGTCGGCCACCGGCATGTGGATGAGGCGAATGTGGAAAAGGTGCAGGCAGTTATTGAGGCACAAGATTTTTCTGCCGTTATTCCCGATTACCAGAGGTTTGATGCCTATCGCAAAAGCGGTGGCTACGAGGTTCTGGAACAATGCATTGGTGGAAAACGCACGATTGACGATGTGATTGCCACCATGAGTGACGCCGGGTTGCGCGGGCTCGGTGGCGCGGGATTTCTCACCGGACGCAAATGGACATTTGTGCGCGCTGAAGCCGGTCCGCGGCTGATGGCGGTGAATGCTGATGAGGGTGAGCCGGGAACTTTCAAGGACCGTCATTATCTTGAAAGCGAGCCACACAAGTTTCTCGAAGGCATGTTGATTGCCGCCTGGGTGGTGGAAGCTGAAACGGTTTATATATATTTGCGTGATGAATATCCCGCCGCCCGCAAAATCCTTGAAGATGAAATTGCCAGAGTTAAAACCGCCGGTCTTTGTGAGCACGTCAAAATCGATTTGCGGCGCGGGGCCGGGGCTTATATCTGTGGTGAAGAATCGGCGATGATTGAATCAATTGAAGGCAAGCGTGGCCTGCCACGCAACCGCCCGCCCTATGTTGCCCAGGTGGGGATTTTTAATCAGCCGACGCTGGTCAATAATGTGGAAACCTTGTTCTGGGTTCCTGAAATTTTGCAGAAAGGCGCTGAGTGGTTCTCCGCTCAGGGCACCAATGGCGGTGTCGGCTTTAGAAGCTATTCGGTATCAGGCCGGGTCAAAAGCCCCGGTGTCAAGCTTGCGCCCGCCGGCGTTACTATTCAGGACCTGATTGATGAATATTGTGGCGGCATGGCCGATGGCCATACCTTCAAGGCCTATCTGCCCGGCGGCGCCTCAGGCGGCATCCTGCCGGCATCGATGAACAATGCACCGCTGGATTTCGGCCAGCTGGAAAAATTCGGTTCGTTCGTTGGCTCGCACGCGGTGGTGGTTCTGTCTGACAAAGATAACATGAAAGATGTTGCTCTTAATCTCATGCGTTTTTTTGAAGATGAAAGCTGCGGCCAGTGTACACCATGCCGCAATGGTACGGAAAAAGCCGTCAAAATGATGGCCCGGGAGACCTGGGACACGGAGGCTCTGGCTGATCTGGCGCAGGTGATGCTCGATGCCTCAATCTGTGGCCTGGGACAGGCTGCCCCCAACCCGCTCAACAGCGTGCTTAAATATTTTGCCGAGGATTTGTAATGGCTAAAGAAATTTCCTTTGAACTCGATGGCAAGACCGTTACGGCAAAACCGGGTGAAACCATCTGGCAGGTGGCAAAGCGCTGCGGCACCGCGATCCCGCACCTGTGTTACAGCGACAAGCCGGGCTATCGTTCCGATGGTAATTGCCGCGCATGTATGGTGGAGATTGACGGTGAACGGGTGCTGGCGGCATCGTGTATTCGCACACCTTCAAAAGACATGAAAGTCAGCACGGCAACCGAGCGGGCAAAAAAAGCGCGCGAGATGGTGTTTGAGTTGTTGGTTACTGATCAGCCGGCGCGAGAAACCTCGCATGATCCAGAATCACAATTCTGGGCCTGGGCTGATGCCATGGGGGTGAATGCCAGCCGCTATCCTGCCCGGCAAAGCCCAAAAGCAGATACTTCTCATACCGCCATTTCAGTTAATCTCGATGCCTGCATCCAGTGTAACTTATGCGTTCGTGCCTGTCGCGAAGTGCAGGTCAACGATGTTATCGGCATGGCCTATCGCGGCTCTGGCTCGAAAGTTATCTTTGATTTTGATGAGGGTATGGGCAGCAGCACCTGTGTTGCATGCGGTGAATGTGTTCAGGTATGCCCCACGGGTGCGTTGATGGAATCAAACCTGCTTGATAGCGATGGTACGCGCACGGAATATCCCGACCGCACCGTTGATACGCTGTGTCCTTATTGCGGCGTCGGCTGCCAGACCACGGTTCATGTGAAAGATGACAAGATCCTCTATATCGATGGCCGGGACGGTGAGGCCAATCAAAACCGCCTGTGCGTCAAGGGGCGTTTTGGTTTTGATTATATCAATCATCCCCATCGCCTGACCAAACCTTTGATCCGGCGCAATGATGCGCCCAAGTCGGTTGATTGCGAGGTTGACCCGGCCAATCCGCTCACTCATTTTCGCGAAGCCACCTGGGAAGAAGCCTTGACAAGGGCGGCTGCCGGTTTCAGCGCTGTTCTAACTGAAAGCGGGCCGTCGGCACTGGCCGGGTTTGGCTCGGCCAAGGGTTCGAACGAAGAAGCCTACCTGTTTCAAAAGCTGGTGCGCACCGGATTTCATACCAACAATGTCGATCATTGCACGCGCCTGTGCCATGCGTCTTCCGTTGCCGCTCTCATAGAGGGAATTGGTTCCGGTGCAGTTACGGCACCGTTCACGGCGGCTAAAGATTCCCAGTGCATTATTGTTATCGGTGCGCGTCCCGCCGAAAACCATCCCGTCGCCGGAACATTCCTCAAGAATGCCGCCAAGAGGGGTGTGGACCTGATCATCATGGATCCGCGCGGACAAAATCAGGGCCTTGGTCGCCACGCCAGTCACAATATCCAGTTCAAACCCGGCACTGATGTCTCCTTGATCAATGCGATGATTTACACGATCATCGAAGAAGAAATGGTCGACACCCAGTATGTGCAGGCGCAGACTGAAGGGTTTGCTGATCTGAGACTGAAAATCGAGAATTTTGCACCGGAAAAAATGGCGGCAATTTGCGGAATCGAGGCTGAGAAAATCCGTGAAATTGCCCGTATCTATGCCAAGTCCAGCGCCTCAATCATTTTCTGGGGCATGGGGGTTTCGCAGCATATTCACGGCACCGATAATGCGCGTGCCCTGATTGCGCTGGCCATGATCACCGGTCAGGTTGGCCGCCCCGGCACCGGGCTGCACCCCTTGCGCGGGCAAAACAATGTGCAGGGCGCATCAGACGCCGGTCTCATTCCGATGCTTTATCCTGATTATCGCCCGGTTGATGATCCTGAAGTGCGCGCTGAATATGAAAGGTTCTGGGATATGGACCTTGATCCCAATCGTGGCCTCACCGTGGTTGAAATCATTGATGCCATTCATGCGCAGCAGATAAAATCCATGTATATTCAGGGCGAAAATCCGGCAATGTCGGACCCGGATCAAACGCACGCGCGCTCTGCCCTGGCCAAGCTTGAACATCTGGTGGTGCAGGATATTTTCCTCACCGAAACCGCCTGGCATGCCGACGTGGTATTGCCTGCATCTGCGCATGCGGAAAAGCTGGGCACATTTTCCAACACCAACCGCCAGGTGCAGATGTCACGGCCCGCCGTACCGCTGCCCGGCGAAGCACGCCAGGACTGGGAATTGATCATGGACATTGCCAATCGCCTCGGCTGTGGCTGGACCTACAAACATGTATCCGAAGTCTTTGCCGAAATGGCGCAGATCATGCCATCGCTCAACAACATCACCTGGGAACGGCTGGAGCGCGAAGGGTCCGTCACCTACCCGTGCGACGGGCCGAACCAGCCGGGCAATGAAATCGTCTTTGGCAATGGTTTCCCGACCAAGAGCGGCCGCGCCAGACTTGTGCCCACCGACATTGTACCGCCCGATGAATTGCCCGATGCCGACTTTCACATGGTGCTGACCACGGGACGGATGCTGGAACACTGGCACACCGGTTCAATGAGCCGCCGCGCCACAACGCTGGACACGCTTGAGCCCGAAGCAGTGGTATGCCTCAATCGCCGTGATCTGGTAAAACTCAATTTGTTCGCCGGTGATGAAGTCAGGGTCGAAACCCGGCGCGGCACCGTCACCCTCAAAGCGCGCCAGGACCGCGACGTGCCCGAAGGCATGGTCTTCATCCCATTCTGCTTCGCCGAAGCCGCCGCCAACATTTTGACCAACCCGCAGTTGGATCCGTACGGCAAAATCCCCGAGTTCAAGTTTTGTGCGGCAAGGGTTTGTGCGGCGGTGGAGGCGGAGGCGGCTGAGTAAGGGGGAGATTTACCACCTATCTCGTCACGCCCGTACTTGTCACGGGGGTTCATTCCTCAATGTTATCGGCTCAATCAATTCCACTTTACCCATCCCAGAGTTCTGCGGCAAGGATTCCTGTGACAAGCACAGGAATGATCGATATTGGTGGTGGGTCCAGATAAAAATTATCCCGCTACCAAAATCCATTCTATCCTTGAACCCATATTGGAAATTCGGGCAGAGGTGACAAAGATAATGGATCAACCGGTATCAATTAAAAGGTATTCACCGCGACACAGGCATGCGGATATCTACGAGATAAAAAGCTTTAGAGAGCGGATACTCACCCGGTCGAGAAATGTTACGATTAACCTGCAATCCAGAAGTAATGTTCGCGCTGTGACATTTGGTGGTCAATACAGTGTTTTTGAAGCGGACAGGTTTGAGCAGAAAGGTGTTCAGCGGCAAATTCTCCAAACGATCAGTCGCAAAACTATGACAAGTGGTCACAGCCTCTCTATCAGATTAAGTGCGGATTTTGAGTCTCAACAGGGATACTACATATGGGATATGGAATTGCAATTGATTGGGTTGTTTTCGGGTGGTATTGAGGATTGGTTGCATATTCGAATCAATTGACATCAGAACGCAATGTATAAACTACCAATATCACTTGCATTAATTTCAGGAATATTCGTTAGCGTATATCTATTTACGTTCAGCGAAAAACGTTCTTTAAGTTTTTCTGCTCAAAATCTGGATTACAATAATTTTAAACGCGAAGGCAACAGGCTCAATTTTGACCTGTCCATGAAACAGATTTATACAAACACTGGTACGAACACGGTTGGTATTATTCTTTCGAGGGTTTTCTGGTTCGAAATCGAAGAAAAAAATATCGATGCCAGTAATTCCTCGGTTCAAAAAGCATTCTCAAATTGCGAGTGGAAACAATTCAGTCAGATTTCAAAACCTTTCGATTGGCAGCAGAGTGAATTTCAAATTGCCCGCGGTGGCTTAAAAGTTGTTGAAGCTACATTTGAAGTGCGCAACCTGTATGCTCCGGCCGATACAGGCCAGGATTACGGTGTGTGTCTGGCAACTTGGATGGTGGAACCTGATGGTAAATCAAGTTTTGCGGGTTCAACCGGGTGGGTGATAAAATTCACCGGTAAAAAGGGCTACATTGATGGCTATCGTGTTGGACCGGAGTTGGTGGATTTATTTGTTAATACCGGGCCAAAAAATAAAACGTAAGCTAGAGCACTTCTCGATCATATTGAATCGTTTGACCGGTTTTTCGCGTTTGCTGGCAAGGCGGGTTTGACGCCTTGGTCTGGTTGACCAAAAGTCGAAGCCAACGACGTCCAGAAAGCGCGAAAACCCGGCCT
>JAJRTY010000080.1 GCA_024278055.1 Alphaproteobacteria bacterium | reverse complement strand
GGTCTCAACAGTCTCGCCTTTTGTGGCCATAACAAATTAATCCCGCTGGTTAAGCAAGTACTGTTCACCGGAGTACATAAAGCATGGCACAATCAAACAGATCGGCTCTCATGCTTTATCTTTTGGTTTTCGCGTGTCTTTAGCCCAAAAACCGGTACCCGTTTTTGGGGAACACGCTGTGGAGAGCCGTCAAGCTCAACGGCTTTTCAACTCTCCTGATCGATTATGCCGTCTACTGGCCACCGCCAAGGCTGTGAACATAGACTGCCAATTGCTTGACCGATACATCGCCGAGCCGCGCCTTCCATGCCGGCATTTCGCCTTGCTTGGGAGAATTGATCTGAGCGATAATTCCTTTGCGGGTTCCATCGTACAGCCAAAGCGCATCGGCAAGATTTGGCGCGCCAAATTCGCTGTTACCCTTGCCCTCTGCGCCATGACAGGAAGCACAGTTTTCGGCAAACAATGGAGCACCCTTGGCTTCCTTGGCCGCATCATATTCAAGACCGGCAATTTTCAGCACATGCTCAGCGATATTTGCAATCTGGTCCTTTTCAAGCAATTCGTCCTTGCCGAATGCCGGCATGTCAGAGGTTCTGGTTTCCTCGCTATGGGGATAACGCGCACCATGGGCGATTGTCCCATAGATAGAATCAAGATCGCCACCCCAAAGCCAGTCATCATCATTGAGATTGGGATAACCGGGCGAGCCCTGCGCACCGGAACCATGGCATTGCACACAATTCACCTTGAACAGCGACTTGCCGCCGGAAATTGCAAAGCGGCGCAATTCAGAATCGCCGGCGATTTCATCAACCGACGCATTTTCAACCCTGGCAACCAGCCCCGCCCTGGCTTGTTTGGCAGCAGCCATTTCCTTCAACAGCATCGAGCGGTTGGTTTCACCCGAAAGCCCCGGTGTTGCTTCATTGATCAATGGGATTGCCGGGTAATAAATCACATATCCGATGGCAAAAACTATCGTCGCATACATTGTCCACAACCACCACCGCGGCAATGGATTGTTCAGTTCGGTGATGCCATCCCACTCATGTCCGGTAGTTTCAACACCCGAAATTTCATCAATTTTTTTCTTGGACATGTCAATCGTCCTCTCTGAACGGAATATCTGCCACATCTTCGTAGTATTTTTTTGATCCCGGCCTGAAGGCATAGATCGCCACGCCGACAAAAATGGCAAACAGATAAAGCAGCCCCCAGCTGTCAGCTGCCTGGCGCAAGGTTTCGTAATCCATGATTCAGTCTCCTAACGCAGGTTCGGGTTGGCTTGGTAGGCGTTCATATCCACCAGAGTGCCAAGCATTTGCAGATAAGCAACCAGCGCGTCCATTTCACTGATAACTTTCGGATTACCATCAAATGAGCGGACACTGACCTTTTCACCGTAACGTTCGATCAACCCGTCCGCATCATCGGAGTCCGGATCGACCTGCGCTTTAAGGTCCTTGACCGCATTTTTAATCATCCCATCGGTATAAGGAACCCCAACCGTGCTGTTGGCCTTCAGGGTATTGGTGATGGTTTTGATTTCCAGCGGGGTGGATTTCAAAAATGCATAAGTAGGCATAATTGATTCAGGCACCACACTGCGCGGATCGCTCAGGTGATTAACATGCCATTCATCGGAATAACGACCACCAACCCGCGCAAGATCAGGCCCTGTCCGTTTGGACCCCCACTGAAACGGATGGTCGTACATGCTTTCCGCCGCCAGCGAATAATTGCCGTAACGTTCAACTTCGTCACGGAAGGGCCGGATCATCTGGCTGTGGCAGACATAGCACCCTTCGCGGATATAGATGTTGCGGCCAGCCAGTTCGAGCGGGGTATAAGGGCGCATGCCCTCAACCTTTTCGATGGTGTTCTGCAGGTAAAACAACGGTGCAATTTCCACAATGCCACCGATGGTAACTACGATGAGCGAGAAGACGAACAACAGCGTTGGGCTGCGTTCGATAATCCCGTGTTTGTCGAGTATTGACATTAATTATCTCCTCACTCTGCAGCAACGGGCTGGGTCGGGGCACCCATTGGCGCCTCTTCCCGAACATCGCCGCGAATGGTTCTGTAGACATTGTAGACCATAACCAGCGCACCGCTGAGATAGAGAACACCACCCAGTGTACGAAGCACATAATAGGGGTGCAGCGCTGCCACGGTTTCAGCGAATGAATAAACCAGATAACCTTGGCTGTCATATTCACGCCACATCAGGCCCTGGGTAATTCCCGAAATCCACATCACCGAGGCGTAAACCACGATACCGAGGGTCGCCAGCCACAGATGCCAGTTGACCAGGCGCTGGGAATACAGCTTTTCGCGGTTCCACAATTTCGGCACTAGATAATAGATTGCAGCAAAGGTGATCATGCCATTCCAGCCAAGTGCACCGGAATGGACATGCCCGATCGTCCAGTCAGTGTAGTGCGACAAAGAATTGACCGATTTGATCGCCATCAGCGGGCCTTCGAATGTCGACATGCCGTAGAATGCAATCGAAATCATCATCAT
>JAJRTY010000079.1 GCA_024278055.1 Alphaproteobacteria bacterium | reverse complement strand
CAGCCCGCTCCCCCGGCCCAACCACCCGATAAGGTACCCTGAGGGGTGGTTGGGCCGGGGGAGCGGGCTGGCTTCAGGACTAAAATGTCGCTGAAAGCGACTTTCGGGTCAGACACTAAGATACGATCGTTCAACAAAGTATTCATTCGATCCTGACCATACCATGACCATGTTATATTGGAGTTGACAGACTTCATAGAAGGATCGAATGGATGCCTAAAGAGCGCTGACGTCAGACACTTCAGTGGGCTTAGTCGCAAACAGATGGATGCTGAACCAGGGATCCGGTTTTCGGCGCTTGCCCAATAGATTCAACTGGAAAGACGAGCATGATATCAGACACATCGTCGGACATTATGAAAATGTCACGAGGCAGTCAAAGATGGCCTTCTTCTGACAGCACCCTTTGCGGTGATTACCGCCGGGCTTCTTCGAATTTCAGTTCCATTGGTCCTCCGTCATGGCCCACGGCAAGCTGTTTCAGCGAAACAAGGATACGGCGCTCAGGGTAAACGCTCAGTTTCCGCTGGTAGACCACCCCATTACCGTTTAGAATCAAAAGGGTACCCTTGGCGCAGCGCGAAAATCTAAGTTGCAATTCCCCCATGCCTGATGAGGGGATGTAAGGCAATACAACCTTTTGCGGCATGATATAGCGGATCAACGGATCTGAGGTGGAGATTTGCAGATTATTGTCACAAGCAGGCAGTTTTCCCGCCAGATCATCGGCAACCCAACGACCGATTTGGCGGCCTTCATTCCAACTCCAGCCCGCTGTTTCAACAGGCCTTAGTATGTTGCCGGCAGCAAAATAAGCAGGATCTGAACAACGGCCAAACTGGTCGACAAGTGGGCCATTTGTTGCCGGATCAACAGCAAGATGACCGCATCGGGCAAGGGATGCTTCTGGAATAAAACGGCCCGTCAGGATTACGCCATCACAATCGATAAGCGTTTTTTGACCCGATGAATTTTCGATTTCGATCGCGCTCACCTGATTGTCGCCCCTGATACCGATCAATCGCGACCCGAGGTTGAGTGGAACCCCCGCAAGGTGTGCGAACAGTGCCACCGGCCAGCGGGCGGTAACCTTGTCAACCTCGTCAACCATCGCAACGGGGCGGATATTTGCATGCCGGCAGGTCTGTAAAGCTGAAAAGGATACCAGTTCCGTTCCAATTATTACCGGTCGCTCGAATGGTTTTTGACCTTTCAAATAGACCATCGACTGCAACGCCCCGGTATTTATTACACCAGGCGGCCGTGTGCCTGAAATCAACCTTGCTGAACGTGTGGATTCTCGCACTCCTGTTGCGAATACTATACGGGCTGCTTTTATTTTTTCCGGCCCCTGAGTGGTGGTTATTAATAAGTGTCCTCCCTTCCCTACATCAACGACTGTGGTTGATGTATGTAATTCAACACCGGCTGCAAGCGCTGTTTCCACCAGCTTTTTGGCGTATTTCGGGCCGGTCAGTATGCGTTTGAACTCGCGCATCCCAAAAGGTGGATGTCCACAATGCCGGGGAATTCCGCCAGCCTGGGGCTCGCGCTCCAAAACGACGATACGCGAAAGGCCACGCCGCTTGAGTTCGGTTGCTGCCGAAAGCCCGGCGGGTCCGGCACCAATAACAACAACGTCAATTTGCCCCGTTGAGCCTATAGCATTATTGTTCATCGCAAGGTTCCGTGCATTGAGGTGCTTCAAAATGCCCCTCAACCAATTGCGCCAGATCAGCAGAGCAGTAAAATCCCTGACACCTCCCCATAGTTGCTCTTGTTTGTCTTTTCAATCCTGACAAAGAGCGCGCTGCAAGTGGGCCTGACAGAGCGGCTTGAATTTCACGCTCACTCACCAACTCGCAATGACAGATAATCCGGCCATGGTTGACCAGTTGCCAGTCGCGCACACCATTTTCAGATAGAACCGGTGAGCTTTGCGGTTGGCTGGGGTTTTTGATCCGGGAATGTTTTGGACCTAATCCAGTATAGATTTTGAAAACATATCTGGCGATACCCAATGCACTGCTGAGGCCGGTCGATCTGATACCACCAACGGTAATCCAGTTGCGTTCCTGTGTTGCTTCAATCTGGTAATCTTTATGCTGTGTTGCCGGACGTAATCCGGCATAGGTTGCAGTTATCGGCATGTTTTGCAGTGCCGGGATTTTATTGATCCCAGTGGCAATAAGCGCCTCAATTGTCGCCTGATCTGTTGAACTATCGTGGCGGCTGTCCTGATCTTCAGCTGTTGGACCAACCAGCAAATTGCCAAATATTGTTCTGCAAATCACAATACCCTTGGTTCTCGAGGTTGGAACCGGAAGAATGATTGAATTAACCAGCCTGCATGCGGCTTTATCAAACACAACAAACTGCCCTTTGCGCGGCAGGATATTGAAATTTGCTTTGCCCAGCAGGGCCTGATCCAACCTGTCGCCAAAAAGTCCGGCACAGTTGATTACATAGCGCGATCTTATGGTACCGCGAGTGGTTTCCAAATGCCATTCATTGCCGCCAAATGTGCCGCCTGTAACTTTACAGGAAAGGAAAATCTCGCCGCCATTGCAAATTGATTGTTTCAGGTAAGCATAAGGTGCCGACCATGGATCGACGATACTTTCACCTTCCACATGAATTGCAGCCAGGGCGTTTTTCGCCAAACCTGGTTCCCTGTTACAGAGCTCTTTGCCGCTGAGCATCTTGGTGCCGGTAATGCCGTTTTGACGGGCTTGTTGCAAAATACCTCCAAGTTTTTCCACCTCATCAGCGCTCCAGGCAACCATATGGGCACCGGACTTATCCAGAGGCAATTTCAATTCCTCATGGATTTTGCAATATTCCCGGTACCCCTCTTTGATGCACGACAATTCCACAGAACCGGGCGGGGCATCAAAACCGGTGTGTAAAATGGCGCTATTGGCTTTGCTGGCACCGTCGAGAATATCACAAGCCTTTTCTACAACTGCGACGCGCGCACCTTCCAAGGTAAAGAGCCGGGCCATCGCACACCCCACCACACCGGCGCCAACCACAACAATATCAAAGACTTCCCTTGTCATAAGCCCTCGTACTGGCGTATTCGTAGGTTGTTGGTTAGTTATCATATTTAACACCTGAATTTGACTAAACAGTAGTTAATAACGACTACATGGTCAACATGATATGGAATATGGGCATGAAAATCAGAGAACGTCAGTCAAAAATCGTCACGATAATCCGTGAAAAAGAGCGGGCAACTGTGGAAGAGCTGGCTGTGATGCTGGACATCTCGCGTGAAACAATCCGGCGTGATCTGACAGATTTAGCCAACGCGGACAAAATACGCAAGGTTCATGGCGGGGCCACGCTACCACACCATTTAGGTGAGAGCTCGTTTCAGCAGCGCATGTCGCAGAATGCGGAAGTAAAGGCTCGTATCGGACAGGCGGCAGCCGATTTGTTCAACGCTGGCGAAACCCTGTTTATCGATACGGGATCAACAACACTTTATTTTGCAGAGAAACTGTCTGAGACGTCAGGACTGACCGTAGTTACCAATTCGACAATGATTGCAAGAACCATTTCAAGTCTTGATGTAGGCAATCAGATATTTTTACTGGGCGGCGAGTTCAGTTCAGATAACTCCCAGACAATTGGAACGATGGTTGCTTCTCAGATCAGATCGTTTCGTGCCCATCACGCGGTGCTGACAGTCGGGGCTCTGGATAGCCGAACCGGCGCCATGGATTTCAATATTGAAGAAGCGCAGGTTGCCCGTGCGATGGTTGAGCAATCGCGATCAGTAACTATCTTAATGGATAGTTCGAAATTCAACCAGCTGGCTTCGTTTGAAGTCTGTCCCCTGGCTCGAATTGACCGACTTGTTTGTGATAGTGCCCCCCCTGATGGGCTTGGTCATGCTTTGCAAGACGCTGGAGTGGAGATTATTCTGGCACCATAATCCTCTGGCGCAAAACGCAGCCAGGACATAATTTTCTTAAGAAACTTTTCCAAACAAGATTGGCCGGTGCCAACCTCCGAATTTTGTACGCCTCGCATCAAAATGAGTAAACAGTCAAGAAAAATGCTTGAATGGTCAAAAATGATGTGGTATCTCTCTTTGCCAAGAGGTGAGATCTGCTCACCCTGATCATGGCTTAAACAAACGCTGTGGTGTTTTTCGGATGAGGCTGGCTGGAGTTGTGGCGAGCCGAGCTTAAGAGGTTGAGCTGGTTAAGTTATTCACTAGCCAGCCTGTTTAATGGCCAAAGGCAAACCGGTAGGTAGACCAAAAGGCTAACCCTAGGGCAACCGAAACCCAGGGGAAACAGGGTAAACAAGGAGGGATTCCAATGAAAATGAAATTATTCGTGCTTCCAACGTCACTCGCTGCACTTGCTGTGGCAGCGTTTGTGGGTGTGACATCCCCTGCAACTGCAGAGGAGCTGACAATTGTCGGCTGGGGGGGAACCACACAAGCTGCGCATAAACCAGCCTACTTTGAACCATTCATGAAAGAAACCGGCGTAAAAGTTGTCGAAGATGAGTGGAGCGGTGAAATGGCCAAAATTCGGGCCATGGTTGAAACCGGTAATATATCCTGGGACGTTGTACAGGTTGAAGGACCGGAAGTTGAACAAGGCTGTGCAGAGGGGCTGTTTGAAAAGCTCGATTGGTCAAAAATCACCGACAAGAGCAACATGGTTGATGGAACCGTCAAAGAATGTGGCGCGGGTATCCTGATCTGGTCTGTTGTATTTGCCTATGATGGCGACAAAATCAAAGACGGTCCCAAAAACTGGGCAGATTTCTGGAATGTAAAAAAATGGCCGGGCAAACGCGGTTTGCGCCGTGGCGCAAAACCAATGCTGGAAATCGCACTGATGGCTGACGGTGTGCCGCGCGGAGATGTTTATAAAATATTGGGTACTCCTGATGGTGTTAACCGCGCTTTCGCCAAGCTCGATGAACTGAAGCCGAATATCTTATGGTGGAAGGCAGGAGCAGAGCCTCAGCAACGCCTTGGTGCCGGTGATGTTGTCATGACGGCAGCCTACAATGCCTGGGTTTATCGTATTGCCGATGAAGAGGGTCGTAATTTTAAGATTGTCTGGGATGGAAACCAGTTTTCCACCGATTACTGGACCATTATCAAGGGCAGCAAGAACCTCGATGAGGCTTATAAATTCCTTAATCTTTCCATGCGCCCGGATCGCCAGGCTGTGTTCTTCAACAAAGTCACCTACGGCTGGACAGCCAAAGGAACGGGCAAGTTTGTTGATCCCAAAGTACTTCCTCACCTGCCGACATATGGCGGCAATATGGACAATGCATTGGAAACAAGTGGCGATTTCTGGCTTGAAAATGGCGAAAGTCTGGAAAAACGTTTTCAGGCATGGGTAGCCAAATAACCACTTGGGGTTAAATAAACCTGGCTGGCGAAAAGACATTTCGCTAGCCGAAAATCACTGCTGAAAAACATCATATCAACCACGACGTGCTCCTAACTCGATACGGCTTCTTTGTTCACAATGAATAAACGTAATTGGGCAGGCCTTTTACAGGAACAGATCGGCAATGGCTGAAGAGATAGTTGAAGGAATTAGCCTTCGAAAAAAATTGCTTCGTTCCGAGCGACGCAAAAAATTCGAAGCGGTTGGCCTGATAGGGCCTCTGTTTTTGGTGATGCTGGTTTTCTATTTCGTGCCGATTGCGCTGATGCTTTTTCGCAGCATCGATAATTCACAAATGGGTGAAACCCTTCCCCTAACCGCTCAGGTCATTGAAACCTGGTCGGGAGAAGGCTTGCCCGATGAAGCGGTTTACGCGGCAATTGTCGCGGATATGAAAATTGCTCAAAAGGACAGAACGCTGGCAAGAGTGGCGCGCCGGTTGAACTTTGATCTGGTTGGATATTATTCCCTGCTGTCAAAAACCGGAAACAACCTTGAGGAGCTCAAAGGCCCGCCTTATAAGGCGGCGCTGATTAAACTGGACAAAAAATGGGGAGAGGAACGCTATTGGACGGTGCTTGAGCGCGGGCTGAAAGATACAACGATGATTTATCTTTTGGCAGCCCTTGATCTTAAATATGATGATGACAACAAGATAACCAAAGTGCCGGAATACGAGGCGATATACGTCTCAATCATTATACGTACCGTCTATATCAGCATTTCAGTTACGCTGCTTTGTCTGCTACTGGGTTTTCCGGTTGCCTATTACATGGCGACCTCCAGGCCGCGCACCAGAAACCTGCTGATGATTATGTTATTGCTGGTATTCTGGACCTCGCTGCTGGTCAGAACGCTTTCCTGGATACTGGTTTTACAAAACAATGGTGTTGTCAACGGCCTGTTAATGTCCAGCGGAATTATATCTCAACCCCTGGAACTGGTGTTCAATCGTATTGGGGTTTATATCGCGATGACCCATGTATTGTTGCCATTCATGGTACTGCCCTTGTATAGCGTCATGCGTTCTATACCGCCTGACTATGTGCGGGCTGCGAGGTCGCTGGGGGCAAAACCGGTTACAGCCTTTATCCGGGTTTATCTGCCACAAACACTGCCCGGCATTGGTGCGGGCGCACTGATGGTGTTCATTCAGGCCCTTGGCTACTACATAACTCCGGCTCTGGTGGGCGGTTCCAAGGATCAGATGGTCAGCTTTTTTGTAGCGTTTTTTGTCAATGAACGGGTTAACTGGTCGATGGCCTCTTCGCTTGGTGTAACGTTGTTGATTCTAACCGGTTCACTTTATTTAATCTTTGGCCGGCGGGTTAATATTTCCAACATGAAAATGGGGTGATGAATATGACGTTGCCTGATCATGCAACTCCCGGCGAACGTATCTGGTATTATGCCTTCAGAATTTTTATCGCCGTAATATTTTTCTATCTGGTGTTCCCCTTGCTTTCCATCATCCCGCTATCTTTCAACTCGGCTGAGTTACTTTCCTACCCTTTGCAAGGTTTTAGCCTGCGCTGGTATGAAGATTTTTTTGGATCGGGCCGCTGGGGGCTGGCAATAAAAAACAGCGCTATTATCGGCATCTCATCGGCGATACTGGCAACCATTCTTGGGACCACTGCGGCTGTCGGCATAAATCGTGCGGATTTTCCAGGTAAGCAGATAATCGTAGCTCTGTTGATTTCACCCATGATGATCCCGCTGGTTATCACGGCATTGTCGCTTTATCTTTTTTATGGTCGCCTTGGCCTCAACAATACCTATATCGGGTTAATCCTGGCGCATACCATTTTGGGCATGCCCTTTGTGCTGATAACTGTAAGCGCCACCCTGCAGGGTTTTGACTATAACCTTATGCGTGCCGGTGCCAGCCTTGGCGCCTCGCCATTGCGGGTATTCTTCAAGATCGTTTTGCCAAATATTACACCCGGTGTTTTTTCAGGTGCATTGTTTGCCTTCGCCACATCTTTGGATGAGGTCGTTGTCGTGATGTTTATTGCCGGACCCTCCCACCGCACTATTCCACGCCAGATGTTCAGCGGTATCAGGGAACAACTGAGCCCGACCATATTGGCGGCGGCAACAATTCTCATTGTGTTTGCGGCCTTGCTGATGGTGACGCTGGAGCTTTTGCGAAAACGAAACGAAAAATACAACAGCCCGCCCGGTGGTGGTGCGGCGATCAAATAAGGAAAAAATATATGCCGGTGAAAAAGTAAGATGCTGATTGTGCAGATAAGTGACCCGCACATAACTGTTCTGGGTCAAAAAGCCTATGGCATTGCCCCAACGGATGAATATCTCGTCCGGTGTGTTGAGCATATTAACATGCTTAATCCAGAACCTGACCTGGCTCTGGTCACCGGTGATATTACCAACGAAGGACTGTTAGAGAGTGCTCAACATGCTTCCAGGCTGCTGAGCAAACTTCAATGCCCCTATTATATCATTCCTGGAAATCATGACGACAGATCTGTTCTTCGATCAGTGTTTGGTGACAAGTTCTGCCCCACCACCGATCCCGAATTTATCCATTATGTCATTGAGGGCCATGACGTTCGCCTGATTGCAGTCGACAGCACCAAACCAGGTTTTCCCGGTGGTCAGATGTGTGAATCAAGGTTGCAGTGGCTTGAGCAACAGCTGTTGGAAGAAACACGCAAACCCACCATTATATTCATGCACCATCCGCCGCTTAAGTGCGGTGTTTTGGAGACAGATGCTGATGGCTTTGATGGCGTGGATGAACTTGGTCTGCTGATAGAGGGGTTTTCAAATATTCAGGCTGTTATTTGCGGGCATATTCACCTGCCAACCCATACACGCTGGCGTGGTACTATGGTCAGCACTGGATTGAGCACAGGTATGTTATTGGACCTTGATTTGACCATGACGCGTCCATCCGGGTTTTTTTTAAACGCGTCAGGCTATCAACTTCACCATCTCACAGAACACGGCAATCTTATCACCCACACGATTAATGTGCGTGAGAACAATAACGGTCCTTATTTTTTTGAAGAACACGCAATATCTGGAACAGACAGCGGGAGAGAAATATGAACGCTCAGGATTATCATGTCAGTTTCAGGGGTGTGCAAAAAACCTATGACGGGGTGACGCTCGTTGTGAAGGATCTCAATCTCGACATAGAAAAGGGCAAGTTTGTAACCATGCTGGGCCCGTCGGGGTCCGGTAAAACAACCTGTTTGATGCTGCTGACCGGTTTTGAGAATGCCACCCAGGGCAACTTTCGGGCGGGCAGAAACAGCTGCGGTTAATATGCTGGGACAAGAGCAGGAATATGACCCGGTGCCCTGGTTCTGGTCAGATCAATATGAGAGGAAGCTGCAGATTGCAGGACTGAACACAGGATACGACAATGTCATTACCAGACATGGCGCAAGAGAAGGTGCCAGTTCGGTGTGGTATTTCAACAAGGAAAAATTCCTTGCGGTTGATGCCTTCAATGATCCCGCTGCATTTATGGTAGCAAAGCGCCTTCTGGCTGCAAAGATATCACCGTCCCGCAATCAGGT
>JAJRTY010000078.1 GCA_024278055.1 Alphaproteobacteria bacterium | reverse complement strand
TTTCCGTGATTGCCAATTAACACGACAAAATGTGTCGATGTTGGGCCGGAATCACGTTGAGTTCACGGCACCTGCTCAATGGTCAGTGTGACGTTACAATAAATTTCTCAACATGGAGCTCAGGCATGTCTATAGAAGAACTGCTTTTTGGGCTCCTTGAAATACCGGAGGAATATCAGAATCCAGATTTGATCCCAGCCAACAAAAAATCCCGTCAGTAATGGCAGAAAGCTGTTGAACAACTGGTATTAGCCTTGCGCAAACAATTTGGTCAGTTGACATTCGGATTGTCTGAAGCGGAAATTTCCGTTCACTACCATCTGCCTGTCCACCGGTTCGTAAAACTGGTTGAGCAAATTCTGGGGTTTCCTGATGAATAGCGACAATCCAAAGGTGTTGATTAAACCGGTCGGAGCAAAAGGTCGCGGCATTGTTGCCGCCACAGACATTGCCAGAGATGAGCTTATAAGCCGGGCACCGGTTAAAATACTTGGTGACCTTGAATTTAGCATGTTGCGAATGATGCCGGCACTGGACAGCTATGCTGAAAGACAACTAGCTGATCGTGACTGGCCGGCTACCAAGGTTTTATTGAAATGCCTGGAAACTCTGTTGAAGGATCCCGACGCTGTGCTTGGCTCTGACCAGTCACAAACAGCGGCAAAAAGCTCAATAATGTATATGTTTGTCTGGAACCGGCCAGCCGACCAGGGCGGTGAAACAACGGCCATAGTGTTTGGGGTCGCAGGCCTGTGCAATCATGCCACCGATGAAAAACAGGCCAATGCGGTGATGGTGCAACATCCAAGCGAAGAACAAATGGACATGGTTGCCATTCGCCCCATAACCTGTGGCGAAGAAATTTTAATACGATACCGCTCTGTACCCTTTGCCGGGTGTTGAGCCATTGACAGAATTCCCTCAAACTGGTGAAATTATCATAATAAGAACGGCCCGCCTTTCGCCGTGATCAGCGGAATAAGCCGACATTTCATATGACCGAGGAAAGATATCCGGTTCCCCATGCCCAAACCACCAGCAAACACCGCTCAAGGCCCTGTCACCGGCCCTGTCTTGTTCACTTTTGCAATCATTACCGACACACATATACGTCCGCCCGAAGGCTACCTTTCATCCCCTTTTGCCGTCAATAAACTGGCTAACGCGCGCGCGTTATGCGGTTGCCGCCATCGCTGCGCATCAACCTGATGTCACCATTCACCTCGGCGATATGGTACACCCGCTCCCCGCACTGCCAAGCTACGGCCCGGCGGCCGAAGAAGCCTTGTCGATCCTTGATCCGATTGCCAATGGCCTGCGTTTCGTGCCCGGCAACCATGATGTCGGTGACAAGCCGATGCCGGCCACCCCGGCAGGGCCGGTCGAAGATGCCAGTGTTGAGCTTTACGGGAAATATTTCGGTCCCAGCTATTACAGCTTCAATCATCAAGGTGTGCATTTCATCACCGTCAATGCCTCTTTGTTCAATTCGCAAAGCGTTCTAGAACACGACCAGCGCCAGTGGCTTGAAAAAGATCTCTCCGAAAACACCGCCCACCGGACAATTCTGTTTTCCCACTACCCGCCATTCATCGACCACAAATCCGAACCTTCTCATTATGACAATTACGGTGATCCCGGTCGCTCATGGCTGCTCGGTCTGCTTGAGCGCCACAATGTGGAAGCAGTTTTTTCCGGTCATGTGCATCAGTTTTTCTATAACCGGATTGCGCACATGAAGCTTTACTGCCTGCCGCCAACGAGCTTTACCCGGCAGGATTACAGCGAGCTTTATGGCATCGGGCCTGCCGACCAGTATGGCCGCAACGACGAGGGCAAATTCAGCTACGCGCTGATTGATGTTTTCGAACACGGACACCGGCTCAGGGTCTATCCAACCGAAGGGCGCTGTCTCGAAAAAGGTTCAGAAATTGCGTCAGACATGCCGCCCGACAGCGGCACGCCAAACCCGGTTACTGTGCATCTGCGCCACGGCTGGGCGCGGTCGATGGACATGCCCTATAATGGCCCGATGGAGGAGTTTTCACGCAAACGCGCACGCAACGACTATTCCTTGTTGCGTCTGTGGCAGATGGGTATCAGCCGCATCAGAACTCCTTTGAGCGATCTGATCGATGAGGAGTATGGCGCCCGCGTTCGAGATTTTCATGCTAGTGGATGCAGCTTCACATTTTTTTGCGCCGGAGTGCCAAACAATGATGCGTGGCAGCAGTGCAGCGACAATGCCCATCTGATTGACGCGGTCGAACTGGTTTCCTGTGCTGCTGATCTCTCGGACATAGGTGATGCAATCAGACATTTCAACCCGGGAACCGGGCCTGAGCTACACCTTGGAAAATTTCATTCCTCGGCCGATGAGCCCAAACACGATACAGCCTTCGCTCATTCCGTAAGCTTCGGCTTTAAATGGGACGAGCGCGATGTGATGCTGAGGGCGCTGAAGCAGATTGATCCCGGCGGCAAAATCACGGCAATTGTTTTTCAGATAAATCTTGAAGATGATCTTGCCACGCGGCTCAGTGACATGGACACCCTGGCTCAAGACGCAGGCCTGAAGGTTGTCGCCAATATCCGCTTCGCCGATGTTAATCCGGCAATTGCCAGCTTTGACGACGAGATTATCGCCACCCGCGTAGCTCAGGCCATCGAGCTTGAACCAACGTTCGCGCACACAAGCCTGCAATTTGATACGTTCGCCGACATCGACCGCGGCTACCATCCCCGCCACGGACTAATCGACGGGCGCTACAATTTCCGCGCCGCTGGTCGCATACTAATGGAAAGGTTCAATCGAACTCAGGGCTAACACCCGGCGGCATGGAAAAGCCCAGATCGCCGCGTTCAATCACCGCAGCACGCCCGCCTTTTTCTCGCAGCAATTTTTCCTGCGTCTGTTTGGCCTCAGCGTCAATCGCGTGCGGATCACAAATTTTGAACAGCTCAGCCGTTAACTCATCCAGCACCGGCTGCGCATTGGCGTCTTCAGCCAGATCATTGAGTTCTTCAGGATCGCTTTCAAGGTCAAACAGCTGTGGTTTATAATGGGCATAATAGATCAGCTTGTATGGCCCTTTTCGGATCATGTAGGCCGCCGTCTTCGAGCCCATGGCATGATACTCCGAAAACACGGTGCGGGTCTTGCATTCGCCATTGATCAACCGAATAACATCAATACCGGGATGGTCGTCACTGAGGGTTTCCGGCGATGCCTCGCCGGCGCATTGCATGAAGAAGGGATAGAGATCAAGCAGATTGGCCGGTGTATCAACCACTGTCTCAGCCGGTATATCGGGGCCGCTCATGATTAGTGGCACACCGACTGATTCTTCCAGCATGGTCGATTTACCCCACAACCCGCGCGCACCCAGATTATCACCATGATCGGACGTATAGACAACACGGGTATCGCCCTTCAGTCCCGCATCATCCAGCGCCTGCAACACGTTGCCGATATTGTGATCAAGAAAACTGCACAGACCGAGATATCCCGCCTGGGCGCGCTTGACCATATCGGCATCTTTAAAAAAGTCGTCGTAAGCAAATGAGCCACGGTAATCCTCAAGGAAAGGATGCAGCGGCTGATCGCGCTGGTTGTAGAGTTTTGGCTCCGGTAGATCCTGATCATAATAGGGATAAAAAAATTCTGGCGGAGCTGTCAGCGGAAAATGAGGACAGACGAAGGACACGAACAACACCCAGGGTCTATCGCTATATTTTACGGATTCCTCGCGCAGCCACACTTGTGCGCGTGCAGCTATTTCACGATCATAGGTGGTGTAAACAGATTCACCCGGTCCCGCCATACGCGCCATTTTATAGGCGCCACCACGCTTTGGCATGTCTTCATCGCGCACCAGACCGAGCAGATCGCCCTCGCCATCAATAACGTGCATGCCAATCTGTTCTTCAGAAAATCCGTTATCATCATCGCTGGAATGAAAATGCAGCTTGCCGATTGAAACCACCTGATGGCCGCGGTCGCGCAACAGCGCATGCCAGTTGGGCTGGGAGCCGTCAAACGGCATGGCATTATCCCACAGGCCGATCTGATGAACATACTTGCCGGTTGCAAAGGCCGCCCGCGCCGGCACACAGACCGGGCACGGCGTATAGGCGGCATCGAACCGCGTGCCATTTTTGGCCATCCGGTCAAGGTTCGGTGTCTTTACAATATCATGACCATAACACCCCGCCAGCCTGCGATTGTGCTGGTCCGACATGATGATCAAAATATTGCCTGGTTTCATGATTTCCTGAATATATAGATCGGGCTTGACCAGGCCTGATTGCCATCCTCCTGGGTCACCCTGACATAAAGAGCGTTATCGCCCTCATCACGCAGAGGGATTTGCTCCTCAATCGTCAGTTCCATATGAGTATTTTCATCGGGCAGACGGAACAGCCTGAGCTTGCGGCCAAGCTTGCCGGCATCAAACGCTATGTCTTCGAAACCGATATCCGCAATATTGATGCTTTCTGAAACCACCGGCGTATTGATTTTTACGGCTCCAGCCTCCCCATCTTCAAGCCAGGCGTCAAAGCCGCCATAATTCCCGGTGGTAAGGGCCTTCCATTGCAGCGCATTTTCACCTGTCAGGTCGAGCGTTTTGTCTTTGTTGAAAAAGTTTATTCCCGCAGCCCTGATCACCCGATTACCGCTGAACTCCGCTCCCCCGTCCCAGATCACCTGGCGGAAGCGACCGCGATATTCCGCCCCTTCCCAGATCACCCGGATACGTTTTCCCAACTCGTCTGGTGTATAGGGGCGGTGGGTCGACACATGTTCGAGGCCATTAAAAATATCAACCCGCTCAATCGGTGCCGATCCGCTCACATGGACCCGGAGCGACACACCACCTGTCGGCAGATGCACGATATCCCCCATGATCGCCTCGCGTGAGGCGTGACCTTGCGCGTCTCCAAGGGCTGGATCATCGTGAAAAAGTTCTCCCTCTTCACAAAAAAGCGCATTAACATCAAGGATCATGCGGTTGCCGGTGGTGCCGTAATGATGGCGTTTACGGTAACAGTCGAAAATTGCTTCCCGCGTCAACTCAGAGGTAAGGAAACAGGTAAGCCCACCAATGGCGCCGAATTTGGCTGATCCGGGATAGCTTGCCCCGGGTCTGCCCTTGTGGCCATCGGAATTGCAGACCACCCCCATGCGATACCCCATCTCAAGGGCGTCATGCAAAATCCATTCAAAAGTTCCCCATGAGGAATGTACTTCAACCGCGGTCTCGACGCGACCGTCATGCGCCACCTTCACATCAGCATATCGACCGCCGCAATGGGCAAGGCATACTGCATTCTCACCGTTTTCAATCAGCTTTTCAAACAATTCGGCAGCCGTACCACAGTCCGTATCGGCGTCACTGAGGTCATTGATCAGCGCATGCGACGAGCGGTAGATCGGCCTGTCCTCGGTCATGTAGAAAACGTTGCGGTCACCGCCAAGAAACGTATTTCCCGACCACTCATAACCCGGCAGGGTAACAAAACGGCCGGGTGCATTGAACTCGCCAATCAGGCCGTTGAGCTCGGCCCAGAATTCTTTTGTGATCTGAAAATCATTGCCCTGATGGCCGGTCACATCAACAAATGCCTTGTCGCGGGCGAATTCGAGATACTCACGCGCACTGCCGGTGCCGATGGTCTCCTCGCTCTGGCCATGCACATCACCCCAGAAATGCAGCAACTGGTTCGGCTTGTGCTCAACGATACGAATGGGATTGCATTTGGCCAGCACGGTGCCAGCCCCATCCAACACTTCAATATTGTATATTCCCGGCTCATCCGCGCTCAGCCCCTCGATAATTTGCGCAAATTCACCGGGCTGAAACGATACGCTTTCAGGCAGACCCGGCAGGGGCGGCGTACTGCGCAGCGTTACACTTGCATTAATTTTATTGCTCGGATTGTCCCACTTGTCCTCGGCCTTCAGTGAAAGACGAAACGGTTTCCCAACCGGATGCATCGTAGGTGCAACAGCGCGCCAGGTTTCGGGCGGACCCGGCACGATGGAAATCACCGGCTGGTCAGGAACAGGAACATAGGTGTAAGTGGCAATGGCATCGACAAGGACACGGAATTCGAAAGTATCCTCGCAAAACGTCTGCAATCGCATTCCCGGCGAACCACCACTCATGTCACCAAAGACGATCGTGATGGTATCGCCTTCCTTCATAAACCCATTGACGATCTTGATATAGAGAGTTCTGTCCCAGGGGCGCACATTTCCCTTGGGATCATAGCGCACCTCAAGCTTGGCATTGTTGCTGGCCGTGACTGTAGTATAGCCCGGTGCCGTGGAATCATCGAACTAGGGATTGGTTTGATCAGAAGCAAAACGCGACACAATTTTGAGACTGCCGCTATCATCGATGCCGTAAAAACCAGCTGTATAGACTAAGGTGAATGTTGCCCAAGAACCCGCCTCGATCGCACCCGATGGATCTATAGTTGCGGTTCCTGAAAGTTCCAGCGGTACATTTCCTGAAAGGTTGCCCAGAAACTGGTTTTGGCTTGCCTCCAACTCACTCTCCTGTCGTTTGCCTGCCCGGTTCAGCCGCATATGCGGCTGCCGGACAAATTAAATCAAATCACCTGATTAAAATCGATTTCGCCTAAACCTGCGCCACTCAGGCCGCAGCAGCCTGACTTAGTGCCAGACCCTTGATTGTTGTGCGATGCATGGTCCGCTCATATGCAGAAAAATCGTAAGGCGTGGCACAGTGCATCGTAGTGCGGTTATCCCACATCACAATGTCACCGGCCTGCCATTTGTGAGCATAGATAAATTCAGGCTGAATGGCGTGAGCATAGAGCCGTGCCAGCAGAGCCTCGCTTTCAGCGGCTTCCATCCCCTTGATTGAAACCGTAAAACCTTCATTAACGAACAGCGCCTTGCGACCGCTTTCAGGATGCGTGAGTACAATTCCATGCTCAGTATCGCGCCACTGGGCCAGTTGCTCGGCTGTTGGCGCGGCACGCTTTCCACCTTCGGCCATTTTCATATAGCGGTGGCGGTAGGAATGAATGGCAGTCCGCCCTTCGATCAATGCCTTGGTTTCATCATCCAGCGCCTCATACGCTGCATACATATCGGTATAAAGCGTATCCCCACCTTCGGGTGGTACGATAAGGCCGTGCAGTATCGAGCCCATTGGCGGCACAAGTTCATAGGTCATATCAGAATGCCAGTACGCACCACCGTTATCCAGTGGCTTGACACCACCGCGCCCGCGATTGGACAGCACGAGTATTTCGGGATGGGCAGGTAACAGCCAGTCCTTTACGGTGTGATCCTGCAGGTCGCCAAAATGGCGGGAAAATTCTATTTGCTGATCCTCGGTGATGTTTTGCCCGCGCAGCACCAGGATTGAATGATCCCACCATGCCTGACGGATCGCCGCAATTGTCTCTGCCTCCAATGGCTCGGACAAATCGACGCCCTCGACTTCAGCAACAAAAGTCTTACCTATTTTTTTCAGCGACACTGTCATGATATTCTCCTAACGCTGCATGCCCCACCGGTTGACGGTACGGCGTTCTATATTGCGAAAGACGATGTTCTCAACAAAAAACCCGATCAAAATGACCATGAAAAGACCGGCAAACACCCCGTCTGTATCAATGTTCTGGCTCGACTCGAATATGTACCAGCCCAGCCCGCCGCTTCCAGATGATGCGCCAAACACCAGTTCAGCACCGATCAGCGTCCGCCAGGCGAACGCCCAGCCGATTTTCATGCCGGCCAGGATCGAAGGAAGCGCTGCGGGAACGAGAATTTTCCAGACATAGCCGAAACCCTTCAAGCCGTAATTTCGCCCGATCATCCGCAAAGTCTGACTCACACCTTCAAATCCACTATGGGTGCTAAGCGCAACCGCCCACAACACCGAGTGAATAAGCACAAACACCAGGCTTGCAGTACCAAGGCCAAACCACAGCATCGCCAATGGCAACAGCGCAATGGCGGGCAGGGGATTAAACATGGCGGTTGACATGGAAATAAAGTCACTGCCAAAGCGCGAGACCGTCGCCCACAAGATCAGAACAGCTGCCAGGAACAATCCCGCAGTGTAGCCGATGATCAGCACCTTAATTGAAAACCAGACCTTCCAGATCAGATCGCTGTAGAACAGATCCCTGATCAGTGTCGAAAAAGAAATCCAGAAACTCGGCAGCATCAAAGGTTCAACATCAAACCCAACCGTATAGGCTTGCCAGGCAACGACCAGACTGATCAGAATGACAAACTTGCGAACGCCGTCCACATTCCAGATGCGCTCTATTGTTGACAGCTTACGCGCAACTTCACTGGTTTGCGCCTGCTCAATACCAGAGACTTCAAATTCCGGACGGAAGACCAATTGCGGGATTGAGCTTTTATCATTTTTTACGGGAGTGTTCATCGTGCCTGCATCCCCCATTTGCGGACCGTAAGGCTCTCGATTTTGTTAAAGACGACAGTTTCAACCAAAACGCCCACCAGAATGACCATGAACCAACCGGCAAATACATAAGCGATGCGCAAATCCATCTGGCTGGCGAAAATGAACCAGCCAAGACCACCGGACGCCCCTTCGGCGGTATCCGAGATCGATCCGCCAAACACCAGTTCGGCGGCAATCAGCGTGCGCCACGCATAGGACCAGCCGATTTTGAGACCCATGAGAATTTGCGGAAAAGCGGCAGGAATAAGAAGTTTCACCACATAGACAATACCGCGCAAACCATAGTTGCGCCCGACCATGCGCTGGGTATCACTGACACTCATAAAGCCCACATGCGCATTAAGAGCGACGGGCCAGATAACCGAATGCAGCAGTGTGAAGATAATAGCATCGGCACCAAGCCCAAACCACAGCAGAGCCAGCGGTAAAAGAGCGATAGCAGGAAGCGGATTGAGCATCGCAGTTAGCGTGGAGAGAATGTCACTGCCAAAGCGTGTTGTCGCTGCGGCTGTGGTCAGCAAGGTTGCAATGACGATACCTATTGCATACCCGGTTATCAGTACGGTGATAGAATTCCACACCATATAAAGAAGCTGTTCACTGAACACAGCATCAACCAGCGCTAACGCGGTCGCCGAGAATTTCGGCAGGATCAAATCGGAAACTCCGCTCAATTGCGAATAAATTTCCCATATGACAACGACAATCACCAGGATAGAAAGCTTACGGACAGAATTCATGTCCGATATGCGCTCCATTAGCGTCAGTTTGCGCGCAACATCTGCTGTACTGGCTTTGCCAAGATCGCTGGCCTCAAATTCCGGGCGAACAAGAACATCAGGAAGTTTACTCATCAGCCCTTGTCTCCGGCTTGAATTTCATCTTCCAGGATTCTGTCTGCGAAAAGCATGTCATGGATGCGTTGCTGTACCCTGACAAATTCTTTGCTGCTAACATTTTCGTGGTTGAGATCAAAGGCGTTGAGTTCGGCCTTGACCTGACCGGGATGAGGAGACAGCACTAAAATTCTGCTACCGACAATAAGCGCTTCTTCAATTGAGTGAGTTACAAACAACACCGTAAAGTGGGTGTCCTCCCACAATTGCAGCAGTTCCTTTTGCATTTGCAGCCGCGTTAATGCGTCCAGCGCCGCAAAAGGCTCATCCATAAGCAACACGTCCGGTTCCATCGCCATGCCGCGAGCAATTGCAACCCGCTGTTTCATACCGCCTGAAAGCATGTGCGGATAGGTATCTTCAAAACCACTCAGCTTGACCTTCTGGATATATTCCATGGCAATGTCGTCGGCCTCAGCCGCACTGCTGGATTTTCCGCCGTTTTGAAGCGCGAACGTGATGTTTTGCTTGACCGTCTTCCACGGCAGCAACTGATCAAACTCCTGAAACACCATAACCCGATCTGGACCCGGATCGGAGATTTCACGCCCCTTGAGACGAATGGCTCCCTCCACCGGCTTCATATAGCCGGCGATACCTTTGAGTAACGTCGACTTGCCGCAACCCGATGGACCAAGCAGAACAAACCTGTCTGCTGGATAAACATCAAAACCGACACGATACGTCGCTGTAATCAGATGTTCCTTGGTCTTGTACTGGAGCGTAACTCCGTCAACTTCAAGAATTGGTTTGGTGTCAGCTGCAGCGGGCGTGGAGCCCGCTGCAGTCGAATTTTTCGTATTCATGGATCAACTACCGTCCTGGTCGTAATTATTTTCCGAATAGTAGTCTTTCCAGCTCGACGGCATATTCTTGATGGAGCCGATGGAATTCATGAACTTGGCAAATTCCATTGTCCGCTCCGGCGTTGCCGAATATAGTATCTCGTTGGGATCACCGAGCATATTTTCCACATCAACAAGTTTCAGCTTGGATTTGGTGAAACGAACATACAGTGCAGCCGCCTCTTTCTTGTTGCCATTAATCCAGTCAATTGCTGTGCGGTATGAACTGGCAACGCAGCCATAAAGCTTGGGATTAGCTTTTTTCCACTTCTCCTTGTTGTACATGGCAACCGTCGAATGGCGTCCACCAAGCACATCATAGTAAGTAAGAACGGTCTTTACTTTGCCGGTTTGCAATTCCGCATATGAAGTCGGCAGCGTCGCAAAATGACTTTTCACAGCCTGGCCGCCAGCGAGAAGAGCTGCCATCGCTGAAGGATGCTTCATCGAAACAGTCATCGAATCGAGCTTAAATGCCTGATCGGCACCCCATTTCTTCTTGGCCGCCATTTGCAGCACCACTGCCTGTATCGACACTTTCACTGATGGCGTGGCAATCTTGTGATCGTCCAGCCCAACAAAGTCCTCAAGTTTTTTCACCCTTGGATCGTTTGTGTTCAACTTGAGTGGCATTGCCGAAAGCGTCATCATGGCCTTAACATTAAGGCGACCTTTGGTTTTATCCCAGAGCTTCAGAAGCGGGCCGATACCTCCGGCTGCAAAATCCACATTGTCAGACAACAAAGCCTGATTGACGGCCGCACCACCACTAAAGCGATGCATGGTGACTTTGATATCACCAAGACCGGCTTTTGCGGCACAAGCCTGCACCAGCTTTTTATCAACAACCACATGCATAGGAAGATATAACAGCCCGAATTGCTGGGCAAATCTCACCTGGTTGGTTTCCTGTGCAATAGCAGTTGCCGACATCGAGGCTCCGGCGATTGCGAAGATTGCCGCACCGGCGGCAATTTTGCAAACTGAGTATTTTTTTAACGTTTTTGTCACTTAGTTTTCCTCCCTTTTCTACGACTTCGCGATGAATGGCCCGATATTATTTTTTTGGACCGGCTTTAAATTTTTTTCACTTTCCAAATCCCGTTCGGGAAATGATATCACCTCACGCTGCTTTCCCGATCTCCGGTCCCACAACACTGAGGCCAACGCGTAATGCTTCGGTTTCAAAAATATCATGAGGCATCACATTGGCCAGATTAACATCTGAGCCAAATTCGGAAATCAAAAACTTCTTAAGATCATAAACGTCGCAATTATGAGTCCCGGGAACCCAGGGCCCTATAAGCTCGAAAATCACCCGGCCAACATCAAGACCGTCGCGAAGCTCCGACAGCAGCGCCCGGTTGGGTTCACCACCCACAAGCAATTCGGCCCCTTCCACCAGCACAACATCTGCCCCGGCATCGAAACATTCGTTGGCCTGGGCGATGAGCGTTGCGGCGCCTGTGTCCTCACTTTTTGAGCCAACTTCACCATGCACCTCAAGGCCGCAGTCAACAGCAGTGCGTATCAGGGTCTGACGCGCCTCTTTGTCGAGAGGCACACAATTGTCGGACACTTCAATCGCCTCAAAGCCCAACCGCCTGGCTTCCTCAAAATATGGCTTTGCACTTGCCAAGCCCTGGGTCGCAAAAACATATTCGAGAAACTGCCCACCGATAAACGGATGAATGTCATGGCTTTTGTAAAGCGCTATTTTTTGCAGTAAATATTCTTCATCATAAAGCCGCGCCGTACCGGCAACAAACTTGGCCAGATCCACAAATGGCGCAATAAGATCAAGCCAGTCCTGCTGTACTCCCAGCGGCAAACCCCAATCCATCATCATCGTCAACCCGGCTTTGCGCGGCTTGTCCATGGAGCGATCAACTGAACGCGGAACAAGGGAGAAAGGCTCTGATTGCGACGCCGAAACTGTCATTCCAACCTCTCCGAAAGCTCTAAAGGCAGATGCCCCGGGGGCAGAAAAATCTGTTGGTAAGAAGCTGGTGCATCCCTGTAGGAACGCCCCAAAACCTGCCAGAAAGTACCATAACTGTCCTTGGCAAGTTCCAGCCTGCTACACACATCGGGATCAAACTGCTGACACTGCACCAGATGCTCAAAACGCAAGGTCGGCATATTAAAAGTCTTATTGAGGAACTCGCGTAAGGTGAGCCCGCTCAGCTCCTCACATGAGCGCTGCAGTAAAGAGCCATAGCGTTCGAACGGCAGATAAAAGCGGCTAAAGCCCTTAAAGCGATCATCTACGTTCAGAATACGTTCAATTCGAATAAATGAATTTCCTGAATCCAGATAGTCCATCCACGGCGGGTCAATACCGTCTGTTTTGGCATCCACCTGCGCAATCGACACAACATTCAAGTAAATAGGCAGAAGCGACTGGCCATCTCCTGATCTGAAACGGAAATGCAACAGATCACGCCTGGCGACCTTTTCTTTGCCAGCGTGGCCAGCCTGCATAGCGGCGCCGGAAACAAAAGTCCCCTTTCCTGCCTGCCGCAGAACAACGCCTTGCTCAACAAGTGCATTCATGGCTTTTTGAATGGTGCCGAGGCTAACGGGAAGCGTTTCCATCAGGTCTCGTTCACCCGGCATTTTTGAGCCAGGTATATATTCCCCGGATTCTATCGCATCCAGCATAGCATTGGACAATCGGAGATACTTCGGCACCCTCTCCATCCCGAAGGTTGA
>JAJRTY010000005.1 GCA_024278055.1 Alphaproteobacteria bacterium | reverse complement strand
CCAACCTTGACCTTAAGCAGGGGCCGCGCAGCGCGGCGGGCCGCTTCGGCCATTTTTTCAGGGGCGTCAATCGAGATAGTGTATGCGGTCAGCAGTGGCTGTGGCGGCTGGTGGCAAAGTAAGCTTGCCACAGGTATGGAGGAAAGTTTCGCTGACAGGTCCCAAAGTGCACAGTCAACCGCATTGCGTGCTGCACCAGGTGGCAACAATGACTGCAATTTTGTGCGATCACATCCATCAATAATGGCTGGAGCGATGTTCTCCAGTTGCTGCAATGTGCTTTCAACGCTTTCGCCATAATGAGGGTAGGGGACACATTCTCCTCTACCGGTGAAATTGGTCCCATCGGCTCCCGTTTCTGTGATTTCACAAACCACAACTTCGGCTTTGGTTCTGCTTCCGCGCGAAATCGCGAATATTCCCTTGATTGGCCATGATCGGGGACTGAAAGAGAAATTTCGCACGAGGACATATTCTTTCGAGAGGCTGACGGGTTCAAAGAGTTGTGATAAGGGTCATTTCGAACAACTATCATCAAGCGACAAATGTATCACGAAAAACCCGAATTATGAACACGCAAACCTCAATGATAGAGGTAGACCATGATGCCAGTGCCGGTCTGGAAATTATCAGTGGTCCCGAGAATGTTCAGATAATAATATCTGGCACCTGGACCGGCTCGACCGTTGATCAGGTTGATCAACAAATGCGGGCGCTTGGCCAGGATTCCTCCACCTTGCCAATAACGATAGATATGCGCGGCGTTGAACGGCTTGATACCGCCGGTGCGTGGATTATTCACAGGCTCAAAAGTGCGGCTGGAAAAAAGGGCGTTGAAACGCAACTGACCGTGGATGACGAACGTCATTCGGTTTTACTGAATGCGGTGGATATTGAAATTGACGCGGTAAAACCGCCAAAGGGCGATAATATCGTAATCCGGTTATTGTCCCAGATTGGCAAGGTTGTTATCGAATTTCGAACCGACTTTATTATGGGAAGCCATATAATCGGCGCGTCAATTCGGGGCGCGCAGATGAAACCCGGCAAATCCGGCGGCATCAGGTTGAATTCAATTGTTCACCAGATGGAAGTTATGGGGCTGCAGGCGGTGCCGATTATCGCTTTGATGTCGTTTTTGATCGGTATCATCATCGCACAGCAAGGCGCGCTGCAATTGAAGGTCTTTGGCGCAGAGATATTCGTCGTTGACCTGGTCGGTATTTTGCATTTGCGGGAAATTGGTGTGCTGTTGACGGCCATTATGGTTGCCGGACGCACCGGCAGTGCGATAACCGCCGAACTTGGTTCAATGAAAATGCGGGAAGAGATCGATGCCTTGACTGTGATTGGTCTCAATCCGGTCGGGGTGCTGATTTTTCCGCGAATCGTTGCGCTGATACTGGTTTTGCCGATGCTGGCATTTGTGTCGGATATCTTCGGTATTGCCGGAGCAATTTTGGTTTCCTGGATTTATGTGGATATCCCGCCGGAATTGTTTATCAGCAATCTGCGTAATGCCGTTGATCTCACCACCGTATTCTCCGGCCTGATTAAAGCCCCATTCATGGCATTGATTATCGGTGTTGTTGCCTCAATTGAAGGTATGAAGGTTTCGGGAAGTGCTGAATCGCTCGGCAAACACACGACCTCATCTGTGGTTAAATCGATATTTGTGGTCATTGTTGTCGATGGGTTGTTCGCGATATTTTACGGGATAATCGACTTTTGAGTGACCACAGTAACAGTGATGTTTTGATTCGCATCCGTGATTTATCTGTCGGGTTTGGCAGCCATGTGGTGCTGGAAAATCTCGATCTTGATATCTTCCGTGGCGAAATCCTTGGATTTGTCGGAGCGTCCGGTGCGGGTAAATCGGTATTGCTGCGCAGTATTCTCGATCTTAATAAAAGACAGCACGGGACGATTGAAATTCTCGGTGTCAGCTATTCCGATGCCGATCCAAAAATCCGGCAGGTCATTGATCAGGAACTTGGTGTGTTGTTTCAACATGGCGCGCTGTTTTCATCTCTAACGGTGCTCGAGAACATCCAGATGCCGATGCGCGAATATTTCAAGCTCGATGTCAGGTTGATGAATGAACTGGCGCTATTAAAGCTTGATCTTGTTGGTCTTTCGAGGGAGGCGGCGATCAAATATCCTTCCGAACTCTCAGGCGGCATGATCAAGCGGGCGGCGCTGGCACGGGCGCTTTCGCTGGACCCGCAGATACTTTTTCTGGATGAGCCGACGTCCGGTCTTGATCCCATTGGCGCATCTGAATTCGACGAATTAATCGTCAAGTTGCGGGATTCTCTGGGGCTGACGGTGTTCATGGTTACCCATGATCTCGACAGCCTGTTTTCTGTGTGTGACAGAATTGCCGTGCTTGGAGAAAAACGTGTGCTGGTTGAAGGTCCGCTGGAGACAATGCTTGAATTTGACGACGCGTGGGTGCATGCCTATTTTCGGGGAAAGCGTGCGCGTTCCATTGTGGTCAATGCCGGTTAGTCGTTATAAACCAATGCCAGACAAAAGGAATGGCTCTGCTTAATGGAAACCAAGGCCAATTACGTTACCGTTGGTATTTTCACGCTGATCACGATTGCGCTTGGTTTTGCATTTGTGGTCTGGGTTGGGCGTTACGACGAACGCGGCACATATGTTGATCTCGACATCATGATTGAAGGCTCGGTCACCGGGTTGGCAAAAGGCAGCCAGGTTCTGTTTAACGGCATTCAGGTCGGCACGGTTAGAAGTTTGAAAATTGCCACTGATGCGCCGCGATTTGTCATCGCGCGGGTGAAAATCGATTCTAAAACGCCGGTCCGGGCTGACACTAAGGCGAGTATTGGTATTCAGGGTTTTACCGGCGGCGCCTATATTCAACTTGAAGGCGGCTCTCCAACGGCCAACAGCGTGCTTGGTGTCGCCAACCTGGCCGATGGCAAAATTCCTACTATCAGTGCTGAGCCGGCGGCCCTTAATGATATTATGGCACGGGTGAACTCGATTGCTGTGCGCACCGAAAAGGTAATGAGCAGTGTTGAATCTTTTCTTGATGAAAACCGCTCCTCGCTGAACAAGACTATTGTCAATGCGGAGAAATTTTCAGCGGCTCTGGCGAAAAATGCCGATGGGGTCGAAAGCTTTCTGGCTGGTGTTTCCGATGTCGGAAAAACCATCGAATCACTTTCGAGCAAGCTTGACGGGATGATCAAGGGAGCGGAAGACAT
>JAJRTY010000004.1 GCA_024278055.1 Alphaproteobacteria bacterium | reverse complement strand
GGATGGTGTCTGGACCATGACCACCAAGTAGCGGTTTAACTTTTTATCTTCTTTTTAGGCTGCGTTGGCTTTGGCGGCAGTGATTTTAAATATGCGGCCATTGCAGCAAGATCTTCATCGGTTAGTCTTTCCATGTTTTCCTGCACCGCTATCATTGATCCACCAAAAGTTTCATACTCTGGCAAAAAACCGGTTTTAAGGGCCGTCGAAATATCATCCTGTGTCCAGCTGCCGATACCTTGCCTGTGCGGTGTGATATTGGGAATGGTGCCTTTGCCACTGGGTTCAGGGGCGCCGGCAAAGGCCCAGTCTGTAACAGGGCCGCCAAGAATATTTCGTGTCGTATGACATTCACTGCAATGGCCGGGTCCGTTTACAAGATAAGCACCGCGATTGACCTGGGCAGTGGCATCTGGATCAGGTGTGAATGTCTGATAATCCATAAACAGCAATTTCCACAGGCCCAGCCCCCGGCGCAAACGAAAGGGCAAAGGCAGGTCATGCGGCAACGATTCTTTCGATGATGCCGGCAAACTATCCATGAATGCCTTCATATCGACAACGTCGGATATTTTCATGCGCTGATAGGACATGTAAGGAAAAGAAGGATAGAGGTGAGCACCATTGGCAGAGACACCACGCATAACGGCATTGACGAACTCGATTGTCGTCCAACCGCCGATTCCCTGTTCTTTATGGGTAGATATGTTGGGCGCAAAAAACGTCCCGAAGGGCGATTTAAAGCTTTTGCCACCGGCTAGCTGGAGTATGTCATCGCCCTTGGCACCCGGCGCTGAATGGCACGATGCGCAGCCGGAAGCATAAAAAATATACTCCCCCTTTTTTTGGTCCCCCGCCTGTTGTGGCAGCTCATCAGGTGCAATAACCTGTGGGATTGTCAAAACCCAGAAGGTCAAAAGACCGGCAACGCCAAGGAGCCCCACAACAGACAGGGATTTTCGCATAAAAGTCCCTTACGGAATTTCGCTGATGGTTGAAATCCTCAACAGATCAGGATTTTTTCGCGCGGTAGGGTTTGTGGCATGCACCACAGGATTTTCCCAGCGCACCAACGGCTGTGGCAAGTTCTTTCTGCCCCTTGCCGGCAGCATCAACAACATCATCAATAGCGCTGCGCCATTGTTCGTATGCCTTTGTCACCCCGGCGCTGTCTTTCCAGAGCGCTGGAAGTGAGCGGGTTCTTCCCGGCCTGTCGGCATTTGAAGTGCCGGGTAAAAAGAGATTTTCCACTGGATATTGTGATAATGCCTTGAGATTGGCGGCACGGGCTTTGGCCACATCGGCGTTATAGTCCATGGCTCCCTTGGCCATGCCAAACAATGGTCCGGCTTCCCAGACCACCAGCTTCATGTAACCCTGGCGCGCCAATATAGCTTTATCTTCCTTGTCAGGTTTACTTTGGGAAAGTGCTATGGTGGGCACGAGAAATATTGCCGAACAGATTGTAGCGGCACTAAAGACTTTAAATAATTTTGATCGTGTCACTTTTTTCTCCTTTATTGCAATGTAAATGCAATTCTACCAAAGCAAGACTTTAGCAGTTAAAAAAGATTATTTGAAGATATTTGATACATATTCACCGATAGCCAGAGACGACGTCAGACCAGGTGATTCGATGCCAAATAAATGAACAAGCCCGGCAATGCCATGATCGGCCGGCCCCTGGATCATAAAATCTTCAGCCGGTTGTCCCGGCGCCTGTATCTTGGGGCGAATACCGGCATATCCTGGCAGTAATGAGCCATCGGGCAAGCCCGGCCAATACCGCCTGATAGCGGGATAAAACACCTGGGCACGTTCGCTATCAACATCATAATCAAGATCATCAACCCATTCCACATCAGGCCCAAAGCGTGCCTGGCCGTTTAAATCCAAAGTGAGATGGATGCCAAGGCCCGCACTTTCATCGGAAACCGGATAGATCAGGTGATTGAAGGGTGATTTTGTGCTCAGGGAAAAATAATTTCCCTTGGCATAATATTGGCGTGGCACCAGAGATTGAGGATACCCGGTCATTGAGCGCGCAATTTCAGGTGCCGCCAAACCAGCGGAGTTTATCATTGTGCGGACCTGCAGGCTCATATTTTCACCTTGCGCTTCGACCATTAACACAAGCCCGTCATCCTTTGCCTCAGTCCTCGTGACACGGGCGTTCAGGATCACCATACCACCCGCCGCCTCAATATCACCCTGCAGTGACAACATGAGGCCGTGGGTGTCAATGATACCGGTAGAAGGTGACAACAGGGCACTCTGGCAACAACATTCCGGCTCCAGCGCCACTACATCCGATTTGCTTAAGGAAACAAGATCGTTCACACCGTTTAATTCTGCATTGGTTCTGATTGACGTAAGTTTTTCCACCTGGTCTGAATTTGTAGCAACAAGCAGCTTGCCACATCTCCTGTAATCAAGCCCGCGTTCTTTGACATAGTGATAAAGAGCTGATTTCCCGGCCACGCAGAATTCTGCCTTGTGTGAGCTAGGAGGATAGTAAATCCCGGCGTGAATAACCTCGCTGTTTCGCGATGATATTTCCGACCCGATCGAACTTGCGGTTTCAAGGACCATGACCTCATGGCCCTGCAATGCCAGCGCGCGCCCTATCGCCAATCCAACGACACCTGCGCCGATAACGGCACAGTCAATCTTTTCACAATACACGTTTATTCTCAGTCTTGTTTTTCTGTGATGTTTTCTGGCGCATTTTCATGATCTGAAGAAGATCGGGCAATTCCGTTTATTCTCAGCGCTTCGGCAGGAGATTTCAACCTGATACTGGGCGCGGGTTTTGATCCAGGCGTGGGATCTGCCGATCGCCGATCAGGGTGATCTGGTGCCGGGTTTTGAATGTCAGTTGAGTTTCTGCGATCAAAGTTATTGAGGCCGTGGGCAGGATTTTGGCTCGCGGTTAGTTCTGCATTCTCCTGACGGTCACCATTTTCCGAATTCCCCGGCTCCAGGATGGTCAAATCCGCAATGGTCTCCGGCGCGCTTGCTGCGCGCCAGCGCGCAACGACCGATTCGATAAACTCGGTATTGGTGATCTCCTTGGTCCATTGATCAGAAAAACTCGCCGCACCTCGTTTCGGCAACGCGTGTTCGGGCAGAGAATCAAAGTGAATGCGTCCCGGCAATGCCAGGCCTTCACCAAAGGCAATCGCTTCGCGATCACGCATCGAGGGAATGAATTCCATCAGGCTGGTTGCAGCGTCAGAGATGGCTGCCTTGACAATTTCCTGGTCTCTTTCATTGGTCATCCTCATGGCAAAAACCGTATTGCACTGGGACAGAATGGTGGCATCAAGATCGGCGGGACGTTGTGTAATGATACCCAGAGAAACCCCGTATTTTCGCCCTTCCTTGGCGATGCGAGAGATTGCGCGCTTGGTGGGCTCAAACCCCAGTCTGGTATCTTTGGGCACATATCTGTGCGCCTCTTCGCAAATCAGTGTTATCGGTACGTAACCTTCGCTCCACAATCCAAAATCAAAAGTCATACGGCACAGAACAGACACCACAACATTGGTGACTTCCGAAGGAAAGCCGGTCAGTTCTATGATTGTTATTGGCTTGCCGTTTACGGGTATTCTGAACAGGCGGCACAACACACTCGCCATATCATCATGCACGGTGAGGTTGCCGAACATGAATGAATAACGCGGGTCTTGCGTAATAGCTTCGAGCCTGATTTTGAGGCGCTTGTAGGGTGCTAATGTTGCGCGCTGGTCGAGGTCACCCATTTTTTCCTGCAACAGAATTATCACATCCGAAATCCGGTAGGGCACAGGTGTGTCAACAGTAAATATGCCGGTATCAGTGGCGTGACGTTGCAATCTGGAGCGCCCGGATGCTGAAGGCGTATTTTTAGCGGCATAATAAGATTTAGCCAGAGGAATGAGTTCGGCCAGAACATTGGCGTCCTGCTCACGGTTACTTTGATTGCCGATAAGAACTTCTATGGTCTCTTCAAATGTCATCAGCCAGAACGGCAGGTTGAGATCATTGGGCGTAATGATTTCAGCCTGATTGCCAAAACACGAGGAGTATTCATTATGCGGGTCCAGCAAAACCATATGTGCCTGGGGGTTTTTCTTTAAAATCGCCCGCAAAATGAGCGCAACCACACAGGATTTTCCGGTGCCGGTGGTTCCCAGAATGGCAAAATGTTTTCCGAGCAATTCATCTATGGCAACCATCGTCGGTATGGCGCTGTCCTGTTGCAGACTGCCAATTCTGACAGCCGAATTTGTAGTGCTGATCGAATACACGTGTTTAAGTTCTTCACGCGTGGCCAATCTGGCGCGATTGCCCAGACACGGATATACAGAAACACCGCGGCGAAATGTTAATGGTTCCCCGCTTTCATCCAGTGACAGTTCACCTAAAAGTTCAAGCTCGACAATATGCATCTCATTGGCAGCACTTTCATGGCTGGGGACGGGTACACTGAGTGCGGATACCATTCCAATCACTATTGAGCTGTGTGAGCGGATGGCGAGTAGAGTACCAAGCTCAGGATTGGCATTTTTTTGCGGGGCTTTGTTGGGATCGTGGGGATCGAGTAGAACAATTGCCTGTGATCCGGTAACCGATACAATTCGGCCCATTTGCCGGGTTGCATCTTCTTTGGGTGCTGGGTCTTTTTCCGCGATTGAGGCAGGGTTCATTGCACCGGTTCCTTTACACCCTTTTTGGGCAGGGTAATGGTTACTTCAGTTCCCCTGCCGAGCGCGCTTTCAATTTCCAGCGAACCATCGTGGGCTTCGCACAATGCTTTGGCGATAGGCAGGCCCAGGCCGGTTCCATCAAATTTTCTGTTCAACCCGGTTTCCACCTGGCGAAACGGTTCAAGGGCAACATGGATCAGATCGGCAGGTATGCCTTCACCTGAATCAGTTATGACGATATGAATATGATCATCGCCATGGTTCATGCACACCACCGAGATGCTGCCATCTTCCGGTGTAAATTTAATCGCATTGCCGAGAATGTTGAGAATGATCTGCTTCAGCTTCACCGGGTCTGCACGGATAAGCGGCAGGTTTTCGTCAAGGTTGCACTCAACAGAAACCCTGGCATCACGCGCCACCCCGCTCAGCATGGTAATGCAGTTTTTTGTGATATCCTGGGGATTAATAGTTTCAATACACAGCAACAGTTTCCCGCTTTGAATTTTGGATATTTCCAGAATACCATTAACGATTGCCAGCAAATGGTTTGCTGAATCATTGATGTAGGAAGCATATTCCGCCACCAGTTCCTTGGGCGGACTTTTTTCTTTTGCATTAGAGAGGATTTCCGAAAAACCCAATATGGCATTCAGCGGTGTTCGGAGTTCATGGTTCATGGTGGCGATAAAACTCAAGCTCTCACTGTTGGCAAGTTCTGCTTCAACCCGGGCCGCTTTATGGGCCATGGCTGCATCATGACGCATGACCGCATTGCCCAGATTGTCGGCATAGTTCGACAGCAACCTGTTATTTTCGCTTCCTTTGCCTTTGGATAAAAACAACGAATCACCTCGATATTTATGTCAACTGACCACAATCCTAGTAGTTTCAATTGGATAATATGGTATTAATTTTGTTAGGTTTGCTCGGGAAAATTGGCTGTACTTCGTCATTTTTAAGTATTGGGCACGAAAGCAATTACTGACGGTTTCGCATGAGCAGGGCAGATCTGTTACATGCCAGACCGCAATAAAAAAATGGATTTGCCGTCAGAAAATTGGTTTGCAATCCGGCAGCCATGCCGATTCGGCCATGATGGTGGCATGCTTTTTCATATACTCAGTTGGACCAAACACAAAACTGCCATGTCCTGCAGTCTTTGTCAGTTGATCAATTCTGGTATGGTGACAGATTCCATTTCCTGCAAAACAAAACCCTTCATAACCGATCTTTTCAAGAAAACAGAACAACCGGTGACCCGCCGCTTGCGCCCAGTGATACTCCAGCAACAGCAGAGGTTGGACTTTGCGCAGTAAAACTTGCCCTCCCATCAAAGCATTCAATTCATGGCCTTCCACGTCAAGTTTGATGAATGCTACATTTTCAATATTATTTTTTTTGGAAAAGTCATCAATGGTGATCTTTTCAATGTTAACGAATTCTGATCGGTCGTGGCGTTGTTCAATACTTGCATGTCCGGCACCGCTAAAATCACGAAACAGTCGAACCTCACCCGAATTGTCGGAACAGGCTTTGTTGATAGCATGTAGATTTTCCAGATTGAACGTCTTTTTGACTCTTGCCAAATGCGGTTGCAATTCCGGTTGTGGTTCAAAAGCAAAGACGCTGCCGTTTGGACCGACACAACGAGAAAGCCAGTATGAGTAAACACCTTTGTTGGCTCCCACATCAAAAACAGTTTTGCCTTTCAAATCAAGGCGCTGCACAAATGCAAGTTCACGTTTTTCCTTGCGCAGGCGAAACCGCCAGAACCGATGCATCATGTGAAGTTTGAATACAGTTTTATGCATGATATACTTATTTTCTCTTGGGTCGGGACCAGGTCATAGACTCATAAATACGGTTTGTTGAAAACAGATTATACTGAAATGCCAACAGCGGTAAGACTTGACTCTTTTTTTTACCTATTGCTATGGCACTGATTGAGTGCATCTGTAGAGTGTGGTTTTGGAGATTTATTTATGCTGCCGGGTAAAATGCCTTATGACGATTTAACCCGTAGATTTCGCTGGCAGGTGCCGTCAAACTACAATATCGGCGTGGATATTTGTGACCGCTGGGCTCGTATAGACCCTGCCCGAATTGCCCTGATCCATAAATGTCCCGATGGCGAGGTTGAACGTTTCAGCTATCTTGATCTGAAAAACCAGTCAAACCGGTTGGCTAATCTATTGCGCAGTCGCGGTATTGAGCGTGGTGATCGCGTGGCGTTGTTGTTGCCGCAATGTCCGCAAACCTGTTTCAGTCACATTGCAATTTACAAACTGGGCGCGATTGTGGTGCCTCTGGCATCCTTGTTCGGTGTCGAAGCTCTGGAGTTTCGTCTCAATAATTCTGGTGCCAGGGTCGTTATCACAAATGATCAGGGGATTGAGAAAATAGAGGCGATACGCGACCGGCTGGAGACAGTCGAGCAGGTGTTTAACATTGATGGCAGCGGCAACAATCTCGAACATGAAATGGCCGGATTCGATGCGGAATTTGACCCGGTTGAAACCTCCCCCGATGATCCTGCT
>JAJRTY010000077.1 GCA_024278055.1 Alphaproteobacteria bacterium | reverse complement strand
CGCGTCGCAAGACTTCCTGGTAGCTCAGCGAATTCAATAATTTTGCTTCGCCCAGGAACCTCGATCTGGTTTTATCCAAAAACATCGCTATCGACCGGTTGGCGCGGGCGCTGAGAGCGCCAACACGCTCCTGATTGTAACGAATGCCCGCTTCAAGCGGTCGCGGTGTCAGACGTGATGTTATGCGGGTGAGCCGGGTGGCGAAGGTCTGGGTTCCCGCCATTAGTGCCCGGGGCAGAAGTGAGGCTGCCACATCAAAGCGCTGGCGGGCGAAACTTAGAAGATCAGCCGGTTTTGGCAATCCGCGCGATGAGCCGCGCAAGGCCTGCTTGCATTCTTCCAATACCCGCCACAGGCCCCGGGTTTTCCTGGCTTTAAGATCATCCACCAGCGCCAGCAATTCAGCACGCACCGGCACCGCGCGTTCGGCTGCCGCGGTAGGCGTTGGCGCACGTTCATCAGCAACATAATCGAGCAGGGTCCAGTCGGTCTCGTGGCCAACGGCTGAAATCAGCGGGATATCACTCGCTGATGCCGCCCTCACCACCACTTCTTCGTTAAACCCCCACAGGTCTTCAAGGCTGCCGCCGCCGCGGGCGACTATAATAAGGTCAGGGCGCGGGATATCTCCACCGGGGCCAAGTGCATTAAATCCGGCGATACCGCGCGCCACCTCGTCAGCAGAAGTTTCACCCTGGACCCGCACCGGCCATACCAGCACATGAAGTGGAAAGCGATCGCTGATCCGATGCAGAATATCGCGGATAACCGCTCCGGTGGGAGAGGTTACAACGCCGATGACGTCAGGTAGATGGGGAATGGCCTTTTTACGGGCCTGATCAAACACGCCTTCGGCTTCAAATTTCCTGCGGCGTTCTTCCAGCAGCGCCATCAGCGCTCCAACGCCGGCCGGTTCCAGGCTTTCAATGGTGATCTGGTATTTTGACTGGCCGGGATAGGTGGTGAGCTTACCGGTAACGATGACCTCAAGGCCCTGTTCGGGTTGAATTTTCAACCGCTGGGCAACGCCTTTCCAGATGATGCCATTGATAACGGCCTTGTCATCCTTGAGGTCGAGATAGATATGACCGGAGCCGGGGCGGCTGACGCGGCCAAGCTCACCGCGCACGCGCACATGGCCAAAGGCATCTTCAACCGTACGTTTAAGCGCAAACGAAAGTTCGCTTACAGTGAATTCAGGCTGATTTCCTAAACCGTCTTCATGTTCATCCAGGCTGTCCACTGGTCAATTCCATTTTGCTGTTGCACTTGTATCTGAAAGCAATAATACAGGGAGGCGGCATTGTTTGGCGATGAAAAAGATTGGAAGGTGGCAGCATGGGAAAAATCAATGTTCTTATCATCGGGTCGGGTGGTCGTGAACACAGTCTCGCCTGGGCCATTGCCAAAAGTCCAATGCTTGAGCAGCTTTATTGCAACCCCGGCAATGCCGGCATGGCGCAGGTGTCCACTTGTGTTGAGCTTGATACTGATAACCATCAGGCCATCATTGATTTTGTCGTTGATAAAAAAATCGGTTTTGTAGTGATTGGCCCCGAAGCACCTCTGGTGGATGGTCTGTCCGATTCGCTGCAAAGTGTCGGCATTATGGCCTTCGGACCCAGTGCTGCGGCAGCGCAGCTTGAAGGCTCCAAGGCTTTTACCAAAGACCTGTGTGCCGCCCACAGTATTCCAACCGCTGCCTATAGGCGTTTTAAAGAGGCTGCACCTGCCAAGGCCTATCTGCAAACCAAAAAAATGCCCATTGTGATCAAGGCCGATGGGCTGGCAGCGGGCAAGGGCGTGATTATCGCCGAAGACTTGCGCCAGGCCGAGGCCGCTGTTGACGATATTTTTAACGGCCAGTTTGGGGCTGCCGGTTCGGAATTGATCATCGAGGAATTCATGGAGGGCGAAGAAGCCAGCTTCTTCGTGCTGGTGGATGGGAAGCATTGTCTGGCCCTGGCCTCAGCCCAGGATCACAAGCAGGTGGGCGATGGTGATGTGGGACCGAACACCGGCGGCATGGGGGCTTATTCACCGGCTGCGGTGATGAGTGAAGATATGTGCGCGCTGACGATGCGCGAAATTATTGAACCAACTGTGAAAGCGCTCAATCAAGCCGGAACACCGTTTTGCGGCGTACTTTATGCCGGGTTGATGATTACCGCGGAAGGGCCAAAACTGATTGAATATAATGTGCGCTTTGGTGATCCTGAATGCCAGGTCTTGATGATGCGTCTGAAGTCTGACCTCCTGCCCGCCCTTATGGCCACAGCCGATGGCAGTCTCGCCGATATCACTCTGGACTGGCATGGCCAGGCAGCCTTAAGCGTGGTGATGGCCACACGCGGGTATCCGGGATCCTATGATAAAGGCAGCACGATCAGCGGACTGGATCAAGCGGGCAACCGAGAAAACGTCACCGTGTTTCATGCCGGCACGGCTCAACAGAATGGTGATATTATCGCCACCGGCGGACGCGTGCTCAATGTGACTGCTTTGGGCGCAACGGTAAGCCAAGCACAATCGCGGGCTTATGGTGCTGTTGACGCCATTGACTGGCCGCAAGGATTTTGCCGTCGCGATATCGGCTGGCGCGCAATTGAACGCGAAAAGAGGCACCCACAGTGACGGCAATACTGTCTGGTCTGGACCTCTTACTCCAACCTCCCCCTTGTGGGGAGGTCGAACGTTGCCTCAGCAATTCAAACCTCGCGGAAATGTCATGACAGCATCTTTGTTTCCAGATTTTGAAGAACATATAGTTCAAACTCAAGGGGCGGAGATTTTTGTACGCAAAGGAGGCCGCGGCCCGGCTTTGATACTCCTGCACGGGTTCCCGCAAACGCATGCCTGCTGGCACAAGATTGCACCTGCTCTGGCCCAGTATTTCACGTTAATTCTGCCGGACCTGCGTGGTTATGGCCGCAGTTCATGCCCACCAACAGACACGGATCATTTTTCCTATTCAAAGCGCGCCATGGCGCAGGATATTATTGATGTGGCTGATCATTTTGGATTTAGCGAATTTTGTCTGGGCGGTCATGACCGCGGTGCCCGTGTGGCCTACAGGCTGGCGTTTGACCACCCTGCCCGTGTCAATCGACTGGCGATACTGGACATTGTTCCCACCCATACGGTGTGGCACGATTTTAACGTCGAGCTTGCCATGTCAACTTATCACTGGCTGTTTTTAGCCCAGCCCGCACCTTTTCCCGAAACGCTGATTCACAGTTCCGGCAATGGCTTTATTGACCATACACTTGCGAGCTGGACCAAGGCCAAAGACCTCAATGTTTTTCACAGCCAGGCTCTGGAGGACTATCGTCTTTATCTCTCCAAACCAGATTATATTCATGCCAATTGTGAAGACTATCGCGCCGGGCAGGCATATGATTTGACAGCAGATGAACAAGATTTTGTCGCGGGCAACAAGATCACCTGCCCGGTGCTGGTATTGTCGGGAACGTCCGGCATCGCAGCCATTGGTGCAACACCGGTTGACGTGTGGAAATTGTGGGCTGAAAATGTGCGTGGACAAAGCTTTGAGTGCGGGCATTTCTTACCCGAAGAAAAGCCTGATGAAACGGCACGGGCATTACTGGAGTTTTTTAAGCCACATGGTTGACAGGATTGACAGACAGGTCGAATTTTCCGGTACCAAACAGGTGCCTGAAAACCTTGCAATAAATGTCAAAACCCTCAATCAGTATCTTGCAGCCCATGTGCCGGGGTTTTCAGAAATCCTTGAGCTTAAGCAATTCAAGGGCGGGCAATCCAACCCGACCTATCTGGTGACCACCGCCTGCGGGCGTTATGTATTGCGGCGCAAGCCACCGGGAAACCTTCTGCCTTCAGCACATGCTGTTGATCGCGAATTTCGCGTTATTTCAGCCCTTTATGAACAGGGTTTTCCCGTTCCCCGGGCGTATATCTATTGTGAAGATGAGACAATTGCCGGAACTGCATATTATCTGATGGAGTTCAAGGATGGCCCGGTGATGTGGGAGCCGCACCTGCCAGAGGCGACAATTGATCAACGCCGGGCAATTTACCAGGCTATGAACACCACTATCGCCCAGTTGCACCTGATTGATATTGACAAGGCAGGTTTAGGCAACTTTGGCAGGCCAAACCAGTATGTGGCGCGGCAGATCAAACGCTGGTCTGGGCAGTACCGGCAATCAACAGCCAATGAAATTTCGGAAATGAGCGCATTGATGGAATGGCTGCCTGATGTCATTCCGGCCGAAGAAAAAGCCACTCTGGTGCATGGGGATTTCCGCCTTGATAATCTGATTTTAACCCCGGATAAAACCGGCATTGCCGCCGTGCTCGACTGGGAATTATCGACACTTGGCGATCCGCTGGCTGATTTCACCTATCACCTGATGCAGTGGAAAATGCCGCCATCAAAAACAGGCGCGGGCACCGGCAGCCTGACTGATCATGATCTCGAAGCACTTGGTATTCCCGACCTTGAGACTTATGTTGAGCACTATTGCCAGCAGACGGGCCGGGCAAATATTGAAAATCTGAATTTCTATTTCGCTTATAATTTCTTCCGCCTTGCCGCGATACTACAGGGTATTGTCGGTCGGGTGCGCGATGGCACCGCCACCAACGCCCACGCAAGCGCCATGGCCACCCGTGTTCCTCCCCTGGCCAAATGTGCGTGGCAATATGCTGTCTTAGCCGGGGCTGGCTCATGATGCCAATGGAGGTTTTTCGATGCAGATAGGACTGGTTTTAGGCGGTGGCGGGGCGCGGGGCATAGCTCATATTCCTGTACTTGAGGCCTTTGACGATCTGGGGCTTAAACCGTGCTGTATTGCCGGCACCAGCATTGGCGCACTTGTTGGCGGAGCCTACGCTGGCGGACTTTCCGGCGATGATATTCGCGCCCATGTGATCTCCCTGCTGGCAAGCCGCAAGGAACTGTGGAAGAAAATTTTCTCCGGCAAAATAACTGAATTTTTCTCGATGATTGATATCAATCCCTCACGCCCCGCTGTGGTCAATGGCGATGCTTTGATGGAATTTATCTTTCCGAAAATAAGCGCTGAGACATTTGATCAGCTGGAGATACCTTTTGCCGCGGTGGCCACCGATTTTTTTGCCGGTACATTCACGGTTGTGAATTCAGGCAGTGTCAAACAGGCGATAGCTGCCAGCATCGCCCTGCCCGGTCTGATATCGCCGCAGAGAATCAACGGCCGGCTGTTGATCGATGGTGGTATTACCAACCCTCTGCCGATAGATGGCCTGGCCTGCGATGGCATCAAAATCATCGCCGTTGATGTTACCGGCGGGCCGCAGCCGGAGGGCAGGAAAAAGCTCAAATCCACAGACCTGGTCTATGGCAGTTCACAATTGATGCAGCGGCAGATGACCAAACACAAGTTGGAAAAATACCCGGTGGATGTTTTCCTTCAACCTGATATTGACCGCTTCCGTGTGCTCGATTTTTTCAAGGCGAAAGCCATCCTTGATGCCTCAACCCCCATTCGTGAACAGACCAAGATAGCCCTTGACAGGCTGCTTAGCGCCGCGCCCTGAAAAAAGCCTTGAGCAGGGCTGAGGCTTCGGTGTCATTGATGCCGCCATATACTTCCGGCCTGTGGTGGCAGCTTTTGGCGTGATAAAAACGCACGCCATTATCAACGCCACCAAATTTGACATCTTCAGCGCCATAATAAAGCCGCCTGATGCGGGCGTACGAGATTGCTGCCGCACACATGGTACACGGCTCCAGCGTGGTATAGAGATCGCAGTCGATCAGCCGTTCATTGCCAAGAATGTCACTGGCCGCACGAATGGCCAGCACCTCGGCATGCGCGGTTGTGTCTTTCAATTCAACAATACGGTTTCCCGCTTGCGCCACCACCTGATTATTCCTGACAATCACCGCACCCACCGGTATTTCACCGCGTTTTTCGCACGCTGTTGCCTGCTCCAGCGCCAGCTCCATAAAATTTTTATGCGTCATCCTGTTAATCGTCGTTTGCTTAAGCTATGAAGGCCCATGACTAAACAATCACAACCGCCAAAACACAAGCCCGAAAAAAAGGGTGAACGCATTGCCAAGGTGATTGCGCGCGCCGGTATATGTTCGCGCCGTGACGCTGAAAAGCTGATTGATGACGGCAAGGTCTCGGTCAATGGCAAGCTGTTGACCACGCCGGCATTTTTTGTTGAAGCCTCGGACCGCATCCTGGTTAACAAAAAACCCCTGCCCCAACAGGTTGAAACCCGTCTGTGGTGCTACCATAAGCCACGCGGGCTGTTGACCAGCCATCGCGACCCCCAGGGGCGCAAAACCGTGTTTGACAATCTGCCGGAAAATCTGCCACGGGTGGTGTCGGTGGGCCGACTTGATATCAATTCCGAAGGCCTGTTATTGCTGACCACCGATGGTGCTTTATCGCGCAAGCTGGAACTGCCCTCAACTGCATGGACACGGCGCTACCGGGTGCGCGCGCACGGCAAGATTGATCAGGCGGAGCTGGACAAACTGAGCAAAGGCATTGCCGTCGACGGCGTTAAATACGGCGGTATTGATGCCACGCTGGAGCGCGTTCAGGGCCACAATGTATGGATACTGGTGGCAATCAAGGAAGGCAAGAACCGCGAGATCCGCAAGGTGTTCGAACACCTTGGCCTCAAAGTAAACCGCCTGATCCGCATCTCTTATGGGCCGTTTCAGCTGGGCGATCTCAAAGCCGGTGAGGTTAAAGAAGTGCCGCCGAGAATACTGCGTGATCAACTGGGCGTGGGCGACAAGAAAGACACTAAACCCGCCTCACGCAGCAGAGAAAAAAAACCGGCAAGGGGGGCACATGCGCGTCGTCGCCGGTAAGTTCAGGGGGCGGATTTTGCACACCCCTTCAGGTGTGGACACCCGCCCGACATCACAGCGCGCCCGCGAAGCCATGTTCAACGTCCTGCAACACGGCAACTTCGGCGCTGAGCTTGCCGGTGCACGCATCCTTGATCTTTTTGCCGGCTCGGGCGCGCTTGGCATCGAAGCCTTGAGCCGCGGTGCCGAATACTGCATTTTCGTCGACGACGCCCTGCCGGCGCGTGCCGCCCTGCGCCAAAACATCGACGCGTTAGGCTTAGGCGGTCAAACCAGAATTTTCCGCCGCGATGCATCGCACCTGAACCCGGCGGGAAATCTGGGAGCCTTCGACATAATCTTCGCCGACCCGCCCTACGACAGGCACCTGGGCGAGGCTGCCTTGCAAAGCGTAATAAAAGGCGGCTGGCTAAAGCCGGATGGCCTGTTCGTGCTGGAGGAGCGCAAGACAGCGGAGATCAAGCTGCCGGAGGGGGTCGAGGTGTTGGACCAGCGCAGCCATGGGGAAGCGCAGGTGTTGATTTTACGGGTGGTGGGTTGAGGGGGAGCCGACTCGGTTAACTGTGCTTCGGAGCTAATGAGTCGTTATGCATTCAACTTGGCTAATCCACCAGCTTGCATAGCAGGAATTTCATTCTCAATATACGACGAACTACGGTCTTCAATTCGCGGGACCGGTTTAGGGTTAGGTTGGCCTTCATACCAAGAACGCATTTTGCCATCATCGTCTTTTCGCTTTTTCTTCTCAAATATATCTCGATATCTACGAGGTGAAATGCCGATAAATGGCTCGAAATAGACCTTACTATTGGCTTCGGCTGGATTAAAAGTTATAGAATCAGAATGCAGTTCTTCTGCGTAGCTTTTTGGATAGGGTTCCAAAAAAACTACTCGCTTAACACCGGAAGCAACAATGTGCTTGGCACATACATGACAAGGGAAAGTGGTACAAAACAGTGTGGTGTTTTGGACTGAAGTGCCAAGTCGTGCGGCATCAGTGATCGCACTCATTTCTGCATGTACCATCCTGCCGAATTCGATAATATCCATTAACTGCGACTCTTGAATTTGTTTATTCCCTAACAAATTCTTCACTTGCTGCCCGACTTGTTCATTGGACATATCACCGCTTCCTATTAATCCAATTTCCTTTAGACGATTCAGAAAATCATGAAGAATTTCAATTTTTCGATTTTGATTGGCATCTAATCCTTCTTCAAAATCCCTATGTGGGCCGCCCACGTGATCTTCCCAATAAGCCCCCCCAAAAGCTTTTGGCACTTCGTTGCAGCCAAGTGCTTTAACTTCTCCCTCATCGGAAAAAATAGCTGCCCCAACTTGCCTTGAAAGATCTATAGACCGAAGTGCTGCACCGGCGGCCGCATACATCCCGTACTCCATTTTGGAAGGTGAAATTTCGTTGCTGCCGAAAAAAGCTTCAAAAAAGCGTTTGGTGGTCTTTTCAATGCTTTCCTTGCGGTTTCCTCTGATAAAGACGTCGCCTAAATAAAAAACGTCAGAAATTCTTTGTCCGTATTTTTCACTTTCTTCATTCGAATCTATTTCCATCAACTCAATCGCTTGCTGTTCAGCCTTTGCTTTCGATATACGAGTTGAATTGAATTTTTGGATGGATTTCACCAGTGACTTTTCTCGCTCTTCCTGGTCCAAAAAACAGAGATTTGAATGAATTTGCGTCCATATGTTCTACGTAGAAGTTCAATTTCTTGTGGAAGTTTGAATTGCCTCAAAATATACGCTGTTCCCAGAACGGGCCGATCTCTGAGTTCTTCGTCTGTTGCATCGAGATTATTTGAGGATTTCCTATGATTATTTAACCTTCTATTCCTAATTTCATCTATTGCCAGTGCAGCAAGAGCCGAGTTGTTTTCACAGCGCTTACGAAATCCATTCGCATATCGAATTAGACTTCGGTAATAGCCAGAAAATGAGTCCTTGGAAATTGCCTGTTCTCCAATATCCCAATCCTGCATCAAATCTGTTACTTTGATAAACTCATGGCGATAATTTAGAGCCGCTAATTCCTTAAAAATAGACTTTTGGACTGGCTCCAGTTGAACTCCAATTGGTCCCACCAAGCCAATGACAATCTCTGGATTGGTGACGATTTCAATTCCCAATTGATCAACAGTCAACAACAAGACACCTCAATGAATGATATTTCTAGATAGGATAATTAACTATTTGTGCTACAAATTATATGATTCGTCTAATTAGCCTAGGAGGTCGCTATGCCAAAAGGTGGAGTGAGGCAGGAAGTGCAGAATCAGAAATGCCGAGAAAAATACGATAAATTTAGACATATTTCAAATGATCTTAAAAGGTTAAAGGAACGTCCAGAAAGTCGTAGGGGACCATTTATCATATCTGATGATGACTTGAATGACCAATTCGATTTGCAGAAAAATGTCCTTTGTGATTGAAGCTAACGACCTCTGTGCTCGTCACAGGATGATGTAATGAGAAATTGGGTGAGACTGTTTTTGGTTATACTTTGATGAGATCATTGAATGAAGCCTCCCTCACCTTCTCCCGAATAATCTCTCGATATCCGCCAGTTTGAGCTCCACATAGGTCGGGCGGCCGTGGTTGCATTGGCCTGAGTTGGGGGTTTTTTCCATTTGTCTTAGGAGCGCGTTCATTTCTTCGACCTTCAATAAACGCCCTGAGCGGACTGAGCCGTAACACGCCATGGTGGCAAGCACGTGGTCTATGCGTTGTTTGAGGCTCGTCGTGGCGCTGAGGTCTTCGAGTTCATCGGCGAGGTCTTTTATCAGGCTCTGGATGTCGAATTCGCCCAGGATTGCCGGCGTCTCGCGCACGATGATGGCGTCGTCGCCGAAGGCTTCCAGTGCCAGGCCGAACTGGGCGAGTTCGTCGGAGCGATCTGACAAGCTGGCGACGGCGGATGGGTCGAGGTTGACCACTTCGGGGATCAGTAATGGCTGGCGTTCGATGCCGTTTTGGCCGTGGGTTTTTTTCATGGCTTCATAGACCAGGCGTTCGTGGGCGGCGTGCTGGTCGACGATGACGAGGCCGTCTTGTGTCTGGGCGATGATGAAATTTTCATGCAGCAGGGCACGGGCGGCCCCTAAGGGTTGGGCTTGCAATTCGGGCACATTGGCTTCATCGGCTTCTTCTGCGCGTACGCTCATGGGCGACAAGGGGGCGTTGAAGGTTTCATGAGCATCACTTAAACCACCGGCATAAGATCGCTCGCGCATATAATCTTGCGCGGTGTTGCCATAGGGGCTTGCGGGTGCGGTGAAGGCTGAGACGGTGGCGTCGGCCACCGTGGTTGAGGCGCGGTGTCCGGCACCTGCAAGGGCGCGGCGCAGGCCCGAGACAATCAGGCCGCGTATGAGGCCAGCATCGCGGAATCTAACTTCAGTTTTTGCCGGATGCACATTGACATCAACTTTCGCTGCCTCAAGGCTGATGAACAATACGCACAAGGGGTGGCGGTGGCGGGCGAGGAAGTCCATGTAGGCGCCGCGTAACGCTCCGGTGAGCTGTTTGTCCTTGACCGGGCGGTTGTTGACGAACAGGAATTGCTGGGTTGAATTGGCGCGGTTCAAGGTCGGCAAGGCGGCAAAGCCCGACAGCGCAACGCCTTCGCGCACTAAATCAACAACAACGGCATTGTCGCTGAATTCATCACCCATAACATCGCGCAGGCGGGCAAGTTTTCCCTCAGTGTCGCTACTTTGAGCGATAAGGTCAAAGACCTCGCGCTCTCCCGCCACCAGCCTGAAACGGGTTTGCGGATTGGCCATGGCGAGGCGTTTTGTAACATCGATGATGGCGTTGTTTTCCGAGCGCTCGGTTTTCATGAATTTAAGCCGGGCGGGTGTTTTATAAAACAGATTGGCAACTTCAATGCGGGTACCGAAATCAAGGCCGGCGGGCTTTATGGCGCTGACCTTACCACCGTCAATGGCGATAACATGGCCGCTGTCACTGTTGGCTTGTCGCGTGGCGATGGCAAGACGGGCAACCGAGCCGATGGAGGGCAAGGCTTCACCGCGAAACCCTAACGTGTCGATATCGAGCAAATCATCGCTTTTGAGTTTTGAGGTGGCGTGGCGCTCTATCGCCAGTTCCAGATCATCAGCACTCATGCCATGGCCATTATCAACAATGCGAATAAGGTCAAGACCACCGCCGGTGGCAATGATTTCAATGTCGGTGGCACCAGCATCGAGCGCATTTTCAACCAGTTCCTTGACCACGCTGGCCGGTCGCTCAACCACTTCGCCCGCAGCGATACGGTTGATGGTGCCTTCTGATAATCGGCGTATCTTGTTCATGGCGGCTGTGTCTTTGTTTACATGGTTGCGAGGTATTCCCGCGTCAGGATTTTACCGTGCTCAACCGCTGGCTGGTCAAAGGGGGCGATGTTCATGAGCTTTGCTGTGATGATGGTTTCAAGCATAAAGTGCATCAGCAAGGCACCCATTGTGCGCTCGTCAACTGTTTCTATCTGGATGGTCCGCACCGGGCGCGCGTTTTTTGTCAGGGCGGCAACGGTGGCACGTTGTTCACAATCAACAAGATCGCCGACACTTTTACCGGCGAGGTAGCCGATCTGCGGATCGTTTTTATATTTGTTCAAAATGCGCGGGCCTGAGCCTGCCGTATCGGTCATGATTACGGTTATCAGCTTGTCGTTTGGCCCATCGAGGAACAATTGCAGCTGGCTGTGCTGGTCGGATGGGCCAATGGCGGCCACCGGCAATGTACCCTGCCTGTTTTTACCGAGACTTTCAGCCCAAAGCTGCACAAACCAGCGCGAGAAAGATTGCAGGCGATCGGCATAGGGCAGCATGATTGTTGCAGTGTGATTATTGGCTGTGGCAAGGCCAACGTTTAAGGCCGCCCCCAGTGCCGGCGCATATTCTGCTGCCGGCACGCCTGCCATTAACGGGGCCAGAACTTCGGCCGCCCCCACCCTGATGGCTTTGGCATCCAGTCCCATTAAAGCAGCAGGGATCATGCCGACATTTGTCAGTACCGAAAAGCGCCCGCCCACATCCGGGTCATGATCAAGCACTTCTATGTTCCACTGACGACACAACCGGCGCAATGGATTGTCGTTGCCCTCTAAGGCCGGTTCGGTTATGGCCAAAAAGTGCTGGCCGAGATTCCAGTCAAGTCCGGCATCTTCAATGGCAGCAACGCAGGCCAGCAGCTGCATCAAGGTTTCAGCCGTTGCCCCTGATTTTGAAACAACCAGAAAGCGCGTGGTTTTGAGGTCAAGTGTGCGCAAAGCCATGGTCAGGATCAAGGCATCAAGATTGTCGAAGAAATGCAGCCGGGGGTATCCTGGTTCACCCTTTATGACGGTGCCCGGTGTGCGCCAGCCGGTAAGTTGGGCCAGGGCTTGCGCACCGAGGCTGGAGCCACCTGCGCCCAACAGGCAGATGTCTTTGGCGCCGCGGGCAAAACGGGCAACAACAGAGGCTGAGTTGTCAATATCATCGTGGCGTCCGGGCCAGCGCAACAGCGGCAGGCTGTTGTCATCATGGGCCTGTTTGAGGCTGAGCAATGCGTCATCTGCCTTAGCCAGCAAGTCATTGTAGACAGACACATTGAGGCCACTCGCCCCAATTGCGGGAGCCAGGCAATCATCAATCCGCTGAATATATGGCATTTAGAGCACCTCGCTGCTTCGATGGCGCAACCCTAACAGAACGCTTCTTGCAGCGACAATCAATGCTTGCAGTTTTCCGCAGGAAAAATACGTTATGGCCAACCTTCCTCAAACCGCTCAGAGCAGCAGGTTTTCCTGGGATTTTGCCATGGATTTGAACCAGTCGACAATTGTGTCAGCCTGGGGATGGTTTCGCCGATAGGCAAGATAATAACCGCTTTTGGTACTGACACGCAGACCGGTCAGCTCGACCAGCTGGCCCGATTTGAGCGGCGGCTCAGCCAGATGCTGCCAGGCCAGGGCTATCCCCAAACCTTCTGTGGCGGCCTGCAATGTGAGCGCATAATTATCATAAAAATACGTGTCGGCGGCGGGGGCATATTCGATCTCATGGCGACCGAGCCATTGCTGCCACGACAGCCAGCTGTATTTTTCCTCACGCTCATGAATGAGCGGTGCGCGGGTTAAAGCATCCGCGTCAATGTTTAAGCAACCACCGAAATGCGTTTGAGCAAATTGCGGTGAGCACACGGGGAAAAGTTCCTCACCAAACAGTTTTTGACTGTTGCCGTCGCTCCAGTCGCCGCTGCCAAAGCGCAGGGCAAAATCTGTTTCCTGCAAATCAAACAACGTGTTGGTATCCGCTGTGGCCATGCGAAATTCATAATCGGGCATAAATTTCTGCAGGTTTGAAAATCGTGGCATCAACCACAGATGCGCAAAGCCATAGGTGCAGCCAATCAGCAGGGTATTGGGGGTGCGCTGGCTCGAAATACGGTTGGCAGCGTGGCGGATGTGCCCGAGACCGAGTTTGACCGCTTCATAGAATTCCCGGCCCGCCGGTGTCAATTCGACGCGGTGATGCAAGCGGTTGAACAGCTTCACCTCAAGCAGATCTTCCAGCGCGGCGATGTGGCGCGAGACCGAGGGCTGGGTGGTGCCGAGGCTTTGGGCTGCCTTGGTGAAACTACCTTTGTCAACGGCATTTTCAAATGCGCTCAAATGATTGAGCGCCATGGCGATGCGCCAGTCAATATTCATTTCCTCTCCTCTAGTCACATACGCATAACGTATGTGACTATAACAAATCATGTGAGGCAACATTTTAATTTATCGCGTAAAATTACGCTCACGAAGTAATGGCGCCGAACAAGGGAGTTTAAGCCCATGACTAAACTTGATTTCACTGAATTTGATTTCAGCGCCGGTTATGAAATGCTGGAGAACGGTTTTTTATCCAATCAAGCGGAGCAAATCCCATTCGTTCAGCAATGCCATGAATTCAACATGAAATACATGGGCACCAACGCCTGGACGTTTTATTCTGACCCTGAAGCTTTTGTTTATGGCGCCTTCAAAACCGCCCACGATCTTGAGTTCGATACGCCGGACCTATGTTGGGATGCATATAATATTGAAGCAGAAGCCATTGGCTGCGACCTCGCCAGGTTTGATGACCTGACCCCGGCGATTGACAACACCACGCCGCTGGTGACATGCGAGAAGGATCTGGCCGGGCTTAAACCTCTGGATCTCAATGCCGGGCGTATTCCCTTTGCCATGGATGTCTCCCACCTGTTCAGGGATGTGACCGGCATTGAACCTTCTCTGGTTTACTGCGCTCCGTTCACGCTTGCCTCCCACGTGATGACATTTGAAACGCTGGTGTTGCAGATGCAGGATAACCCGGCTTATGTGCATAAGGTTATGACCTATCTTACCGATGAGGTTTTAGCCCCATACATCAATGAGTTCTGTCGGCGTTTTCCCGATGTCACCATTGTTCCCGGCAGTGATGCGGTGGCATCCCTGCCGTTTATTTCGCTGGAGATGCTGGAGGAATTTGCCCTTCACTATATCGAGCGCCTGCGCTCTTTAACCGATAATAAGACCATCGTTGATAACTGGTGGGGGGATTCGTTTGTTGAAGACAAGGAGAAGTTCTGGGAATTCAAACTGCGCGCCAATCCGCTTTATCTCAAAGTCCAGGACCCTGATCTTTATCGTGTGGGCGCGCAAAAGGCCAAGGACTATGCGGTGGCCCGCGATTTGCCGGTAATGTTCGGCGTATCGAACAATCTGTTGATGTCGGGTAGCGGTGAAGAGATTGAAAAACGCATCCATGAATATCTCGAAATTGCCGAACCCGGCGGTAAAAACCTGCTCTACTTATGTAATTTCAGCTCCGAGACACCGGTGGAAAACGTCCGGGCATCGGTTGCTGCCATTCAAAAATTCCGCCGTGGCGAGCGCCCGTGGGCAGGCCTGCATACAAGTGGCACCCGGCAAGCTGCGGATTATGAAAAATTTGGTCGTAAACAGGAAAGCGCTGACACTGAGCTGGCTTTGGTCAAGAAGAGCAGCCTGAACGAGGCCCAGGAAAATCTGCTCGATGATTTGTTTGATCATGTGGTCGATGGTGAAGATGCGCAAGCCATCGCGCTGGTCAAAAAAGCTTTGGCTGACGGCATTGCGCTTAACACCATTTTGGATGACGCTTTGATTGCGGCAATGGAAGAAGTTGGCGGTATGTTTTCTGACGGCAGTATTTTTGTACCCGAAATGTTGCTGTCGGCCCGCGCCATGAAAGGTGGGCTGGAAATTCTGCGGCCGTTGCTGACCAAATCCAAGGTCGAGCCCAAGGGACTGGTAATGCTGGCAACGGTGCAGGGAGACGTACATGATATTGGCAAAAATCTGGTGGGCATGATGCTCGAAGGTGCTGGCTACAAGGTGGTTGATCTCGGTGTCAACAACGCACCCGACGTTATTTTGGAAAAAGCCCGTGAGCTAAAGCCCGATGTTATCGGATTATCCGCCCTGCTTACCACCACCATGCCGCAAATGGCGAAAGTCATCACCACTTTCAGGCAAGCCGATGAGCCCTTCCCGATCATCGTCGGCGGTGCGCCGCTTACCCAGGATTTCGCCGATCACATCGGTGCCGATGGTTATGGGGCGGATGCACCGGGAGCTGTCAGGCTGATACACCAATTGGTGACGACCGGTGGAAACTGGAAACAGGCCGCCTCAGCTTAAAAGTCTCTATCCCTTTTTCATCGCCCTCGCAAAGGCCGGGTCTCAGCACTTTCCCAAGATTATGCTTCAAATCGCAATATTTTGAGGTAAATCAATTCATTCACATTTTCATATGTGTATTGAAAGGTCTGAAGGGAAAGACAATGGACCTGATAACAATTAGCGATGCGATAGGTGAAAAAAACACTCTGGCGGTGGGTGGACTGGTGGTCGGCGTTCTTTTTGGCGCTCTGGCCCAACGTTCGCGATTTTGCCTGCGCGCGGCAACAATCGAATTCGGGCATGGCGCTATTGGCCGTAAAGTTGCCGTTTGGGTTCTGGTATTTTCAGCCGCTGTCGCCGCCACCCAATCCGCTATTTTACTCGGGCTGCTTGACGTTTCGGAAGCCCGCCAGTTGGCTGCAACCGGCAGCCTGTCGGGTGCCATACTGGGTGGGCTTATTTTTGGCGTCGGCATGATTTTGGCGCGCGGCTGCGCCAGTCGCCTGCTGGTCCTGTCGGCTACCGGCAATCTGCGGGCACTTGTTTCCGGGCTGATCCTGACAGTTGTCGCCCAGGCTTCCTTGCGGGGTGCCTTATCGCCTGCCCGCGAGTTTCTTGGATCCTTGTGGACAGTTGAAGGCGGTGCAGCCCGTGATCTGCTGGCCATAGGCAATTCCGGTGTAACAACAGGCGTGGTGCTGGGCTTTTTCTGGCTTTTCGCCGGATTATGGCTGGCAAAGCGCAACAATGTTGCCCTTTCGGTTGTCGTGCCTGCCATCGGTGTGGGGGCTGTTATAGCCCTTGGCTGGACCTTCACTTACGCCATGTCGCAGCTGTCATTTGATCCCGTCAGCATCAAAAGTGTCAGTTTCACCGGCCCCTCGGCTGATACGCTAATGGGGCTGATTAATTCACCCACTTTGCCGATGGGGTTTGACGTCGCTTTGGTTCCCGGCGTATTTATCGGCTCAATGGCAGCTTCGCCGATCGGGCGGGAATTTCACTTGCAAAGATTTGATAACAGCACAGGCATGGTGAGATATATTGTCGGCGCCAGTTTTATGGGATTTGGCGGTATGCTTGCTGGCGGCTGTGCTGTGGGTGCCGGCATCACCGGTGGTGCTGTCTTCGCGCTCACTGCATGGGTGGCATTGATGGCCATGTGGAGTGCGGCAATACTCACCGACTACATCGTTGACACCAATCCTGCGTGGATCAAAGACCGACTGATACCCAACCGCTACGGGTTATAAAACTGGATTTTTCAAACCCAGTGTTGCGAGCGGAAGGATAGAAGCAACAACAGAAGCGCTGCGGTGGCAAAGGCTGCTCCGGCGTAAAAGGTCATGGCGGCACCAAACACCTGCCAAACGATACCGGCAACAAGGCTGGCAAACAGCAGGGCGAGACCATTAACGAGATTGAAGATGCCAAAACCCGTACCACGCAGATGATCCGGGGCGCTGGCCGCCACCAAAGTCGACAATAATCCCTGGGTGAGACCAAGATGAATACCCCAGATTGCCACGCCGATCATTGCCACCAGCACCAGCGGTGACAGGCCAATGGGAAGCCCGAGATTAATGGCGCGCAAGGACAGGAAGGCGACACTGAAGCGGGCCAGGGCAAACAGCCCGCCAATAGCAACAATAAGCCAGTATCCGGTGCTCATTTGAGCAAGTTCACCACGGCGCAAAGGCGGGCTGGATCTGGTATCCTTGTTTTTGGCAATCGGAATTGTACCAGGCTCTTGAACACCAAACACGAGAAACAACATACACAAAACTGCCGGGATCAGGGCAAACCACAGCACCAGACTAATATTGTCAGACAATAATGCCATCAGGGCAATTGCCAGTAGCGGGCCTATAAAAGCACCCGCTGCATCCAGTGACTGGCGCAAGCCATAGGCTGCCCCGCGCATTTCCACAGGCGTGATGTCCGCAATCAGCGCATCGCGTGGTGCCCCTCTGATGCCTTTGCCAATGCGGTCGATGAAGCGCGCTGCAAACAGAACCTCGACTGATTGTGCCAGAGGAAACAGCGGCTTGGTAATTGCGGCCAGACCGTAGCCTATGATAGCCAGTAACTTGCGCTTGCCGAGCCAGTCGCTAATAGCACCGGAAAACAGTTTGGTAATGGAGGCGGTTGCTTCGGCCACGCCTTCTATAAGGCCGACGGCGGCCATGGAGACACCAAGAGAAACAAACAATGCTGGCAAAAGACTATGCACAAGTTCCGATGAGGCATCCATGAACAGGCTGACAAAACCTAATGCCCAGACACCTTTCGGCAGATTTTTTGCATTTTCCAGAAGCGACATGCCGGTTCCTGATTTTCTCAACCTGATGCAGTGTGTAGTGTGTAGTATTTACTACTTATTTCTTTGTTCGTAGTGTATACTACATTTCGAGTCAACCGTATCGCTAACAAGGGATTTGCTGTCATGGCCTCTGCCACCACCTTCAATGAACGCATAGCCGCGTGTTTGCAGCAAATCAGCCCGGCAGAACAGCGCGTGGCCCAGTATTTTCTCGACAACCGGGAAGAAGTGCTCATCGCTTCTGCCTCCGCCCTGGCCAGGCAGACCGGCACCAGTGACGCCACGGTGGTTCGCACCACCAAGGCGCTGGGGTTTAGCGGTATGGAGGAATTACGGCGCCTGCTGGTTGAGGAGTTGCGGGAAAACCCGTCACCGGCCAGCCGTATGGCCCGAACGCTTGGCGAAATTGGCGAAGGTCTGGCATCAATCCTTGATGTAACACTGGACATTCATCAAAAATCGCTCGATAGCCTGCGCCGCGACATCAGCTCAGACAATTTCAGCAATGCCGTTCACTCTATTGTCGAAGCGCGACGTGTATTTATCTTCGGGCTGGGTCCATCAAGTGCCATGGCGGACTATTTTGTGGTTCAGCTTGCACGTTTTGGCATTGATGCGCGCAGCCTTACGCAGGCGGGAATTCTCCTAGCCGATGGCATTCAGCAATTCAAAAAGGGCGATCTCGTAATGGTCTTTGCCTATGGCCGGGTCTATCGGGAGCTGGACGTATTGCTGGACCAGGCCGACAGGACTGGTCTTACCAGGATACTGTTTTCCGATACGCTTGGGCATAGATTGTGCGACAGGGTTGATCTGGTTTTGGGCGTTGCGCGCGGGCGCGCAGATATGTTGAGCATGCACACGGCAACTCTTGCCCTTATTGAAGCGCTTCTGGTTGGGGTGGCAAAAGAACGTCCAAAGGACACTATCGCCAATCTCGAAGCGCTGAATAAGGTACGCACCGCGCTGGCTGGCAAAGCCATGGGGTTACCAGCCAGGTAAATTGATGTTCTTTTTACAAACAGTATCGAAAAGCACCTAATCTAATGCGATCTGTAGTTTGGCTTGCATCTGGGGATGAAAGCGGCAGAAGTATTCCGGTGAAAAATTTCGAGTTACCAGAATTTTCTTCGATTTACCTTGTGCGATGGTGCCGGTATCCCAGCTGTTGTCGAGTGCCGTTGCTGTATGGGGAGCGATGTCCTGATTGGTCCAGATTATTGTATCCCCCGGTTTTACCGCGAGAACTTCGGGTTTGAATTTAAACCCGCTTATTTCCACATGATGCACCTTTGGCGCGCCAGTCTGTCCGCGCGCCGGATGCACGAACAAGGGAGCCGAAGCCATGGCAACAAGTGATGCCATGGCCCGGATCAAGATATTTCGTCTTGAAATTGTTTCCATTTACATAACCGCCTTGACCATTTTTTCGGCCTGGGCCTGATGAGCCTTGAAGATTTCAAAGCCCGCTTTGAATAATTTCTTCACGTCAGCATTTTCAATGTTTGGAATAAACGCATTGCCAACCAGATCGTTGACGGCCTTGTGATAGGCAAGCTCATTTTCGGCATAGCGCTTATCGAACTCTGCGCCGCGCAACTGGCTCATTTCATCAATCAGCTTTTGTGAATTTCTGATCAAAGATTTGGAGAGAAAATTATCCTGCGGCTGCGCTTTCAGTTTTGCCAGCAAAGCCAGCGCCTGTGTGTTGACAGCTTCATGGTCGCGGATCATCGTCCGGGCAAACTCGCGCACAGCCGGGTTGTTTGATATGGCAAGTGCCAGGTGGGCGTATCGAATGTCGATATTGTCAGCCGTATAAGCCACATGAGCAATTTCAAGGTCGTTCAAATCAGAGGGGGCTTGAGCCTGGGCAACGCCTTGACCAAGAGTGAAAGCGAGGCCAAGGGCCATCAACGTCTGGGGGATCTTCATTGTGTGTTCCTTCAAGTATGGTGACAAAGCCGGACAACCCGACTTGTTGCTAAAGGACACATAAAGCCGCTTATGTTTTTTGAGAATGACGATAAGTCCCATATTCTTGATTAATCGTACAGGGTTTGGATTTATGAGAAAAAGCCGTATATAGTCTTTCAAATTATTGAAAGAACATTCTATGGATATTCTGAGCGATATTCTGTCATGCCTGCAAATGTCGGGCACCTTGTATTTCCGCACATCGTTTACCTCGCCATGGAGCATTCGTGTGCCGTCATTTGAAAACGTTGCACGCTTTCATTTTGCCCATAAAGGCCGGTGTCTGGTTCGTATAGAAACCGACAGGCCGCCGGTGCTGCTTGAACAGGGCGATTTACTAATCATCATGCGCGGGGCTGCGCACACACTTTATTGCGATCCTATTACCGAGAATCAGGCGGTGCTGTTGGACAGGGTTGTTGAGGAATCCGGTTTTGACGGCACCGGAGCACTGGTCTATGGCGAGTTTGGCACTGATCATGAAACACAACTGGTGTGCGGGCATTTTGCCTTGTCAAAGGAAGCCAATCATTTGCTCATAGATGCCCTGCCCTCGCATCTGCACATTCAAAATTACGGCGAAGCCTCAGGCGCATGGATGGAAAACACGTTAAAGGTCATTGGCAGTGAAGCCGGGCGCGAACAGCTGGGCAGTGATCTCATTGCGCTAAAATTATCGGAAATCATTTTTGCTCAGGCACTGCGCACTTATCTCGAGGGCGAAGGCGCACAGCGCCCGGTTTTAGCAGGGTTCGCTGATGCCAATATTGCCCGTGCGCTTACCGCCATTCACAAAGAACCCGGCTATTCATGGTCCCTGGAAGGTCTGGCGAGAATTGCTGGAATGTCGCGCACAGCGTTCGCCGCCAGGTTTTCGCAATGTATGACCATAACGCCTATGGGTTATATCACCCACTGGCGCATGCAGATTGCACGGCAGCAACTGGCAAATTCAAGCGACCCGATTATCGCCATTGCCGAAAACGTCGGCTATCACTCCGAAGCAGCCTTCAGCCGGGTGTTTAAAAAACACCACATGAAGGCACCTGCGACCTACCGGCGCTCGGTGCAGGTTTCTGCCTGAGGTTAGAGGCGTGACACCAGTGGCTTAATTACCGCACCGTCCCGGCCTTGAGCCACTACGGTCCGGTTAAATTCCAGTCTACCTCCCTCCCCCTTGTGGGGAGGGATTGAGGGTGGGGGTTAAAGATGTCATGCATGTGCCCGGCACATTCATAAAAATATTAATAAACAACAGCTTACAAGAACTCACGCATAAGAGAACCCCCACCCCACCCCCTCCCCACAAGGAGGAGGGGCTCGATAAATCTTCGTTTGCCAATTATATCGAGTTTTTCAAATTCCGCTCTAACTATCCGCCGGTATCGATTTGACGCCTACCGGTTTGCCGACAACCGTTGTAATCAGGTTGCCGGGTTTGATCAGCTCTTTGGCGATACGCTTTAAATCATCAATTGTAACCGCGTTGATAAGGTCGTTGCGCTCATCAATGTAGCCAATCCCTAGGTTTTCCATCTGGATGCCGAGTGTCTGGCTGGCGATTTTTGAGTTGCTGTCAAACCTTAAGGGATATGATCCGGTGAGGTAGGTTTTGGCATCGGTGAGTTCGGCTTCGCTGACGCCGTTTTCAGCAATGCGTTTTAGCTCCTGATCAATAATTTCCAGGGTTTCGCCAACGCTTTCATTTTTTGTGGCAGCGCCGCCCATGAACAGCCCGGTTTTATCGAGCGGATTGAGGTAGGTATAGACTGAATAAACCAGTCCGCGTTTTTCGCGCACTTCTTTGTAGAGGCGTGAGGCAAAGCCGCCGCCGCCGAGAATATAATTGAGAATATAGGCGGGAATAAAATCCTTGTCATCGCGTTTAAGGCCTTTCTGGCCAAACTGAATGATGCTTTGCGGGATATCCATTTCAATAACCTGGCGGCGAAATTCGGAGTTCACTTCGACTTCCGGCACTTCGGCCATGGCTGATTTTTCAGCCAGTGAGCCAAAAACATTATCCAGTGCAGTACCGAGAGTTTTAGCATCAATATTGCCGACGACACTGATTATGAGCGTATCTTTGGCAAACAGGCGCTTGGTTAGGTCGCGCAAATCTGCAGCTGTGATTTTACCGACACTTGTGGCATCACCACTGCTGGGACGTGCGTAAGGATGATCGCCAAAGGCCAGTTTCGCCCAGGCTTTGCCGGCAACACTGTTGGGGCTGTTTTCGCTGCGCTTGATGCCGAGCAATATCTGCTTGCGAATGCGCTCAACCGGGGCTTCATCAAAGCGCGGCTTTGTCAGGGCGAGTTTGAGCAGTTTAAAGGTCTCATCTTTGTTGCGCGAAAGAGTTTGAACTTCACCATAGAAATTGTCTTTGCCGGTGCTGAAGCTCATGCGGGTGGCAAGGTCTTCGAGTTTTCTCTGAAATGCCTGGGATGTGAGCGGTCCCGCTCCTTCATCGAGCAGGGCTGCCAACATATTGGCGAGGCCGGATTTTTCCACCCCATCGCTGGCAGCACCACCGCGGAATGTAAACTTCATGGCAATCAAGGGTAATGATTTATCCTCAACCAGCCAGGCGCTTATGCCGCCCGGGCTTTTGATCTGCTGAATTTCCACAGCTTGCGACACTCCAATTGAGGTAATTAAATAAAGAAAGGTTGCGGCAACTGCGCTTTTCCAGCTGTGTTGCGAAAATGTCTGTAAAAAGCTCATGATGCATTCCCCGCTGTTTTGGATTTAAGGAGAATACCCGTGGCAGCCACATCAGAATTCAGGTATTTTTTGGCGACCTGATTGATCTGCTCGAGCGTTGCCTTTTCTATGCGCCCGGGCCACTCAATGATATCTTCAACTTTTTGACCGGTGGTAAGCGCTACGCCAAAGATGCGAGCAAGGTGAGTTTGACTGTCCTGGGCGTAGATTGCCTGGGCAATCATGGTGTTTTTGGCGCGCTCAACTTCTTCTTGGGTGACGCCATTGGCCAGAACTTCGTTGAGAACCTCGTCAATAGCGGCTTCAATTTCTTCAACTGTTTTACCGGGCAGGCTCGAGCCGTAAAAGGCAATTTTACCATTGTCGAGATTACTCGAATCATACCAGGCGCCTGCTCCGGCAGCGATTTTCTTGTCCAGCACCAATGCACGGTGAAGTCGGCTGGTGGCACCGCCACCGACAATCTGGGCCAGAATATCCAGGGCTTCAGCTTCTCCCGGTTCAGCTGTTGAATAACTTGGGGTCAGATAAAACCGGCGAATACTGGGGCTGGCGACACGGGGGTCTTTGAGGGTTACGCGCCGCGCTGTCTGCGGTTCGGGCTCAACCATACGGCGGCGTTCGCCGATTTCCGGTGCTGCGGGGATAACACCGTAATATTTTTCCGCCAGAGGTTTTAGCGTCTCGGCGTCAATATCACCGGCAACAATCAAAATGGCATTGTTGGGAGCATAGTGGCGTTTGTAAAATTCGATTGCCGTATCACGGTTAAGAGCGGCAATGTCGGCGGGCCAGCCTATGACCGGTGTGCCATAAGGATGGGCCAGATAAAATACAGCGTTCAGTTGTTCGCCGAGGCGACCGGAGGGTCTGTTATCAGTTCTTGAGCGGCGTTCTTCTTTAATAACTTCAAGTTCCGGGCGCACGATTTCTTCCGAAAGCACCAGATTGCGCATACGATCGGCTTCCATTTCCATCATCAAAGGCAATCTGTCGGTGGCAACACGCTGGTAATATGCAGTGTAATCCTGGGAGGTGAAGGCATTTTCCTGACCGCCGTTCTGGGCGATAATTTTTGAAAATTCACCGGGTTTGAGATTTTTCGTACCCTTGAACATCAAGTGTTCGAGAAAATGCGCATTGCCGGACTGACCCGGATCTTCATCCGCAGCGCCGACCTTGTACCAGACCATATGGGTGACAACAGGGGCGCGGCGATCAGGAATGACCACAACCTGCATACCGTTTTTGAGGAAAAATGTTTCCAGACCTTCACGCTTGAAATCCACTTCGGCCTTAACAGCGACACTAAATATTGTCATGGCCGCCAGGACCACAAATAACGAAAGGAAAGCCCACTTGCGTTTTTCATATGATTGATCCTGACTGGTTTTAACTTGTGAAGAAAAGTGTTTTTTCGCCGGGTGTTTTAACATTCCTTGTGATTTCCTCCTGGTATGAGCCGTCAGGTGCCAACGGTTTCATCGCCGAAAACAGCTTGTTAGAAAAATAGTGGCCTTAAAGGCTAATGCAATAGCCACCACGTGATTGAAGCGCGATGTAACGTGAGTTTGATGGCAAGAATACGGCTGATTTGTCAACTTTTCCGATTCTTTAGAACAATCAGGTGCAGACCGTTAGAATATCGAGCCAATAAGCCGTTCGAAACCGGATTTTCCGGGTTTTGGTGCATCTTTTTCTTCTGCAATCTGTTTGGCCAACTCGTCGGGGTCTTCAGCAGTTGCACCTTCAACCTGGCGTGCGGCTATTTCAAGATCTGTGGGTGGTGCTTCCACGCCCGGGGTTTCATCTTGATCCGGCACATCGTTTCTGGCTGCCTCTGAAGGTGGGACCAGGTCAAAATCAGGAGGAATAGCCAGGGCGCGGCTTTCTTCAACCAGGAATTCATTGGGTCCGGGAGGGTTAAAAATATTGGAGCAACCACTCAAAGCAATGCCAAGTGCTACTGTTAAACCGATTACGCGAATTTTAGTTTTTACCATTTGTGGTCATTTCCAATTAAACAACATCTTTGTCCGGAACCTCATTGAATATCGCATCATATAACAGCAAAACAGCCCCAACAACCACCCAAACGTCAGCAAGGTTAAAAACGTACCAGTAATAGCCCCAGAAATGGAAGCTGAAAAAATCAGCGACCGCTCCGTAAACCACCCGGTCAATAACGTTTCCCAGGGCACCGCCAAGGACGAGCCCCATGGCAACGGCGATCAAAAACCCACGCGCCCGGATCATCCAGACCACCAGAACAGCCATAATACACAGGATGATTCCGATCAGTATGTAACGACCAAGGTATGAGTTCTGCTGAAAAAGGCCATAACTTATGCCCTTGTTCCAGATCAATGTGATGTCAAAAAATGGCGTAATTTTGACCACTCCACGGCTGCCGATATCATAGATATTCAACATCCACCATTTGTAGCCCTGATCAATCAGCACTGTTAAAAGTGCAATTGCAAAACCTGCACGGGACCAAACATTAAGCGGCAAAATTCCAACTCCGGTTATCTCGATGAATCAAAGAAACGCACAGCTTCAGCGTCGCGCAGACTTAAATCTGGAAATTCAGGATCGGAGCCGACTTCAGGCAGGATTTTCCACGAGCGCTGGCATTTATTGCCGGTGGCGAGGCCGGGAACAACACTGACGCTGGCAATATTGGGCAGGCGGAAGGCATTTTCCGGCCCCTCTTCTGCAATGAGCGTGGCCTGGCTGGTGATGGAAATTTCGGCCAGATCTATGCCTTGCATCGCTGCAATATAAGTATCATCGGTAACGAACACCTGCGGGTCGGCTTCGAGGCTTGAACCAATGCGTTTTTCGCGGCGCTCAATTTCCAGAGCGCCGGTGACCACCGAGCGCAACTCTCGTATTTTGGCCCATTTTTGCGCCAGAGCGTCATCGCGCCATTGGGTCGGTATTTCAGGAAACTG
>JAJRTY010000076.1 GCA_024278055.1 Alphaproteobacteria bacterium | reverse complement strand
GCGACCGCCGCAAAATTGCGCGCCCATCAAATCGCGACATTGATCAGCCTTACGCCGATCATGATGCTGGCAAATGTGCTCAATGTTTTCGCCATATACTACTTTATTGGCGGAAATCCAGACACCGGCTATCTCGGGTTCTGGGTGCTTGGAATTTGCACGCTGGCAATTTTGGGATTTTTCCACTGGTACACCGCCAGAAACCGCCAACCGGTTACTAAAACCTCTAAAAAGGGGCTATACAAAGCCGCCAGGGGCGCTGCGGTGCTGGGAATAATGTGGGGAATTTTCCCGGCAATGCTGTATCCGGGAGCAGACCATTCAACAAAAATGGTAATCATCGCTGTCACCACTGGCATGTTGGGTGGTGGCACGGTGTCGCTCTACATCGTTCCACCGGCGATGTTTGCATGGATCGCAGCAATGTCGGTCGGATCGTTGTTCAGCTTGATCGCATCAGGACAACCCGAAGATGCATCAATGATCGTGCTTTTTCTGATTTATTCAGTATCAATGCTGGTCGCCGGCCGGTCGATGGCAAAGCGTTTCGCAAACAGCATTGTTGTCGGCCTGGAATTGCAGGATAAATCCGAAACTGTCGGATTACTGCTGAAGGATTTTGCTGAAAACGCCAGGGACTGGCTGTGGGAGATGGACGCAGACGGGGTATTAATCCGCGGACAGCAGGAGTTCAAAGAAAACCTCGGCATTCCCATAACAACTTTCGATCCGGCAGATCATCCCCGTAGCCGCGAGGGAGCAGCGCTCAATGCGGCGGACATCCGCTCATTTGAATGCATCTGGGCAAAATACCTTACCCAGCAAAGTTTTCACGACGTGACAATTGTTGCCAATATGCCCAGCGGAAACCGCTGGGTAAATGTATCTGGAAAACCATTATTCGATCAAAACGGCAGTTTTGCGGGTTTCAGAGGGGTTGCTTCAAATGTAACGGAAGCCAAAATTGCCGAAGAACGCATCGCCCATATGGCCCACAACGATTCCTTAACCGGGTTACTAAATCGCGCCAGCTTTTCATATGAATTGGATACTCAACTCAAGAAACCGGACAGAGAAGGCGGCTGGGCTGTCATGTATCTCGATCTTGACGGCTTTAAGGGGGTCAATGACAAATATGGGCACGCTGTTGGCGACCAGCTTTTAATCGCTGTGGCAGCCAGAGTGAAGAACACTTTTCGCAGAAGGGACGTTGTTGCCCGTATTGGTGGCGACGAGTTTGCGATTTTATGCAAATCAGCCGGAAATTGCGCAACGCTTTCTTCATTGGCTGAAAAACTGATAGGCCACATTTCAACTGTATTTGATCTCGGCGACATCAAGGTAAAAATCGGTGTTTCAATAGGAATTGCAATACCGGGTGCCAGCGCAACAAACGGGTTTGCACTTCTTAACAATGCCGATCTTGCTCTTTATCGGGCAAAAGCCGAACAAAAAGGCTCATACCGGTTTTATCAATTGGAAATGGACAAACAGGAAAAGCACAAAAGAGGGCTGGAACGGGATCTTCGTGACGCCATGCGTCAAGGTGAACTGTCGATTTATTACCAACCGGTTGTCAGATCAGAAGACGGCAAGGTGGCGGGGTTTGAAGCTCTCATACGCTGGTATCATCCAATCAGAGGGCAGATTTTGCCATCTGTTTTTATACCGATGGCCGAGAACATCGGAATCATTGATGACATCGGCGCGTGGGTTCTTGAGCAAGCCTGCGCAGAGGCGGCAAACTGGTCGGAGGAGATCTTTCTGGCCGTCAACCTCTCTCCACGCCAATTTGCTTCCGGTCATATAATCAGCACTGTTGAATATGCTTTGAACAAGTCAGGCCTTTCGCCTGAACGGCTGGAACTTGAAATAACCGAAAGCGTATTTATCGAAAAGCCTGACGACGTTCTGGAAATCCTGAGCCACCTCAAAGACATGGGTATTGCTATTGCAATGGATGATTTTGGAACCGGTTACTCCAGTCTTTCCTATCTGCTGAAATTTCCATTTGAAAAACTCAAGATTGACCGAAGCCTGGTTACTTCGGTTGACAGCGATCAAAATGCACAAAATATTCTCGACACAATTACCAGACTTGGTGCGGTTATGAGCCTTCAAATAACCGCAGAAGGTATTGAGACCAAAGAACAATCAGAGATAATTAAAAGCTTGAACTGCACCTTCCTGCAAGGATATCTGTTTGGCAAACCGATGCCTGCATCAAAATTACCGGCATTTCTGCTGAACAGATATATATCCTCAAATGAAACCACCGGCAAAATCCCTGCGGTTGAGTCGGAGAGTTTCGCCGCCACCGGTTAAAATATCAAAATTACCTGCGATACGATGCGTCCAGGACACGCAGGCACCGGCATCAGGGTGCCATAATTGCATCCAGCGAATTTTATGTAGAATTCCGGCTTCCATTGTGGCACAGGGCAATGGCAACCTGGATTAACAGCAATATGTTCTTATCGGTCTTCGATCTGTTCAAAATCGGCATTGGCCCCTCCTCGTCCCACACTATGGGGCCGATGGTTGCTGCCGGTATGTTTCTGGAAGAAGTTCGAAATGGCGACTGGCCACGCCCGCAGCAGGCGGTTGTAAAAAAGATCACGGTCTCCCTGCACGGCTCACTGGCATTCACCGGCAAGGGCCATGGCAGCGACCGGGCGGTTATTCTTGGTCTGATGGGGGAAAACCCGCAATCCATTGATCCCGACTCAGTCGATGCCACCCTTCAACAGGCATTGCGGGTCAAAAAAATCCCCGGTCCACCGGACTACGATTTCGACCCTGAAAAAGACCTGATTTTCGACTACGACACCAAACTTTCCGGCCATGCCAACGGGATGGTTTTTTGCGCCTGCAATGATCTTGGCATCGTTCTTCTGCGCAAGGTTTATTATTCTATCGGCGGCGGTTTTGTGGTCGAGGAAAGTGATCTTGAGCGGGTTCAGTCGCGGGCCAGCGAAACACCAACCAACGTGCCCTACCCGTTTGCCAATGCGCAAACAATGTTGGCCATGGCAAAAAAATCCGGTCACTCAATCGCCGAAATGAAACGCGCCAATGAAGAAACCGCCATTGGCCATCAAGCGCTGGACCGGGGGTTGCGCAACACCTGGGCAGCGATGAATGCGTGTGTTGAACGCGGGCTGGTTCAGGATGGCAACCTGCCGGGTGGTCTGAACGTCAAACGGCGGGCAAAGTGCCTACATCAGCGTTTGAACGAACAATGGAAATCAAACCGCACCAACCCGCTTGCCGCCAATGACTGGCTGAGTGTGTTTGCTATGGCGGTGAACGAAGAAAACGCCGCCGGCGGCAAGGTTGTTACCGCACCGACCAATGGCGCTGCCGGCGTCATTCCAGCGGTTATTCGCTATTATCTCGGTTTTAGCGATGGTGCCGACAAAAAAGGCATCGAAGAGTTTCTGCTGACTGCTGCCGCCATTGGCGGGCTGATCAAGCACAACGCGTCGATTTCCGGCGCTGAAGTTGGTTGTCAGGGCGAAGTCGGTTCCGCCTCGGCCATGGCTGCCGCCGGTCTTGCAGCCGTTATGGGCGGCACGCCGGAGCAGGTGGAAAATGCCGCTGAAATCGCACTTGAACATCATCTTGGCATGACCTGCGATCCGGTTGGCGGATTGGTTCAGGTTCCGTGCATTGAACGCAATGCACTGGGTGCGGTGAAAGCCGTAACCGCTGCATCGCTTGCATTGCATGGTGACGGCCAGCATTTTGTTTCGCTCGACAGTTGCGTTGAGACCATGCGCCAGACCGGGCTCGATATGAACGAGCGCTACAAGGAAACCAGCCAGGGTGGCCTTGCGGTCAATACAGTGGAGTGTTGATCGCGCGATATGTTCATTTGCACCGTCATGTGTCAATGTGAACATCCAGCAATGCAAACAAGTGTCTAATCTCACCCGATGCCAGCGCCCGATAACAAGCCAGGATTTCTATCAGTCTTTCGCCCCGAAAGAAATCTCGACGAAGCCGCATCAGGCAGTTTTCTGCGCCGCTTGACCGACCGGGCAATGCGGATTGGCATTTCCGGCTATGACCGCGAGACCAGACGGCGGCTGTCGATCGTCAACATGGCCGGATACCTCTCGGCAATTTCCTCGGTTTCATACGCCGCAAATTTTGCTCTTTATGACTTTTCAGCGCTCAAGTGGCTGGTTTATGGCAATTTGGCATCTGCGGTGCTTACTGCAACTGCGCCCTATTGGCACCGCTACAATTCAATCGCTGCCGCATCGGTGATGACGACAACGGTCGCGGTTACGCTGTTTTTCTTTGTTTCCATTCTCGGGCGCGATTCGGGCATTCAACTCAACTATATCGGTGCCGTGGCAATCGCCTTCGTCATCTTCGGCCTCAAGCACCTGCGCATCATTGCGCTGGTCACAGTGGTTTGTATTGTCGGCAATGTTTCAAGCGTCTTTTTGTTTGAAGTCGGCAGTGCCCAATGGGCGGTGGACGACGGTTTCATGGCCCAACTCTATGTCATGTCTGCTGCCTCCATCATGCTCATTCTGGCCGTCGTGGTCTGGTATGCATTTCGCATTGCCGCCGATGCCGAAGCGCGGTCAGAACGATTGTTGATGAATATATTCCCGGAAAAAATAGCCAATCAATTGCGCAATTTTCCTGACGACCCAATCGCCGACCGGTTCGACGAGGCAACCGTGCTGTTTGCCGATCTCGTTGGGTTTACCAGCCTTTCCAACCAACTTGATCCAGAGCAGCTGGTTTTTCTGCTGAATGATATATTCACCGCTTTCGATGCGGTCGGTGCCGAACTTGGCACGGAGAAAATCAAAACCATCGGTGATGCCTATATGGCCGTCAGCGGTGCGCCGGAACCAGTAGAAGATCACGCCGAACGGATTTTGAAACTGGCAATCGGTATCCGCACGGAAATCTCCAAAATTGCAAAAAAGCACGAGACCGAGCTTGATGTCCGGATTGGCATTGCCACCGGGCCAATTACCGCCGGGGTTATCGGCAAAGCCAAGTTTGCCTATGACGTGTGGGCACCAACCGTCAATCTTGCATCCCGTCTTGAATCCAGCGGCGAGGCGGGACGCATCCATGTTTCACGCGAGGTCTATCGGGCGCTGAAAGACACCTACAAGTTCAAAAAGGCGCCGCCAAAAATCTTAAAGGCATTGGCCGCGTTCAGTCATGGTTCTATAGCGAATAGCGCCGGAAATTTCATAAATTTAATTGGATTTTGTATGAATTTCACATTCCCGTCGTTGCTCGATTACCCCTATCAATATCATGTGGCGCTGATAGTCGCCGCCGCAATTATCTGGTGTTTTAGAGATGTGCGGCAAGGTAAGGCGCTGACCACTGCAGATATTTTTAGTGCGGCATCAATTATCATCGTTTGGGTACTCTATGTGTTATTTTCAATTGAACAAAAGGAAGGCTCGCCCTTTTCGCAGCGCGGCTGGTACGTATTTTTCAGTATAACAACCACCGGTCTGTTGCCACTGGTAACCATATCGGGGCATTGGTTCTTTGGCCGCGGAATTGGGCGGGTGATCCGAATTATCTACAAGAAGCTGGTTTAAGATGCGCCTCGTCAAAAATCCACACCGTCATCAGGGCCTTGCCAACGCACTGGGCATTGCCAGCCTTCACCTCAAGAACGAGCGTTCACGCATGGGGCTTGGCAGCTTCAAGACACTTGGTGCGGAAGCTGTGGTTTACCTGTCTCATTCGGTTCCCAATGAGTTTGCCAAAAAATTACGCGACAAAAATGCCCTGCCCGGCCTTGATGGCCAATCACGGGTGCTGGCTTATATTACCGAGGGAGCCGAAGGTGGCTGAGCAGGATTTTCCAGTCACGGAGTTTGAAGCGCGCGTTGAAAACGCCCAAATCACGATGCACCGCGAAAACCTTGATGCCCTGTTGTTTACCAGTGAAGCAGAAATGCGCTATTTCAGTGGATTTCGAACCCTGTTCTGGCAAAGCCCCACCCGGCCGTGGTTTTTGATCGTGCCAAAAAGCGGCAAACCAATTGCAGTCATTCCGGAAATCGGCGCCGAGCTCATGCGCTCCACCTGGATTGAAGATATCAGAACCTGGTCTTCGCCAGCCGACAAAGATGATGGCATATCTTTGCTTGCGCAAACGCTTGAGCAATGCCCTAAAATTGGCCTGCCAATGGGTCGCGAAAGCAGTTTGCGCATGCCGCTGGCTGATTTCGAGCGCCTGCGCAATCGATTGCGCAATTCAACAATTGTGGATTG
>JAJRTY010000075.1 GCA_024278055.1 Alphaproteobacteria bacterium | reverse complement strand
GTCGAGGTGCGGTTTTTATCCGCATCCGAAATTGCCCATAATCTCAAATGCGCCGAGGTTCACTTAGGTATTACCGGTGAGGATTTGCTGCGCGAGACCATTCACAACCTCGACAACACCATAAATATTGAAAAGCGTCTGGGCTTTGGCCCGGCAGACGTGGTGGTTGCTGTTCCTGAAAGCTGGCTTGATGTTGCCACCATGGCGGATCTGGAAGAAGCCTCGCAGGAATTTTTGCGCATTCACGCCCGGCGTCTGAGAGTGGCAACAAAATACATCAATCTGACGCGCCAGTTCTTTGCCGCCAGAGGTGTTACCGGCTATCAGACAGTGGAAAGTTCAGGTGCCACCGAAGGCGCTCCGGCCGCAGGTACAGCAGAAATAATCGTTGATATAACCAGCACCGGCTCAACCCTTAAAGCCAACAACCTCAAAATTCTCAGCGATGGTGTGGTTTTGAAAAGTGAAGCCGTGCTGGCAACAGTGAAATCGCCTGGCTTAACCAGGGAGCAATCGCAGGTGTTGCGACAGATCGTTAACCAGCTTTAGGACCAGAAGCCCAGCTTGCGCAGGGTTTTGAAGGCCTTCCATAAGACTGGAGATTGCTTTATGTGGGACTTGGCCATTAGAAAACCGTTGTAGCTGCCGTCATAGGCAGATCCAAGCATGGTTCGCGGCGCCACCGTATCTGCTGTGTGAAATTTTATGTCACTCCAGCTGTCTTTATAAATATCATAGCCGCCGCCGCAATCATAAGCCTCAAGGCCTGTCTCGCAACAATATTTGAGCGTATGGCGCATGAGTATTTCACCCGGGGATGATTTCCTCAGCGTTTCGTCCGTGGTCATTGATGACACAAGCGCATAATTTTTATTTTTGTGAATCAGATTAAGCAATCCCGCGGCCATCGTATCACCAACACTTAAACTTGAAACATAGCCCTCGATACCGTGCGACCGGGCGGTCATTTTGGTCAGCGCGCGATAAAAACCTGTCATGCCGGCATCGCTTAGAAAATCGTGAATGCCCTGTTCGCCAAAACGCGCACTGCGCTGTTTGAACATGACTTCGGTTGCCTGAGCCAGTGCCGGGCCCTCAAAATGAGTTTCAAATTTCATCGGCCCTATTTCGTTGAGCTGACGCTCACGCCGTCTTTCAGACCGGCGTGTTGATTTGCTGCGGCGCTGCCGGTGCAGTTCTTCCCATTCAGCATCGATGGTAATGCAAAAATAAGAGTTGGCGCTGGTCCTGGCGCCAAGATGCGTTGTTGGATTAAACCAGCCATCAATCATCGGCATCTGGGCAAGAAACTGGACAATGTCAAACGGAGGCAGCAGGGCAACAACTCTGGACCATAAAACCAAAAAATCTGTTTTTGAAAGTTGGTTGAGAAAGGAGGGGTGAAAAAGACCACCTGTGTAAGTCGCGTGTTCGCCGGACAGCCATTCCAGAGCGGTGACCGGACCGTGTTTGCGTAACGCCAATGGTAAAATCATCTGAACCGTACCATTGTCATCCCTGCCAACCACAATGGCGGTGCGAACCTCGCTCATGCTTTCCACATGTGTTCGCCACGCATGGCTCCAGGCGTAAGTATGAAACGGCGTGCATACGGCCTCGGCTTCCAGCGCCTGCCAGTCGTGGCACACAGGTTCAAGTTCATCAAAAAGTTCTAAACTGATTTTCTGCCGTGGCCTGGTGACAGCAACGCTGCCCGGCTGAGCCAAATCAGAATACGGTTTTCCAGCAATACCGCTCGCATCCGTTATGTCCATGCGCAATCCTGCTATTTCTCTGCATTTCAACACTTTTTATATAGGGCAATAAAGCTGCAAAGTGTTTGAAAGCGGGTGAAGCTAACCGGATTTTTTGAAACGTGGTTTCTTTGACGTTAATGGCACAAAAAAAGGGCTGCCCGAGAGCAGCCCTTTTAAATTTTCTGGTGGAAACGGGTTACATCATTCCGCCCATGCCACCCATGCCGCCCATGCCGCCCATATCAGGCATAGCAGGACCTGCGCCCTTAGGCTCAGGCTTTTCAGCGATCATGGCTTCTGTGGTGATCAAAACACCAGCAATTGAAGCTGCATCCTGCAAAGCTGTACGCACAACTTTGGTCGGATCAATGATGCCGTTGGCAACAAGGTCAACGTATTTTTCTGACTGTGCGTCAAAGCCAAAGTTGCCTTTTTTGTCAAGCACGGTAGCCACAACAATTGAGCCTTCAACACCGGCGTTTTCTACGATCTGACGGATCGGAGCTTCCAGAGCTTTGAGAACAATCTTGTATCCGGCCTGATAATCGGAGTTGTCGCTTTCAAGCTTTTTAACCGCAGCAGTTGCCCGCAAAAGAGCTGTACCGCCACCAGGGACAATACCTTCTTCAACGGCTGCACGTGTTGCATTCAATGCATCATCAACACGGTCTTTGCGTTCTTTCACTTCAACTTCAGTAGCACCACCGACTTTGAGAACAGCAACACCGCCAGCCAGTTTGGCCAGACGTTCCTGCAGTTTTTCGCGGTCGTAGTCAGATGTTGTTTCTTCAACCTGAGCGCGGATCTGGCTGACACGGGCTTGAATTTCGCCCTTTTTGCCAGCGCCATCAACGATTGTGGTTTCTTCTTTGGTAATCTGGACCTTCTTGGCTGTGCCGAGCATATCCAGAGTAACATTTTCCAGTTTGATACCAAGATCTTCGGAAATCACCTGACCACCGGTCAAAACAGCGATATCTTCAAGCATCGCTTTGCGGCGATCGCCAAAACCAGGTGCTTTAACAGCAGCAATTTTCAGGCCACCGCGCAGCTTGTTAACAACCAGCGTTGCCAGTGCTTCACCTTCAACATCTTCAGCGATGATGAGAAGCGGGCGGCTTGATTGCACAACAGCTTCGAGGATCGGCAGCATTGCCTGCAGGTTTGAAAGCTTCTTTTCGTGCAGAAGAATGTAAGGATCTTCAAGATCAGCAACCATTTTGTCTGCATTGGTGATGAAGTAAGGTGACAGATAGCCACGATCAAACTGCATGCCTTCAACGACACTCAGTTCACTATCAAGGCTTTTTGCTTCTTCAACCGAGATAACACCTTCATTGCCAACACGCTGCATGGCTTCAGCAATCATGTTGCCGACATCACTGTCGCCATTTGCTGAAATTGTGCCAACCTGAGCAACTTCTTCGTTGGTTTTAACTTTCTTGGAGCGCTTCTCAAGATCTTTGATAGCAGTTTTAACCGCTTCTTCAATGCCGCGACGCAGATCCATCGGGTTCATGCCCGCTGCAACTGCCTTGGCACCTTCACGTACGATTGCCTGAGCCAGCACGGTCGCTGTTGTTGTGCCATCACCTGCTTCGTCGTTGGTTTTGGAAGCAACTTCACGCAGCATCTGTGCGCCCATGTTTTCAAACTTATCGTCAAGTTCGATCTCTTTAGCCACTGTCACGCCGTCTTTGGTTGAGCGTGGAGCGCCAAAAGATTTATCCAGAATTACATTGCGGCCCTTGGGACCGAGTGTGACTTTGACCGCGTTGGCCAGAATATCAACGCCGCGTAACATACGTTCGCGAGCGTCTGCACCAAATTTAACTTCTTTAGCTGCCATATTAATTATTGAACCTCCTCAATACTCCACTTCCCGGTATTTCGCGGGAGTGAATGGCACAAATAAAAAACTGCGAAATCGACTTCATCGATCAAGCAATTACTTTTCGATAACACCCATGATGTCGGACTCTTTCATGATCAACAGCTCTTCGCCGTCAACCCTGATTTCAGTGCCTGACCATTTGCCAAAAAGAACGCGATCGCCCTTTTTAACATCAAGTGCCTTAACGGAACCATCTTCACCGCGAGCGCCTGGGCCTACGGAAATGATTTCACCTTCAGATGGTTTTTCCTGCGCCGTATCGGGAATGATAATCCCTCCGGCTGTCTTTGTGTCTTCGTCGACCCGGCGTACAAGCACACGGTCGTGGAGAGGACGAAACTTCATGCTACTATGCTCCTCATAGATAGATTGGACGAGTAGAAAGCGATTACCCCAAACTACTCTGATTTGGTATTTTTCATCAGTTGCCAAATGGCTTGTTAGCACTCTTGCGCAGTGAGTGCTAACCGATGCAGGTGACATAGGAAACCCGGCCTCGCATGTCAAGACAATTAGTGTTTTTGGCGTTAACCATAAGGGGTAAAAAAGGCGGTAAAAAGCTAAAAATTCGCACCAGAACGCCAAAAAAAATAAATGATATATGGCCGGTTAGCGTATGTTTTTCAGGCCTGCTCATACCTGTAAACAGCTTGATTTTGGTTTGGGATTTGGCTGTTCAGCCACAAAGGTAAGGTGAAATTATCTCCGGATGGGGTCAATTTATGGTTAATAAAGTGTTTATGGTTAACCAATTGTCAATACCTTCGGTTGACTTTGATCATTAAGGAAAAAAACGGGGTCTTTGGGACCCTTTAAGTCAATTGTTGTGTCAGGGTTTTTGAAAACTACATGAGGAAACCAATGAAATCTGTCCTGGTGTTTTTTGGCACGTTGTCCGTTACCGCAATAGCCGGTGGTGTTCTGTGGTGGTCCAAGGTTTTTACAAATGTAGAGCTGGGGCTGGTCTCGGCCTTTTTGTTGTTGGGGTTTTCTCAGATAGCTTCACAGATAAGGACACAAAGGGAGCGAGCGATAGTTCCGGAAAAGCCGGAAACGGAAAACCTCAGTGCGCAAATTCTTGAGTTGCAACAAAACGCCACCGTCTGGGGCGATCGCTTTGATGAGCTTGAAAATCGTTTGGAAACCGTTGCCCATGCCCGCAATGATCAACTTATCGCGGAAATGCAGATGGTTGAAACCCTGGTAAAACAGCTGGCAGAGCGCGTCGCTGTATCAGGCATGCAGCCGTCCAGTCCGGTTAAGCCTGAAGCGCCTGAAACCGTCGAAAAAGATGATACTATCCTGACGCTTGAAGATCAGACCGCACGCGATGCCAAACTTTTGAAAACCATCAGGGCATCCCTGGATGAAAACCGGGTGGACCTTTATCTCCAGCCCATCGTTACCCTGCCGCAACGAAAAACCCGGTTTTATGAAGCACTTTCAAGGCTGCGCGATGACACCGGCAAAATCATCATGCCCGATGCTTACATGAAAATTGCCGAACCTGCCGGTATGATGCCGATGATTGACAATATCCTGCTGTTCAGGTGTGTCCATGTTATGCGCAAGATGGTGGAGCGCAACCGCGAAGTGGGCGTGTTCTGCAATGTATCGACACTGACCCTTCTGGATTCGGAATTTTTCCCGCAATTCATAGATTACATGAAACATAATCAGGATCTGGCCGGATCCTTGATCTTTGAATTTGGCCAGGCCACCATTGGTGCCTCGGGCCCGCTGGAATTCGAGAGTCTCAAAGCTCTGGCGGATTTGGGCTTTACCTTTTCCATGGACAAGGTTGAGCGTCTGGACGTGGATTTCCAGGTGTTGGCCGACATGAATTTCCGCTACTTTAAAGTGCCTGCAGATATGTTCCTGAGCGACCTTGAAGACACGGGTTCCCCCATTCTTGCAGAAGATTGCCCGGAACTACTGACACGCAGTGGCATTACCCTGATCATAGAAAAAATCGAAGACGAACGCAGCGTTGTCAATCTGCTCGACTACAACATCCAGTACGGCCAGGGCTATCACTTCTCCGAACCGCGCCCGGTGCGTGGTGATATCCTGTTGGACGCCCTGCCGGAAGCTGGTGCAGCCTGATTATGAATTCATCAAAGTTTAGTTTTGTCGCCGGATTAGGTGACATCGCCTATGAGTATGATGCGGTGATTGCCGATATCTGGGGGATTGTTCACAATGGCGTCGAGCCGTTTGAAACCGCCTGCGAAGCGCTCAGACGCTATCGTCTCGAACATGGGCCGGTGGTACTGGTATCAAACGCACCGCGCCCGTGGACAAGTGTGGTTGAACAACTTGACGCCCTGGGCGTATCATCTGAGACATATGACGCCATTGTCACCTCGGGCGACGTCACCAGTTTTGCCCTCGAGCTGCACCAGTACACCAATGTGTTTCATCTGGGGCCTGAGCGTGACCTGCCTTTACTGGCCAGCCTCAACTTGCATTTGTGCGATATTGATGAGGCGCAGGTGGTTCTGTGTACCGGCCTTGTGGATGACACCACCGAAGTGCCGGAAGATTATGGCGATATGTTTGCCGAATTTGAAGACAATGACCTAGCCATGATTTGCGCCAATCCCGACCTGGTGGTTGAGCGCGGAGACCGCCTGATATATTGCGCCGGTGCTCTGGCGCAAGCCTATGAGGGACTGGGCGGCGACGTTACCTATGCGGGCAAACCTTACCCGGAAATTTATCGTCTTGCCCTTGCCACGATTGAAGAACATGCAGGCCGCGAGATTTCAAAAGCCAATATTCTGGCAATTGGAGACGGCCTGCGCACGGATATACGCGGCGCTCTCAATGCGGAAATACCCTGTATGTTTGTAGCGGGCGGCATTCATGGCAATGAATTGGTAGAGGTTGATGGCGGGGTAAACCGTGAGGCTCTTAAAGATGTCATCGAAGAAGAACTGGGGCCGGATCAGCACCCGCAATTTGTTCTCACCAGTTATCGGCTGGTTTGGTAAAAAAATCCGGCGATCAATACTGACCTAGTCGAACAGGGCATCTATGTCATCCTGGGACTGGTCTTCACCAGCGGGTTCTTTTTCAGGAGTTTTGGCTGCGGGCTTGGTGGTCTTTTTCTTTTTTGTTTTGTTTTCAGCAGATTTTTCAGCAATTTTGCAGTCAATCTCTTCAGCCAGCTTACTGTCATTATCTGAACCAAGAAGCGCGTCAATATCATCCTGACTGACGGCTTCATCCACACCTTGTGGTCCATTCAACAACAGATCCTGCTTGCGTTGCTCGCGTTCGGCTTCTTCCTGGTCAAAATGGCCACCGACATCACTGGCGCCAAGCGCACTGGCAAACCGGCTCACCCTGTCATCAATATGTTGCAGTGTTTCAACAATCTTGGTGATCCGCTGACCGGTTATATCCTGGAAAGAACAGGCTTCGAAAATTTCCATAACCGCATCATTGACCACACCTTGATAGGCGTCCGCGTCAGACGGGTCGGCCTCCATTATATTTTCGGCGGCCTCCATAATGGTGTTGGTGGCATTTTCTGTAGCAGTAACAATGGCATCAAGCTCTTCACCGGCTGAGGGGATGTAATTGTCGCTTAAGTCACCGGCCTGGAGCCGCCCGATTTCGTTTTTGGCAGTGCCGATATAATCAGCCAGTTCGCGGAACTCTTTATAGATATTGGTATCCAGTTCCTTGAAGAATGTCTGCATCGAGCCCACCATCAATTCGGCAAGGGACATGATTTCAACCAGTGAAATATCACCCTCTTGATCTTTGCGGATGTAATTGACGATCTGGTCAACCCGGGCTTTTTCTACGATTTTGTCAGCAGCAGCCATTTTATTGTCTCCGATGAGGAATGTTCTTGTCTCCGATGAGGAATGGTGGAAAATTCCAACCGACTTCCTTCAGGCCCATGCCTGGGCCTGTGTTTTGTCTGCGGTTTAAACGCAAATCAGTGCGATTATTCGCCGAAAACAGCGTTAATCTTGCCTTTTAAAGTCTGTGCATTAAAGGGCTTGACGATGTAATTGTTTACACCGGCCTTTTTGGCAGCGATGACGTTTTCGGTTTTGGATTCCGCTGTTACCATAATGAATGGCGTTCTGTTCAGCGTTTCGTCACCACGTACTTCTTTGAGAAGTTCGTAGCCCGTCATCGGCTCCATATTCCAGTCGGAAATAACCAGCCCATACTTCTTTTCGCGCAATTTCGACAAGGCTTCGACACCATCGGCGGCGTCATCAACATTGTTAAACCCCAGCTGTTTGAGCAGGTTACGGATGATTCGGACCATCGTCTTGTAATCATCTACCACCAATATCGGCATGGTTGCATCGATTGACATATTTATAACTCCATTACTTAAATCACGCAATTCATACCCCGGGGGGCGTGAAAGTATTCGCAAAACTTCAGGCTGAATTTCGATTTTTGGAAAATCAGCACCGCGCAAAAACTGCCTTTGGCGATACTTCCCTACCCGAAGACTTTATCCGGCCTCTTTAATTAAATTACCCGAGCTGGTTAAACATAGAGTTAACGCCAAGTGTGAAAAGTAGTAAAAGAGGATTTTTCTCGTAAATGGATAATTGCACAATTGTGCGGCGCCCTATATGAATGGGGTTTTATCTACACTGTCAGGCAACCAAGATGAACAAAACCCCATGAAAACGCAGACTTTTTTTATAGAAGATTTGGCCGTTGGACATACCGCGACGATGACCCGAATTGTCCAGGTTGAGGATGTGAAAATGTTCGCCGAGTTATCGGGGGATTTTAATCCGTTACATTTTGATGAAGAATTCGCCGCCACCACCCGTTTTGGCCGCTGCATCGCCCATGGTATGTTGTCGGCAAGTTATATTTCAACGGTTATCGGCACCCAGCTGCCGGGCTCTGGAACCGTCTATATGTCACAATCCATCGCCTTCAAGGCACCGGTCTACCTCGGCGATGAAGTGATAACCACGGTTGAAGTCCTTGCACTGGACACGCAAAAATCCCGGGCAACGCTTCATTGCCTCTGTAAAGTGGGGGATACCATTGTTATCGAGGGCGAAGCCGCCGTTCTCGTGCCAAGGCAAAAAAAGAAGTCACGTTGAACAGGTGCAGTATAGCCAGCCAATGAAAATTATTCAAAATGGTACATGTCTGAAAGACAACCATCGCAACGCTGTGCTGGCGATTGGTAATTTTGATGGCGTCCATCTGGGCCATCAAGCGGTTCTCAAGCAGACAGAACATCTTGCCAAGGCAAATGGCAAACCTTTTGGCGTTGTGGTGTTTGAACCCCATCCACGCACTTTTTTCCGGCCCGACACCCCGGTCTTTCGCTTAACGCCGCTGGAAGTAAAAGCCCGGCTGATGGAAAAACTGGGACTGGACGTTTTGTCGGTGCTGACATTTGATCGCAGCCTGGCAGCCATGTCAGCCCATGATTTTGTCGAAAAAATTCTGGTCAACCAGCATGGCATTTCCCATATTGTCTGCGGCTATGATTTTCACTTTGGTAACAAACGCGCCGGTGACGTTGCCCTGCTCAAACAGATGGGTGCTGAATTTGGTTTTGGTGTCACCAGCATCGACCCGGTTTTCATGCGCGAAAACACTTATGGCGACGTGCCTTACTCCTCCAGCTTCATTCGTGAAAAACTGCGATACGGTCACATGCGCCAGGCAGCTGAATTGCTGGGATACTGGTGGCACCTGCAAGGACCGGTGGTTGAAGGTGATAAGCGCGGACGTGATTTGGGCTATCCCACCGCCAATATATTCATTGAACAAGGCGGCTGGCCCAAACTGGGCATATACGCCGTCCGGGTAACAATTAATGGCGAAACTCAAACCCGACCCGGTGTCGCCTACATCGGCAGCCGCCCGACCTTCCATAAACACGGCGTTGTGCTCGAAGTTCACCTGTTTGATTTTGCCGGTGACCTATACGGCAAAACCCTCCAGGTTGAGCTGATTGAATGTCTGCGCAGTGACGCAGCTTTTGAAAGCGTTGAAAAACTGATCACCCAAATGGATGAGGACAGTATCAAATCGCGCACCATACTGGCGGATATGGCCGCCAACGGCGATCCCATGTCACACTATGCGCTTGGCTAGCAGCCGCCAGCGTGTGAAAATTTCAACATTGTCATTGTTAGAACGCCGCCATCGTTATAAGAACGTAACAAATATTTTTCACCTAGCCATACAGATCTGATTGAAGATGACCCAAGTCCACCAGCCAGTTGAGCCACGCGATTATCGCGAAACGCTGTTCCTGCCAAAAACCGATTTTCCCATGCGCGCCGGACTGCCCAAAAAAGAGCCGGAAATTCTGGCAAAATGGGACAGGATTGGTCTTTATAAACGCCTGCGTGAAGCTGCCAAAGGCTCGACAAAATTCATCCTTCATGACGGCCCGCCTTATGCCAATGGTCACTTGCACATTGGCCACGCGCTTAACAAAATACTCAAAGATGT
>JAJRTY010000074.1 GCA_024278055.1 Alphaproteobacteria bacterium | reverse complement strand
TGCCTAATTGTTGACGCCGTATCGGGCCACCCATTCTTTTTCAAGCCGGTTCATCCAGCTTGGGTGCGGTTCCGGCAACATTGGACCAAGCTGTTCGGGTTTCAGTGTGGCGATACCCAATTCCAGTTTTGCAAAGCGGGATTTATCAAGCGCATTCAATTTTGCGACATTAAGAACCGTCGGATCGCCCCAGATATTTGGATCCTGTTTGCGGGCCTGGGCTTCTGGTGAAAGTAAAAAATTGGTCAAAACAAGCGCGCCGGCTTTTGCTGTGGCGTTATAAGGAATGGCGACAAAATGGGTGTTCCCAAGGGTGCCACCGGAAAATACGAAAGATCGACCTGTGTCGGGCAGTTCATTATTGGCAATGGCACTTGATGCAAAAGACGGGTTGAAAGCAAATATGATGTCGAGTTCCTTGTCGGCCATCAGTTGCCGCATTGCCACATGGCTTTTTGGAAATGCACGCGCCTTGCGCCACATATTCGGGTGCAATTCATCCAGCAGATCAAACAGCGGTTTTGAAACTGCGGCAAATTCTTCTTCAACGACAGGTTTAAGAAGTTTTGACGGATCTGTTGCAAGTTCAGTAAGTGCCTGCTTCAAAAAGGTCGACCCAATAAAATTGGGTGGCTGTGGATAGGTAAAGCGGCCAGGGTTTTTCTTTGCCCATGCAGCCAGCTCCCGGATCGAATTGGGCACGTTTTTTGTGCGCGCTGTATCGTAGAAGAATACCAGCTTTGCACCGCCCCAGGGTGATTCCAGACCATCCGTTGGAATTGTAAAATCTACGGTAATGGTCGGTTTGTTTTCGACGTCAACAAACTGCCAGTTTGGCAGTTTATCGGCCCAGCCTGGTGTCATCAGTAATTTCTGGCGTTTCATCGAGGCAAAGTTTTCTCCATTAATCCAGATCAGATCGACCTTGCCGTTGCTGTCCTTGCCAGCCGATTTTTCTGCAACCACGGTAGAGACCACATTTGCTGTGTCTTTGACTTTCACATGCTCAACATTGACGCCATAGCGTTCTTTCAGTGTTGCGCCCACCCAGCCGATATAGTCATTAATGCGTGGAGATCCGCCCCAGGCATTCCAGTACACGGTTTGACCCTTAGCCTGCTTGAGAACATCCTGCCATTTGGCAGGGTCCGGTTCAGCTGCCCTGACTGCAGCCACAGTGACCAGTGATGCTGCGAGCAAGGCAGCAATTGATTTCAGGAAATTGTTGGTGCGGTTTTTCATGCAGGCCTCCGGGGCTTTTTACCTTTTAGACATCCTCTAGTCATTTTATCTCTCCGGTCAAAACAAACAAAGGTGATTCTTGTGTGACATAATGGAGCCGGCATAGTTGGAGTGAACAGTGATCGTTATGCAAGGGGATGGCCTCGCGTTAAAATTCGGTCCCAGCGCGGTTTCCCCTTAAATTGCTCCACCAGATAATCGATGAATGTACGCACCCGTTTGGAAAGGTGTCGGGTTTGAGGATAGACCGCATATGCCGACAATGATGGAAGAGTATAGTCAGGCATGATACACTCCAACTTACCGTCTTCAATAGCATCAAACGCCATAAATGTTGGAATTGCTGTGATTCCCAAACCGGCGATAGCGGCATCGCAAAGATATTCTCCATTATTGGCAGAAATCACCGGGAGCAGTTTCACATTAGTGATGCGTCCCTGCCGGTCAAAAAACCGCCACAAGAAACCCGGCGCGTTGGCATAGTGCAGAATTTTGTGAGATTTCAGTTGTGATGGATGATCCGGGTGGCCGTTTATGTGCAAATAATCCGGGCTGGCACAAAGCACCAGACTGATTGGTGTCAGTTTTCGCGCAATCAGGCTTGAATCCTTCAAGTCAGCGATACGAATTCCGACATCAACGCTCTCTTCGATCAAATCGACATACCGGTCAGTGAAATCAATGTAGACATTAATGCCCGGGTGAATTTTAGAGAAATCATTGATAATCGGGGACAAGTGGCGGATGCCGAATGACAATGGCGCGGCTATTCTCAACGCACCTTTCAATATTGCCTTGTTGTCAGAGGTAGCTGCATTCAATTCGTTTACGTCAGCCAGAATTTGAGCAGCGCTTTGATAATAGCTGCGTCCGGCTTCGGTGAGGCTGGATCGCCTTGTTGTTCGGTGAAGCAATTGCACCCCAAGGCGGCCTTCAAGTTCAACAAGACGGCGACTGACGGCCGATTTTGCAATTCCCAACTGCTTAGCGGCCTGGCTGATTGTTCCGGCTTCAACAATTCGAACAAATGTTCCGATATCCTCAAGTTGGCCCACGGTTATGGTTCTCCAAATTAGAACAAAGCTTTCCATTTATCGACCTTTTTACATTGTTTTGCAATAATTATAACTGTCAGGTGAAAATTGCCGGAGAATTGCAACAATGAGAGTTCTTCCGGGTGAAACCAGAAGATGGAGAAATTGGAATGCCATATATTGAAAAGTTAGCCATGCCAGTCGGGCGATTGCTGATTGCGTTTATGTTTGTGTTGTCAGG
>JAJRTY010000073.1 GCA_024278055.1 Alphaproteobacteria bacterium | reverse complement strand
GCTTCGTTCTTGATTGCACGGGGCAGGCGGGCCGGGTCTTTGGCCTCAACGATGATGCCATTTTCGCGCGCTGCGATTTGTAAAAACCGGTGGGCTGCAAGGTCGGGATCAAGCATCAGTTTTTTACCGGCACTGGCGAGATCTGCAATGGTCTGCTCCAGTTCTTCCAGATTGTGGAGATCAGCCAGTTGGGTGAGATATGCTCTGGTTTCAATATTAAGTTTGCGGTTGTCGATGAATAATTTTGGCCGGGCAACAGCATCTAAAATAGCAAAGCAAAGAACCAGCGGTGTGTGCGGTACGTCAGAACCACGAATGTTGAACGTCCAGGCAATTGATGAGGGGTCACTCAATATGCAGCAGTCTGCACCGCCTTGTTTGACAATATCTGACAGATCACAAATTTTCTCTGCCGCTAATTTTCCGGCAAATTTTAGCGGGTGAATGTGAACTGCGCCAATTGGTGCAGCAGGTTGGTCGGTCCAAATTTGATCAATCGGGTTTTGATCTGTCGCAACCAGTGTACCTCCGGCATTCTTCACGGCTTTGGTGAGCTTGCGAATTTCAGATACGGTGTGCAGCCATGGATCAAAGCCAATTGTTTTTGAGGCGTCGATGTTATCTGCCAGCCATTTTTCCGGAGGATTGTCAATCAGGCTTTCGATCTCGAATAGAGCGGTGTCTACCTGTTCCCTCACTTGCAATGTGTATCGTCCGTCGACAAAAATAACCGCGTGTTGATTCAGCACAATCGCTGATCCCGCCGAACCGGTGAAACCGGTCAGCCACGCCAGCCGCTCTGCCCGCGGCGGCAGGTACTCGCCCTGATATTCATCGGCATGCGGAATAATAAACCCGTCCACCCCTGATGCGTCGAATGTTTCACGCAGTTGTTGTAGTCGAGTTTTGGCTTTTGTCGGATCGGAAGGATTGTCGAAATTCTGGAACAAGGAACTGGCTTTCGATGAGATGAAATTATGAACTATTGTGCATCGCCATGGTCTACCCGGCAAGCACCAGGGTCAGCCAGCCGTCTCGAATATGGTGGTGGACAAGTCGCAACCCTTGCGAGCGATAGGTGGCAACGATGCGTGATCTCTGGTGCGGCAGCAATCCGGAGAGAATAAGCGTGCCGCCGACTTCAAGCTCGCCACACAGCGAATTTGACATCCGTTGTAACGGACCGGCGAGAATATTGGCTATGACAAGATCAAAAGGGCCACGTTGTCGAAAAATCTGGTTTTCCAACCCGCGCGATACAACTGCAGTAATGCGACTGGCGCAACGGTTTATCCGGAAGTTTTTTTTCGCCACCTGCACTGCCACCGGATCAATATCGCTGGCGAGAATATTTGCATTTGTGGCTTGGGCCAGCGCCACGGCCAGCACCCCGGAACCGGTGCCAAGATCAAGTGCGTTATAGTAATTGCGAGATTTCAGGCAGAGTTCCAGCATATCAAGGCATCCTGCGGTGGTGCCGTGGTGACCGGTGCCAAAGGCCTGGCCTGCATCAATCTCGATTGCGTGTTGATAGGCCTTGGGCACCAAACGGTCGTGCGACCCGTGGACAATGAACCGGCCGGCCCGTACCGGGGCCAGTTCGCGCAAGGTTTGCCCAACCCAGTCTGTTTCTGTAATTTCTTCGCGACTGATTTTCAGGCCAAAGCCGTCACTGCCGAGTATCCGGTGGATCTTTGCTTCATATTCATCAGCATCTTTATGATTAACATAAAGAGAGATACACCATTCACCGGGTTTCTCCTCAAGTTCAAACAGGGCGATCGGCACGGCTTCATCGTCCAGCGCTGCATCAAGAATAGAGCTGATGTGATAGGCTTCCGGCTTTCTGGCCTGAAGAAACAGTCTTGTCTGGTTCAAATCAGCTTCCTGTCAATTGTGGAAAATTCCGACATTTGTGCCGCCGGAACTGGCATCTTGCGCCAAAGGCTCAATAACAGGGTTATAGCGATACTAATTATACCGGCGCAACCGGGCGTTGGATTTCCACTGGTTTTTTGCCTCCGATGCGCCCATGTCACGGGCGCCTGTCATCAGGCTGGCCGGGCTATAAACCTCGGTCTCCCCCGGCCAGTGATTTTGCAATGCCAGCTTGATGATTTTGACCATCGAGGTGTTGGAGCAGAATACAACGAGTACGTCTCCGTCGGCGGTTGCATCAATGATGCTCAGACGCAAGGCCGCAGTGCCGGCAATCCGCCGATGGATGCGTTGGAGCGGGGAAATGTCACCGGAACTGCCGGTTTTGCGGGACCTGAATATCATTGAAACGCGTTACTCACTGATTGTATTGGAATTGTCGGGCGAAAAACCTGGCTGTAATGGACCTCTTGTGGGCCTGGCAGAAATGCTGCCGACGGGATATTGGGAAATTGCCCAGCGGTGGTTTCTGGTCTGGCGAGATAATATCCTTGTAAAAGCGACACGCCGGCATCAACGGCAATTTCAAACTGGTTGCGGCTTTCAATTCCCTCAACCAGCAAAATACAGCCGATTTCGTGAAGGCTATCAGTCAAATTGCGAAGGGCGGAACCGGCTGCGGGGGTTTTGCAAAGATCGCGAAAAACCGGGCCATCGAGTTTTAGAATATCCGGCTGAAGCAGTTCAAACCGGTCCCAGTTGGAATGATCGCTGCCATAATCGTCCACGGCCAGCATGAAACCTGCATGGCGCAATTGCGAGCATAACCGATCCAAAAACGTATTACTTATTGCCGGGGTCTCGATTATTTCACAGACGACGCGTGAAGGCTCCAGGCCGCAAGAGTTGATTTCCTGCACAAGCGTTTCAAATTCGGCATCTATGGCATCGTTGCTGGTGAAAAGTGACGGGTTTATATTAATGAACAAAGAGGCCTTGGTATTGCCAATAAGGGCGTAATTGTGAATGTGAAT
>JAJRTY010000072.1 GCA_024278055.1 Alphaproteobacteria bacterium | reverse complement strand
CCGGAAGGTCTGCCAGGCATTGGCGCCAAGCGTCAATGATGCCTCATCGAGACTTTTATCAAGCTGCGCCATTGAGGCCACACCGGCCCGCACCCCAACCGGCATGTTGCGGAAGATGAAGCTCAACACCAGAATTGCCCCGGTGCCGGTAAGCTCTATCGGCGGCACATTGAAGGCCAGAATATAACTCACCCCGATCACCGTGCCGGGAATGGCGAACGACAGCATGCTGCCAAATTCAAAGGCCGACTTGCCGGTAAATTTCTGCCGCACCAGCAGATAGGCGGTTACCAGCCCGAGCATCGCGGTCAATGGCGCGGCAATCGCGGCAATTTGCAGCGTGGTCCAGAATGAATTCCACGCCGAACCCACCCACAACAACCCGCTGTCGGTCCATTTCAGTCCAAAAGCGTCGATATAGTGGCGGAAGGTCAGATTGTCTTTAAGACCCCAGACTTCGACAACACTGCCGTAAAAAATCATCAGATAAATCACCACGGTCATAAAGGTCCAGAGCGCGGCGATTGTATAGACCGGCCATTTCAGCCGTCGTGGCAACAGCGGATGGGCGCCACCATCGCCCTTGCCGGTATTGGCCGCATAGGATTTTTTGCCAAGCCACTTTCTTTGCGCAAAAAACGCGCCCAATGTGAAGGTCAACAGCACAATCGCCAAAACCGCCGCGCGACCCTGATCGTTCTGCGCCCCGACAATCGAGAAGAATATTTCTGTCGAAAGCACATCATAATTGCCGCCAAGCACCAGCGGATTACCAAAATCCGCCATTGACTCGATAAATCCGAGCAGGAACGCATTGGCCAGACCCGGGCGCATCAACGGCCAGGTCACGGTTTTGAAAGTCGTCCAGCGGTCGGCGCGCAGCGTTTGCGCCGCCTCTTCCATTGACGGCGAGACCCCTTCAACAACGCCGATCATCACCAGAAAGGCAATCGGCGTATAGGCCAGAATTTGGGCAATCATAATCCCCGGCAGACCATAGACCCAGCGGGTCGGCGTGATGTCAAACATGTTGCCGATAAATTGCGTGACCGTGCCCGACAGACCAAATAGCAATATGATCGCCAGGCCGATGACAAATGGCGGCGTGATGATCGGCAAGACCGTCAATGCCCGCAGCACCCGGCCATATTTGAAGCCCGAGCGGGTCGCCACCAGCGCATAAACCAGCCCCAGCGCTGTGGTCGATGCACCAACCAGCACCCCAAGCAACAGCGAATTCCAAGCAACCCCGCAACCAACATTGGCCGTCAGACAGCCAAGCCCCCAGATTTTGCGATCGAGAAATTTCTCCAAAAAGATAAATATTGAATAAACGCCGTCATTGTCGCGCAAGGCACCGGCCAGCATGCCGACAATCGGATAAAAGATGAAGATGCCGACGATTGCGATGACAAAGCCGATTGCGCTTACAACAAATATATCGCCGTTGACCGCGCCGCGCGCCGCCGCCCCGATGGTGATCATGAACAGGAACGAGGCAGCCAGCAGCATCGCCCCGTAGCCGAGACCGAATTGCCTGTCGCCAAGCGGGCCGAATGCTGCTTCGAGGAATGCAAAATTCCAGCCGGGAATGCCGATGGCAAAGCCCTGAAACAGCAACCAGCCAAGGCCACCAATACCGCTGAACAACAGGACTTTTGCAAAAATTGGTTCGGTCTTGTGCTTGCCTATAACCAGCAAAGGCAGGACGAGAAACAGTGCCAGCGGTGCGAGCCACAGCTTTGTTCCCTGCCCCAGCAGAAACACCAACGGCGCATAGTCCGGTTCAAACGGATAGCCACCGGTAAACCAGTAGAAACTCCAGAAACCATCTTCCTGCACATACCAGGGAAGAACGGAAAAACCGATAATCCCGATCAGCAGCCAAATCAGCACTATACGGTTGGTGCCAGATCCAGCCGCCCGCCTGTTTGCAGGCGACTGGTATGTTGTATCACTCACAGTCGAGAGCCGCGATTATTGCGGCAGGACCTTCACTTCATCGTCCCACTTTTTCAACAACCGTTTACGCTCAGCCGATGATCCGTACTTTTTGAAGTCATAGTTGATCAGCTTGATGCTGGCGAGATCAGGAGCTGCCGGTGAACTCTTGGCGTTCTTGTTCGACATCACCTGAAACGCTTTAACTTCAAGCGCCCGGGATTGCACATCAGCAGTCAAGGCCCAATCATAGAACTTCTTGGCAGCTTCCAGATTGCGTGCACCCTTGATGATGCTCATCGAGCCGATTTCATAGCCGGTGCCTTCACATGGAGCAACAACCTTGATCGGGAATCCTGATACCGCCTGTTTGACCGCATCATGCATGAACACAATACCAATGGTGTTTTCACCACGGGCCGCAGCCTTGATCGGTGCGGAACCGGATTTGGTGTAGTTGTTGATATTCTTGTGCAGGCCCTTCATGAACTCAAAGCCTTTTTCTTCACCAAACAACTGCACGATTGTTGCAAGCGTGGTGTAGGCGGTGCCGGATGAATTCGGATTGGCCATCTGGATAAAGCCTTTGTATTCAGGCTTCAACAGATCTTTCCAGCACTTCGGCTCGGGCAGATTGTTCTTTTTCAACAGCTCGGTGTTATAGCCATAGCCAAGTGCGCCGGAATAAATGCCAATGGTACGGTTACCGGCAGATTCAGACTGGGCAATCGCCCATGGCAGAAGTTCCTTGCGCATTGGCGAATCATAAGGCTGGGTCAGGTCTTCTTCGGCAGCCTGCAAATGCGGATCGCCGGTGCCACCCCACCAGATGTCACCCTTTGGATTGGCCGATTCTGCCTTGATCTGGGCAAAGGTTTCACCCGAACTTTTGCGGGTCATATTGACCTTGATGCCGGTTGCTTCCTCAAAACCCTTGGCCATCAACTGGCACCAGTCTTCCTGGGCACTGCAATAATAAGTCAATTTGTGGGTCTTGGCCGATGCGCCCATGGTCGCAAATGCGGCAAGTGCTACGCCTGCTGCCAGAGTGGTCAGTGTTTTTTTCATTGTTTTCTCCCGGTTTGCATAATTCTTTAAATCGATTAGTATTCCGACTTCCTTGGGTATCAGAATTGCAGAAAATTTCAATACCTTGTCACAAAAATGATACAATTGCCTATGCTTGTCTGATAAATTCGATCGTTACAGATCAATTTTCGCACGCAGCTGATTTTTTGGAGCCACCATGACAGTTATCAAACATATCGTTTTCGATGTCGGACAGGTACTCATTTACTGGAATCCCGAAATCCCCTTTCGCCATCTCATACCTAACGATCAGAAACGTCAATGGTTTTTGCATGAAGTTTGCAATGGCCAATGGAATATTGAGCAGGATAGGGGTCGTTCGTGGCGCGAGGCTGAAAACATTTTGATCGAACAACACCCGGAGGAAGTGTTCCACATCCGCGCTTTTCGCCAACACTGGATTGAGATGATTCCGCACCAGATCGAAGAATCAGTCGCCATTATGAAAGCGTTGATCAACAATGGCATGGACGTGACATTATTGACAAATTTCAGCCAGGAGACCTTTCCGCTGGCCAAGGAAAAATATTCGTTTTTGAACATCCCGCGCGGCGAAACCGTGTCAGGTGAAATCGG
>JAJRTY010000003.1 GCA_024278055.1 Alphaproteobacteria bacterium | reverse complement strand
CCTGAAGCCAGCCCGCTCCCCCGGCCCAACCACCCGATAAGGTACCCTGAGGGGTGGTTGGGCCGGGGGAGCGGGCTGGCTTCAGGACTAAAATGTCGCTGAAAGCGACTTTCGGGTCAGACACTTAGGCTTTGAATCTTGGTCAGGCTTATGCTCAAAAATTAAGAAAGACGTGACCTCGGCCGAATGATCGGTGGCATCTTGATGAGGTTTTCGTGTCAATCAACGGCAAGCGCAAGTATTTGTGGCATGCTGCAGATGACGAAGGCAAAGTTCTGGAAATTCTAGGGTGTGAACCCAACAGGTAAGGTAGGAACTCAGTGGAAGCAACAAAAATCCTGGCATCATTTGTCGCCAACTTGCGCTACAAGGATTTGCCAGCCGAGGTCAGTGAACGCACTAAACGGCTTATTCTGGATATCACAGGCATCATCATTCGCGCGCGTCATGATGCTGAATCAACCCCCAGCCTGATTTCGGCAGTCGAGAGGTTGGGTCTTACAGAAGGCATCTGCTCTGTGATGGGTGATCAACGCTCATATGCGCCTTCTGCCGCAGCATTGATCAATGGTACACTGGCCCATTCTCTCGACTTCGACGACACTCACGCAGCCGGATCCATCCATTCTTCCGCACCTATTGTAGCCGCAGCGCTAGCAGCCGCACAGATGAGTGATTCTTCGGGTAAGGAACTCATTGCAGCAGTGATCGTTGGCTATGAAGTTCAGATCAGACTGTCGCTCGCTCTTAATCCGTCAACTCATTACGACCAGGGTTTCCATCCAACCGCTACCTGTGGTGTGTTTGGTGCGGTTGCCGCGGCGGGTAAACTGCTCGGCCTCGACGCCAAGGGAATTCAAAATGCCTTTGGTATCGCCCTCAGTCAGGCCGCAGGCTCGATGGAATTTCTTGTTGATGGCGCCTGGACCAAACGATCGCATGTTGGTCAGGCTGCACAAAACGGGCTTATCTGTGCGGTAATGGCAGCAGAAGGTTTCATTGGTCCTGCACAAGCCTTCGAAGGTCGATACGGCTTCCTGCACGCTTATTCAAAAAATTCTGAATTGCAAACTGTTGTGGCCGGGTTGGGCGAGGTATGGGAAACCATGAAAATTGGGGTCAAGCCCTACCCTTCCTGCCGCTACAGCCATGCCGCAATCGATGGTATCGCCGATCTTATGAAAACACATAGTCTCAATGCCAATGATGTGGAAGAAGTTGTAATCGGCTTGCCTGAGACGGGTTGGAAGATTATTGGCGGGCCTGGCGACAAGACCAATCCGCAAAGTGTGGTCGACGGTCAGTTTTCAATGCCGTTCTGTGCCGCTGTCGCCCTGCGTGAAGGCGGTTTGGGTTGGGATCACTATCAGGAGCATTTGAACGACGCGACAACCCGCAGCCTCACCCGCAAGGTAAAAACGGTGATAGATGACCGCGCCCAGGCTGAGTTTCCCGCCAACATGAGCGGAACCGTGCATATCAAAACAGCAGATGGTGAATATGAAACCTTCGTAGTCACTCCCAAAGGCGAGCCCGACAATTTCCTGAGTGACGCAGAATTTCGCAACAAATTTGATGGCTTGTGCAGCCCCTATATCGGCGAAAATCAGGCCCAGCGCCTGACGGAGCAGATATTGGCGCTCGATAAGGCAAATAACGTAAACTCGATAATGGAACTAAGTCATGGTAGCTGAAGCTAAAGAAATCTCAAAAGGCCGTTACAGAGAATCATATGGCCGTTATTTTGAGGATTTTAAAGTAGGTGATGTTTACGAGCACAGGCCGGGCCGCACCATATCAGAGTCAGACAACACCTGGTTTACCTTGCTCACCATGAATCAACACCCGTTGCACTTTGATGCTGAATATGCCGCCAAAAGCGAGTTTGGCAGGCCTGTGGTCAACTCGTGTCTGACGCTATCTATCGTGGCGGGTATGAGCGTGTCTGATGTCAGCCAGAAGACCATTGCCAATCTCGGCTGGGATAAAATAAAACTGACCTCACCTATTTTTGTTGGCGATACTCTTTATGCAGAATCCGAAGTGCTGGAAAAGCGTGAATCAAACTCACGACCCACGCAAGGTATTGTCAGCATAAGAACCATTGGCAAGAAAGCAGATGGCACGCAATTCATTTCGTACGAACGCACGATGCTCATACCCAAGCGCGGTCATGCTGTCGATGACAAGGCGAATTATTAATCCAGGGATAGAAAAATGAATATGAAATCCAGCGAAGAGGAAATCCTGATACTCAACAGCGTCCGGGAATTCCTTAAACGCGATGTGGCCCCTTATGCCCATGCGCTTGAGGCTAAGGATGAATACCCGCAAGAGATTTCCGATAAGATGGCTGAGCTCGGGTTGTTCGGAATCACGATCTCGCAGAAATATGGCGGACTGGGTGTTTCTGCATCGACATTTGCAAAGATCATGGAAGAAATCGCCACTGTTTGGATGTCGGTGGGCGGTATCATTGGCTCTCACCTGATGATGGCCAGATTTGTCGAACGCTTTGGTTCAGACGAAATGAAGTCGAAATATCTCGCTAAATTCGCCTCAGGAGAATTGCGTGGCGGCATAGCACTCACGGAACCGGACGTCGGCACAGATCTGCAAGGCATGAGGATGCGGGCTGAACGCGATGGCGATGAGTATGTCATCAACGGTACAAAAATGTGGATCACCAATTCATTGAAGGGAAATATTCTGGCGGTGCTGGTGAAGACCGACCCCAAAGTGCAACCTGCCCACAAAGGTATGAGCCTGTTGCTGGTTCCCCGTGAAGCAGGATACGTACCTTCAAAGCTGGACAAACTTGGCTATCGCGGAATTGACACCTGCGGCATTGAATTTTGTGATGTACGGGTACCGGTCGAAAACCTGATTGGTGGCGACGAAGGTCGGGGATTGCAACAGACTTTGAGCGGACTGGAGCTTGGCCGCATCAATGTTGCTGCCCGGGGAACCGGTATTGCGCGGGCCTGTCTTGAGGAATCCCTTGCCTATGCCCAGACACGCAAAACCTTTGGCAAACCTATTTGTGAACATCAGGCTATTCAAATCAAGTTGGCCGACATGGCAACTCGCGTTGAAGCCTCACGGCTGTTGAATGAGCAAGCCGCCCAAGCCATTGATGACGGTCGGCGGTGCGACCTTGAGGCAGGGATGGCCAAATTATTTGCAACTGAAGCAGCGGTTGAAAACTCCCTGGAAGCGATGCGCATTCATGGTGCTTATGGATATTCCAAGGAATATAATATCGAGCGTTACTATCGTGACGCACCTTTATTGGCAATAGGCGAAGGCACCAACGAGCTGCAGCGCATTATTATCGCCAAACAACTCGTAGAAAAGTACCCGGTTTAAACATGAGCACGCCCCTTCCCCTAGATGGTGTTCGGATATTAGCCGTGGAACAGTATGGTGCCGGACCGTTCGGCACAATGTTTCTGGCGGATCAGGGTGCCGAAGTCATCAAGATTGAAAACCCGAATACAGGTGGAGATTTTGCCCGCGAAGTCGGGCCATATTTTTTCACACCTGATGATTCAGAATTCTTCCACGCCTACAATCGTAACAAGAAAAGCCTCAGCCTTGATCTCTCCAAGCCTGAGGGCAAAGCTGTATTTCATGATTTGGTAAAAGATGCTGATGCCGTGGCCTCCAACCTGCGTGGCGATGTGCCCGAAAAACTGGGATTCACCTATGATGCATTGAAAGAAACCAACCCCAAAATCATCTGCGCGCACCTTTCCGCTTATGGCAGGGAAGGTTCACGCGCGGACTGGCCCGGTTTTGATTATCTGATGCAAGCTGAAGCGGGATACTTTTCCCTGACCGGGGAGCCAAACACACCACCAACACGCTTTGGCCTGTCTGTTGTCGATCAAATGACAGGACTGGCGCTGGCTTATGCATTGCTGGCCGGATTGACCGGTGCGCGGGCGACCGGCATAGGTCGGGACATGGATGTATCCCTGTTTGACATCGCCATGAGCAATACAGCGTATCCCTCTATATGGTATCTAAATGAGGGGCACCGCCAGTAACGTTTACCACGATCGGCCCACCCTTCCCTGACACCATGCCAGCTTTATACCAGTAAAGATGGCTGGATTTACATCATGTGCAACAAAGAGAAATTCTGGCCAACCCTGTGCCATTCTCTTGGCAAGCCGGAATGGGCAACGGATACGCGATTTGTGAAATTTAAAGACCGTCTGGAAAACCGTGCTGTTATTCAGGATATGCTTGATGAAATTCTGAGCACGAAAACCACAGCAGAATGGCTGACTCATTTTGATGGCAAAGTACCCGCATCTGCCATCAACGATCTCGGACAGGCACTGGAAAATCCCTTTGTCGCCGAAAGGCAGGGCATTCAAACGATCAATCTTCCCGGCTATGGGAATTATAGAATGCTAGCCACGCCGATACTTTCAGCCGGCTCCAAACAGCCCGCCAAACCGGCACCAAAACTGGGCCAAAATACCGACGAAATTCTCGCGGGTATCGGTTATACAGAAGAAAAACTTCAGCAGCTGCGCAACGCTAAAGCGATCTAGGAAAATCGGAGAAGCTTCAGCTATTAAGCCGGTTTTACATCCATGCGTGGTTTGAGAAAATCTCCGCTTCGCATAAATTACTGAAGAAACAAGGCTTTATTCCAGATGTCTTCGTTACAGACAAATTACCGTCTTATGGTACTGCACTGAGAGAATTGGGCCTCTCCAGGCATCATGATTTTGGCGGCAGAAAGAATAATCGCGCAGAGAATTCGCATCTTCCGATACGACAGCGTGAGCGACAAATGTAGCGATTCAAGTCGCCTGGCTCAGCTCAACAATTTCTCTCAGTTCATGCTTCCATTTACAATATCTTCTACATTCAACGTCACCTGATTTCACGAAATACATTACGCCAGTTTCACAATGAAGCGATGAACGTATGGCAGGTTGCGATTGCGTGATCTGGGCTCATTCAGCGGTTTCGTGCGTCTTTGATTTTTTAATGTGACAACGCCCTTCAAACACCAAATAAGTTACCGCTATTCGAAGTTGCGCGCTAAAAGTAGCGCTAAGTCCCCGCAATGTGGGGCACTTTCGCCAAGCGGCACAAAGGTATCTGAATTGACATGACTGAATGGTGGTGAACGCAGTCAGAAGCAAACCAGTCTCCGAGTAAAATTCCCTGTTATGCTGGAAAATACAGGGAATGCACGGTTGTTTCTGCATATGATTTACGCGATCTCTAATGCGTAGTGTAAACTAGGCAGGAGAACAGTGTCATGGCTAGATTACCGTGGGGAGCAGGTCAAAGGGATTGCCCAAGTACCAAGATTTAAGTTTCAACTCAACTTTGCTCGGCCGTTATTCAACAACGTGGCAGCAACCCGATGACAACTCACTGGTTCCATTTATCTACCCATAAAATCATCAGATCAAATTTGAGCCAATCATGTAGGGTTCGTCAAAAAAGTACTGTTCCAGATTATTTCCTTCACCTCCCCTGTCAACCACCAAAAAATCAGAAACATCAACAAGCGGTGTTAAAACACCATGCCAGGTGTTTTTCTTGAAATTAATGCCTTGCCAGTTGGTAGCGATGAATGCCTGGGGGATATCGGGTATGCCATTGTTGTCTTTGCAGGCAATCACCAAAAAGGGATCCTTGGAAAGAGGGACAAATGCCTGGCTGCCGAGCGGGTGCCGTTCAACCATTTCAAGGTGCAAGGGTAATGAATACGGTTTGCTCGAAAAGATGCTGATCATCGACCGGGCCGTATCTCCAATGGTTTCAATGTTGGCAAGGTCGTGAAAACGGATACAATGTCCGTTGTTAATCGGGAAACTTTGTGCATCGGCTTTTTCAATAACGTCGCCAAACGGTGCAAAGGCTTCCCGGGTTAGAGGCTTGGTATTCAGTTTAATCATATTCTCAGCCTGGCCTGGCGATTGACATCCTTGTACAGAAGATAACGGAAATTTCCAGGCCCGCCTGCGTAGCAGGCTTGAGGGCAAAAGGCACGCAACCAAATGTAATCACCAGCTTCTACTTCAACCCAGTCTTGATTGAGATGGTAGACAGCCTTGCCTTCCAGCACATACAGTCCGTGTTCCATTACATGGGTTTCGGCGAACGGAATCACAGCACCGGGTTCAAACGTGACTATGGTCACATGCATATCGTGGCGCATGTCGTCCACGTCCACGAAGCGCGTTGTTGCCCATTTGCCGTTGGTGTCCGGCATGGCAACCGGTGTGATGTCTTTTTCGTTGGTGACAAAAGCCTCCGGTGCCTCAATGCCTTCCACAGGTTCATACATTTTACGGATCCAGTGGAAACGCACCGGCGTCAGGCTTTCGTTCTTGACGTCCCATTGGCTTGATGCCGGGATGAAGGCGTAGCCGCCGGGCTTCATAACATGTTTGCCGCCAGCCAAAGTTATCGTCAGTTCACCTTCCACGACAAACAGAACCGCCTCGGCGCTTGCGTCAAGTTCCGGTTTGTCGCTGCCTCCACCAGGCCCAACCTCCACGATGGATTGCGAAAACGTTTCAGCAAAGCCTGATAGCGGACGCGACAAAACCCAAAACCTGGTATTGTTCCAGAAAGGTAAACGACTGGTTACAATATCGCGCATCACACCTTTTGGAATGACAACATAAGCTTCGGTAAAGACTGCACGATCACTCAAAAGCGTTGTCTGCGCGGGCAGACCACCGTGTGGTGCGTAATAGGAGCGATCAGTCATCAGAATTTTCCCATACAACAAATTCAAAGTTACAAACGGTCGAATCAAAGTCCGGCGATGCAAAGTTAATCACAAGGGCAAACCAGTTGGACCAGTCGGTTTTCGGTGAAGGTAAAATTGACATTCAATGTCCTTTTCGGTTTATAAATTTTTGAGAAACAGGTCGAGAGCTTTATTCAAATTCAGCTAACTCCTCGTGCCGTTCTTCTATCTTCTGCATGTACTCACGCCCCGGTTTGCCAATTTTTTCGAAAGTCTCAAACGCCAGTAGACGAAGCACTGCCAGGACACCTGAGTAGCTGTCAAAGACATGGGAGTTTTCGACAGGGCAGGTGATTGTCCATCGCGCTATGGCAGGTATTCCGCGAGCTGAAGGATCGGTAATCAGCAAAACTGAAGCGCCGGTGTTTGAGATTGCCTCAAGATATCGCTTCAGTATACCGACAATCCGCCGCACGCCGACAACCAGCACCACGTCGCCTTCACCCAGATCGGCTATACGTTCTGCGACCGTCTCTCCCGAGCCGGGGATCATGCGGGTCTTGTCTCTGAATTGGATAAACTGCCACCGCGCATAGGCCGCAAAATAATAACTGTTACGAAACCCCATAAAGCCCAGGTTGTTTGCTTTGGCCAAGGCGGTAGCTATCTCGTCTACACGTGCTGGCGTCAGGTCTCCCAGCGTTCTTTGCAGAAGTTTGATCTCTTGCTCGGCAAACTGGACTAATCTGTTCTCCGTAGATTCCCTTGGTCCATGATCGGCCTGTTGGGCGAGAAACAACGGCGAGCCCCAATTGCGTGCTTCGCGCGCGCTACGACGCATTTCTTCATAGTTGTTGAAGCCTGTGCGTCGAACAAACCGGGTAACTGTCGAATTGGATACACCGACAAGCCGGGCGAGTTCTGAAGCCGGATACATGCTAATCTCACCGGGAGTTTCAAGAACCAGATCGGCAACCAGACGTTCACGATCGCTCAGTTGAGAGTACACTTTGTGAACAGATTCTACAATTGATTTCAATGATTTAGGCACTTGGTTTTTCCCTTTGGCATATCATTTACAGTAGCCGGCAGATTCAATTGTGAAAAAATATTACCGTTTATATTGACATTTTGGAAATAATATTTCAAGCTGTTTCTGCAAACCGGTGATCGAAATACATTGGTAGCACGGGGAGATTAACCATGAGCAAATCGGACAAATTTGATTCCGCAGTCACCATCACCGGCATGAGCAAATGGTTTGGTGAGTTCAAGGCTTTGACCGGCATCAATCTGGAAGTTCAGTATGGTGAACGTATTGTAATTTGCGGACCGTCTGGATCAGGAAAATCCACCTTAATCCGATGCTTGAACCATTTAGAGGTTCACCAGGAAGGTGGGATCGTTGTCAACGGTACCGAATTGAAGAAGGGAATGAAAAACCCTGAAGCCTTCCGGCGCGATGTCGGGATGGTATTTCAGTCCTTCAATCTTTTTCCACATCTGAGTGTACTCGACAATTGTGTTCTGGCTCAGCGGCGCAGGTTGAAACGCTCCAAGGCAGAAGCACGTGAAGTGGGTATGAAATATCTGGAGCGCGTGAAAATCCCCGAACAGGCAGACAAATATCCGGGCCAGCTCTCAGGTGGTCAGCAACAACGCGTTGCCATTGCCCGCGCCCTTTGCATGGAGCCCAGAATCATGCTGTTCGATGAACCGACTTCGGCATTGGACCCGGAAATGGTCAACGAAGTTCTGGATACTATGGTTGAGCTTGCAAATACCGGAATGACCATGTTGTGCGTTACCCACGAAATGGGCTTTGCACGCCAGGTGGCCGATCGGGTCATTTTCATGGATGCTGGCTCAATCGTTGAAGAAAATGCGCCGGAGGCTTTCTTCACTAATCCACAACATGAACGAACAAAAGCCTTTCTCGGTCAAATCATATAACAGGGGGGTGGTTAAATGTTTGAATTTAGATTTTACGAACTTTGGCGCTCACCTGAATATATCCAGGCCTTACTAAATGGCTGCCTTACCAGTATAGTTTTATCTGTCATTGGCGGGGTTCTCGGTTTTGCCATGGGGCTGGCTCTGGCTTTAGCTCAAGGCAATTCCTCAAACCTGGTGTTGCGGTATATTGCAGTTTCCTATATCGAATTTGTCCGCAATACGCCCTTTATTGTCCAGCTTTTTTTCGTGGCTTTCGGTTTGCCCTTGCTACTCGGCTATCAATGGTCATTCGAGGCCTCGGCTCTGCTGGCCATGACCCTTAATTTCTCCGCCTATTTTGCCGAAGTCATCCGCGCAGGCATTGAAGCGGTGCCAAACGGTCAGGTTGAAGCTGCTCAATCGCTCAGCCTGACCAAACGCGAATCTCTCTATGACGTGATTTTGCCGCAGGCTCTGGCAAGAGTGTATCCCTCTCTTGCCAGCCAGTTCATCTTTCTTTTTTTGACAACCGGACTGATTTCGGAAATCGGCGTTCGTGATCTGACATGGGCAGGACGGTTTGTTGCCGACAGGACATTTCGAGACTTCGAAGTGTTTATCGTTCTGACCGTTTTATACATACTGATAGCGTTCATGTTCCTCAGTTTATTTGGCCTTATGAAACGTTGGGCTTTTCCTTGGTGGGGGGCAAAATGACTGACATATTGCAATGGGTGTTCGGTTCTTTCTACGGGAACATGATCAGCATTCTTTTGAGTGCTACACAATGGACAATCTATCTGTCGTTGGCCGCCTTCGTTGGCGGAGGTTTGATCGGACTGCTATTCACAATTTTCAAGATTGCACCGTCGCGCTGGCTGCAAAGATTTGCGACAGGCTATATCTGGCTGTTTCAATCAATACCATTATTGATGCTGCTGTTTTTGATTGGCCTTGGAATACCGGCGTTTTTCAAAATTGATATTCCGGCCTGGTTGGCTGCCGGCATCGCGCTGACATTGTTTACCAGTGCCTATATGTCGGAAGTCTGGCGTGGTGCGCTTGAAAGTGTGTCTGTTGGGCAATGGGAAGGAGGTAGGGCACTCAGTCTGACATTCACGGAAATCCTGTGGTTTGTGATCGCTCCGCAGGCATTGCGGATCGCCACGCCGCCAACAGTTGGTTTTATGGTTCAAGTCATCAAGGGCACGTCTATGGCCTACATTATAGACTTTAATGACCTGATGCGCTGGGGAAAGAAGATCGCCAATTCCCAGTTGGATGGAGCTGAGCCCTTCATCGTCTATCCAATTATGGCAATCATCTACTTTGCGCTCTGCTTCCCCTTGTCCTACTGGTCGAAATCAATGGAGCGCAAGGCAAACGAGCCAAAATAATTTAAACAGAAACAACGGAGGAATAGAAATGTTTAGAAGTGTGAGAAAATGGGCGCTTTCAGGAGCGCTGGTCATCGCGTCACTAATCGCCGTACCCAGCTTAAGTTATGCTGATCAATTGAAGGACATTCTGGACAAGGGTATCGTCAAAATCGGGGTTCCTGAAAACTTCCCGCCCTTCGGTTCCGTCGGCAAGGACTTCAAACATGTCGGATACGATATTGATGTGGCCGAACTCGTTGCCAAAGATCTTGGTGTGAAGCTTGAACTGATACCAATAACTTCTAAACAGCGCATTCCCTATCTGACATCGGGCAAGGTTGATCTGGTGATTTCTTCAATGGGGGCCAATCCAGCAAGAGCAAAGTCTATCTGGTTCTCAAGCGCCTATGCACCGTTTTTTTCAGGAGCATTTGCAAGCAAGGACATAAAAATTTCATCACCAGCCGATCTGGCAGGCAAGAAGATCGGCGTTACCGGTGGCACAATTGAGGATCTTGAACTCAGCAAGGATCTTCCCGAGGGTGCTGACTTGATCCGTTTCGGTGACAATGCCGCCACCATATCTGCATTCATTGCAAAACAGGTCCAGGTACTTGTAACCGGCAACACAGTGGCGGCCAAAGTTGCCAAGAAAAACCCAGACCTGAAAATTGAAACCAAATTTGTCATCAGGCAATCGCCAGCTTTCATCGGTGTGCGGTCTGGTGAAGTGAACATGCTCCAATGGATCAACGTGTTCGTCTTACACAAGAAGCTGGGCGGCCAGCTTAACGAACTTTCCCAGAAATGGCTCGGTCAAAAACTGCCACCCTTGCCCAGCCTCTAAGAGTCTGACTCAAAAGTCCTGAAGCCAGCCCGCTCCCCCGGCCCAACCACCCGATAAGGTACCCTGAGGGGTGGTTGGGCCGGGGGAGCGGGCTGGCTTCAGG
>JAJRTY010000071.1 GCA_024278055.1 Alphaproteobacteria bacterium | reverse complement strand
AGAATTTTGAACCATTGAGAATATAGCGATCTCCCTTCTTGTCGGCGCGAAGCCGCATGGAAACCACATCGGAACCCGCTTCCGGTTCGCTCATCGCCAATGCGCCCAAATGTTCGCCGGTTATCAGCTTTTCAAGGTATCGGGATTTTTGGTCATCGCTCCCCCAGCGCGACAGTTGATTGACGCAGAGGTTTGAGTGCGCGCCATAGGAAAGACCGATTGATGCCGATGCGCGGCTGACTTCTTCCATCGCGATGCAATGTTCAAGATAGCCCATGCCCGCCCCTCCCCATTTTTCATCAACCGTGATGCCGTGCAGGCCAAGCGCCCCCATTTCCGGCCACAGTTCGATTGGAAACCAGTCATCCTTGTCGATTTTTTCGGCTAGTGGTGCGATTCTGTCCTGCGAAAACGAGCGCACGCTGTCACGCAGCATATCCGCATCATCACCGAGATTGAAATTAAGCTGGGGAACATCATTGGGTATCATTAGAGTTTGTCCTAACGGGCATATTTGATGAATGGGGTTTTGTTGGCGACCTTGTCATAAAGGCTGCGGGCCGCTTTGTTGAAATCCTGTGTCAGCCAGTAGACCTGATCCGTTCCATGCGCGTCGGCGGCGTTGTAAACGGCTTCAATCAGCGCACGGCCAACGCCCCTGCCCCGTGCCTGGTGTGTGGTGAACAGATCTTCTAGATAACAGCGTGGCAGCTTTGACCAGGTAACCGGATGGTATAGAAAATGTACCAGTCCGAGCAGGGCTTCATCTTCATCCACGGCGCATAATCCGTAGATACCCGAATCAGCATCGCGCAACCGCGCCCAGGTTTCCTCTGTCACCGCATCGGGGATTGTTGTTTTATAGTAGGTCAGATAACCCTGCCATAATTCAAGCCAGGCTGCTTTGTCGCTATCTTCAAATTGTCTGATGGTAATACTCATATAATGTCTCGTGCATAGCGGTGACTGATTGCGCAAATTATTGATTGCTGGCAGAATAACGCTTGAAACTGATAACTCCAGATTAAAGCGATATTTAATTGGCTGATTATAAAGAAAAGCCCAACACCATTCCATGGCCGCCAATCATCACCATAGGTGCAATTATTTTCGGCTGGTGGCTACAGCGCTATATGCCGCTCGACTGGACTAGCGGATTGAGCAGTGCAATTTCGCCGCTGGGTGTGTTGATGGTCATTTTGGCATTGTCGATGGATGTCTGGGCATTTGTTACTTTCAAACAGATGAAGACAACCATAATGCCCAATAAGGCAGCGACCCATCTGGCGACAAACGGCCCGTTTCGTTGGTCACGCAATCCAATTTATGTCGGCAATATAGTATTGATACTCGGATTTGCCGTAATTTTCGGCAATGTCTGGATGATCATCACCGCAGTTCTTGCCTTTTTTGCCATCGGTGAACTGGCGATCAAGCGTGAAGAAGAACATCTTGAGGCCCAGTTTGGCGGCGAATGGAAAGAATACACCAGCCGCGTCAGGCGCTGGCTTTGATTTTGATCCAGAGAACCAAACTCACCGGTGAATTGCTTTTATCAGAATTGATGAAGATCAATATGCATTTATTCGAATGAATTAAACCGTCCCCTATTGCGGGAACCAAAGGATTACACTTATGGCTGGTATTCTATGTTCAATTCCTCTCGCAGCCTCGTTGTTTTCAGCTTGCACCCCGCCGCCGCCGCTTGCCGTCGGTTATGTTGAAGGCGAGTATGTGCTTGTCGCGCCGATTGAAACCAGCCGCGTGACTGCAATTTCAGTCAAACGGGGTGACAGGATTAATCCTGGACAATTGCTTGCTTCGCTTGAAAAACAGGATGTGGAAATACTTATCAGCGAGGCAAATGCCTCACTGGCCCAGGCAAAAAGCCAGTTGGCCAATCTTCAAAGCGGCCGGCGGCCGGCCGAAATTGCCATGATCGAAGCCTCGCTGGCATCGGCAAAGGCACAGGCGGAAGAGGCAGAGCGGGTGAAACTGCGTCAGGGACGGCTGCTTATCAAGGGCATTGCGACAAAAGCCAATTTTGATGATGCCTCGACCAAGTCTTCGCTGGCCAAGGCGAAGGTCGTTGAAATTGAGGCAAGTCTTTCGGCGGCAAAACTGCCCGCCCGAATTAACGAGATTGATGCCGCAAAAGCCGCCGTTGAGCGGTCCAGTGCAGTGGTTGAAAATGCCCGTTGGCGACTCTCCCAGCGTTCGTTGTCCTACTCCGCGTCAGCCATTGTTTATGACATTATTCGCAATCCGGGTGAAGTTGCCGGCCCCCAGGCACCGGTTCTTTCAATACTTCCAAAAGGTGCGGTTAAACTAAAGCTTTATCTGCCGGAAAATGCTCTTTCGAAAATCACAACCGGGACGGTTCTCACGGTCAATTGCGATAATTGCGCTGACGGACTGAAAGCCACTGTGAGTTATGTTGCCAATGAGCCACAATTTACTCCACCGGTGATCTACTCGCTTCAAAACCGGCAGAAGCTGGTTTACCTGATTGAGGCGCGGCCAAATGGCGATACACGAAAATTGAAACCCGGCCAGATTGTTGATGTAAATATCGGGTCGACAGAATAATGAACGTCATTGATGTTCATAATCTGGTCAAGCGTTTTGGCGACAAAACAGTGGTAGACCACGTCTCAATGTCCGTTCCCAAGGGCGAGATTTCTGGCTTCCTCGGGCCCAACGGATCGGGCAAAACAACTACCATTCGGGTGATGTGTGGTTTGTTGAAGCCTGATGAAGGTGAAGGCACGGTTCTTGGTTATGATATCCGCAGTGAAAGCCTCAGAATTAAACGTGAAATCGGCTATATGACGCAACGGTTTTCGTTCTACGAGGATCTT
>JAJRTY010000070.1 GCA_024278055.1 Alphaproteobacteria bacterium | reverse complement strand
CTAAAACAACACGTTCACGAAGATCAATCGAATAAGCTCGTACCATACAGGCTGGCCTCCTCTCCAGCCCATATCTTGAAGCATAAAACAAATGATTTGGGAATCCTAAGCGATTCAATAAATATCAGAAACGCTCTAGAGCACTTCTCGATTATATTGAATCGTTTGACCGGTTTTTCGCGTTTGCTGGCAAGGCGGGTTTGACGCCTTGGTCTGGTTGACCAAAAGTCGAAGCCAACGACGTCCAGAAAGCGCGAAAAACCGGTCAAACGATTCAATATAATCGAGAAGTGTTCTAGAGCCAAAGGGCCGAAGCCCTTTGGCTTGATTTTCTACAGATTGCCCTTGCCCAATTCTGCTGCCAGATGATCCGCCTGGCGAATGGCAAGCGAGACGATTGTCAGTGTCGGGTTTTCGGCGCCGCCGGTTGTAAACTGACTGCCATCAGAGACATACAAATTATCAATATCATGGGTTTTCCCCCATTTATTGACCACGCCATCGCGCGGGTTTTCCGACATCCTGTTGGTTCCCAGATTATGAGTTGAGGGATATGGCGGGGTGGGGAAGGTACGGGTTGCACCGACAGCATCATAGACCGCCTGCCCCTGTTTATAGGCGTGAGCGCGCATGGCAATGTCATTGGCATGATCGGTGAAATTGACATTAACCACCGGCAGCCCCCACTTGTCCTTGACATCTGTGTTCAAGGTGACGCGATTTGTCTCCTGCGGCATGTCTTCACCCACCAGCCACATGCCGGCCATATTCTCATAACCATCCAGAGCCGAGGCAAATTCACGGCCCCAGGCACCGGGGTCGAGGAAAGCTGCCATGAATGGCAGACCGAGTGACAGGGTTTCCATTTCATACCCGCCGACAAAGCCGCGGGCAGGATCATGGCGTGATTCATCACTAATGATACCGGCCATGGTGGTTCCGCGCCACATTTTAACCGGCTTGTCAAAAACCGCATAGACCGAACCGGTCATATGACGCATGTAATTTTTACCAACCATGCCGGAGCTGTTGGCCAGACCATCCGGGAACATGCTCGAGCTTGAATTAAGCAACATGCGCGGGCTTTCAAAGGAATTACCGGCAACGCAGACAACCCTGGCTTTTTGCCGCTGGGTTTTACCGTCTTTGTCAAAATATACGACACCGGTTACCTTGCCGCTCTTGTCATGCTCAATTTTGGCCACATGGCAATTTTCACGTACCTCGAGATTTCCAGTGGCCTCTCCACGGGGAATATCTGTATAGGCCGATGACCATTTCGCCCCCCATTTACAGCCCTGAAAACAAAAACCGGATTGCTGGCAGCTTGTACGGTCATCATAATCCTGACTGTTAATAGCCATCCGACCGGTATGAACCTGTGAATATCCCAGTTTTTTGGCACCGGCTTCAAACACTTTATAATTATTGGAAGGTGGCAGGCCGGGAATGCCATTGGTGCGCGTTACACCAAGCTTTTTTTCCGCCAGATCATAGTATGGCTCCATTTCAGCCAGCGTAATCGGCCAGTCCAGAAGATTGGCGCCGTCTACTTTTCCATAGGTTGTCCTGGCCTTGAATTCATGTTCCTGAAACCGCAATGACGCCCCGGCCCAGTGGACCGTTGTGCCGCCAACCGCTTTAACGATCCATGCCGGCAGGCCTGAAAAGTCTTTGGCCACCCGCCAGTCTCCGCTGGTGGTACGCGCATCTGTCCAGGCCAACTGGCCAAAGCTGGCCCACTCATCCTGGGTATAATCTTCGGGCAAATAGCGACCGCCCGCTTCGAGGGCGACAACGCTCACCCCTTTTTGGGCCAGTTCATTGGCAAGCACACCGCCACTCGCTCCGGTGCCAATGATAACAACTACACTTTTGTCGCCTAAATCAAATGGAGCTCCCATTTTTATTCTCCTTTTTATAACCAGTTGATATCGTTAAAGCCGCGATTTATATAGCCGCCCTTGGAATAGGATTCCCCTTCGTAACCAAAGATCGACCATACGGCCTTCTGGTTATAGAGCCCGGTGACCAGACCACCTCTGATGCTTTGAAAAAAGGCAGTGTCCTCCATTTGACGCAGGACCGCCACACGTTGTTCTTCCCAACCGAGGCTCAGATAATCACCGCCAGCGCGCTTATCGAGATCAGCAATACCGGCTTCAATCGTTTTGACCTTATCCTCGGCATCATATCCCTTGACCGCCAGGACATAATATTCATCGCTGATTTTATCGTGAGGATAGATATCGCGCGCCAGTTGGATCAGTTTTGCCAGGGTGGGTGCTTTAAGGAATTTTGCCTCAACAGCCCAGGCTGCATTCGGGCTGGCAACGAAGCCTGCTCCAATTGCAAAGCTTGCTCCCAGCGCCAATGAATGCGTCAGCAATTCACGACGGTTCATTGATAGGTATGATTTTTTCTTCTTCATAATTCCTCCCTCTTCCTGGTTATTGATATCGGCCTAATTTCTGCAACACTTCAATTTCATAGCCATCGGGATCGGCAACAAAGAAAAACCGGGCAAGCAATTTGCCTTCACGCTTGAACTCAACAAGTTTTCGCGGGTTGAGGCCGGCAGCCTCAAATCTTGCATGCTCGGCATCGAGGTCGTCTACACAGACCGCCAGATGGCCATAACCATTCCCCAGATCATACGGTGTGGTCTGGTCCTTGTTGATGGTTAATTCGAGTTCGAAATCGGCTTCGTCATTGCGAAGATAGACAAGTGTAAATGTCTCAAAATCGATACGCTCAGCGATATCAAGGCCGAAGGCCTGCTTGTAGAACGCCAGTGAGCGCGTCTCTTCAAAGACACGGAGCATCATGTGGATAGCTTTTGCCATAGACCCTCTTTATTCATATCTTCACATTCGAAAAGATACTCTAAGAGCCTATTTTGACGGCGTGGTAGTAGTCAGTTACTACAGATGAATTCTCTCGGAACCAAACGCTGTCACAGGCTTGGCTGAAGAGGCACCGTTCTGGTCCATATGAATAAGGCAGGCACAGCGCAACAAAGACGTGAAATTTGGCACTTCACCCCGCAATTCAAGAACTTCAGAGTGGAGTTTGGAAATAAAAACCGGTGAAGACACACCTTCTTTTTCCGCCAGTTCGTCGATTATTTCCCAAAAGCTGTTTTCCAGCCTGATGCTTGTGCTTTGTCCATTCAGGCGCAAACGCCGGGTGTGGCTTTCGTATCTATCTGGATCCTGACCTGCAAAAATCTGACACATTACTTCATTCCTCCGATTTAACTGATCGGTCGTGAAAAAACTCCTCTTTGAGAGTAGCTCAAAAGTGAGCGTCGGTCCAATGAACGAGGGCTTCACAATTTGATCCATAATAATCGAGGAAAGAATTTTAATCAAAAACCCTTCCTGGCGACCTTGAAAAGTGATCAAAAACCAGCCTTTTTTTTGATCCTGTTTACAGGTCTATGACGTGGTGTGTTGGTAAAAAGTTCGGGAATGGCGAAGTTGAGCGGTCGCAGGATAAATTGTTGCACACAATCGCCACTCCCGGTATCACTGCATTCATGAAATTATTAAAACTCAATGCTCTGGACAGTGATGATTTAGGTGTCGTTTCGGCGCACCTTCAGGATGCTGTCATCAAAATTGGCGATATGCGCTACCTGGCAGAAGATCGACAATTTATTATGGTGCTGAACCGGTTCTACTGGGGCGATGCCTTAGCTGCCGAACGGCGTAAAAATACCTATACACGAGTGCGAACCGGGCTTCAGTTTGGCCATGTGCTCAACGTCAAAAAATCAAAAGTGATGCAGACCAATCCCGATGCTGTGATTGACCTGCTGACCATAGAGTTTACACCAATACAAGCACCTTCCGGGGTTATAACGCTGATCTTTGCCGGTGGTGGAGCTATCAGGCTTGAGGTTGAGTGCGTTGAAGTGCGTCTGAATGATCTGGGCCTTGCCTGGGAAACCGGCAATCTGCCCGATCACGAGGAACAATAGTACCCCCGAAAATCCTGAAGAGGAAAGAATACCGCAATGGTGCTAAAGCTCAATACATCACAGATCGGATTCAGGGACGGGTTCGCCCATCTATTGACGATGAAGCGCGAAACCTCGCTCGATGTGAATGCAACTGTTGCTGAAATTCTGACGCAGGTTAAAACGCGCGGGGATACAGCCCTGGTCGAGTATACCGCAAAATTTGACGGTTTCGATGTTGAGGCTTGCGGACTTGCTGTTTCCAGCGGTGAGATTGATCACGCATTTACAGAGTGCGATGATGAGGTGATCGCCGCACTGGAATTTGCGCTTGCACGCATCAAAACCTATCACGAGCGCCAAAGGCCCGCAGATGACCGGTTTGCCGCAGGTGAAGGCATTGAGCTTGGTCACAAATGGACAGCCGTTGAAGCTGCCGGTCTTTATGTTCCCGGCGGACTGGCAAGTTATCCCAGTTCGGTTTTAATGAACGCCGTGCCCGCCATGGTTGCCGGTGTCAGGCGTCTGGTGATGGTAATGCCAACACCGGGAGGCACACTTAATCCCGCAGTTCTTGTCGCTGCAAACCTCGCCGGGGTCAGCGAGATCTACCGCATTGGCGGCGCCCAGGCCATCGCAGCACTTGCCTTTGGCACCGAGACCATTAAACCGGTTGTAAAAATTGTCGGTCCGGGAAACGCCTATGTGGCGGCAGCCAAACGACAGGTGTTCGGCGTTGTCGGCATTGACATGATTGCCGGGCCCTCCGAAGTGCTGGTGGTGGCCGACCGGCACAATGATCCCGCCTGGATAGCGGCTGACCTGCTGGCGCAGGCTGAACATGATAGTGCTGCACAATCAATTCTGATTTGTGACGATGCTGATTTTGCCGATTTGGTTGAACGCGAAGTGGAACGCCAGCTTACGAACCTGCCCAAACGTGATATTGCGGCAAAAAGCTGGGCCGATTACGGCACCGTAATCCTTGTGGGCAATCTTGATGAAGCCGTAACCCTGATTGATCAACTGGCACCGGAACACCTGGAACTGGCCTGCGAGGATGCTGAACAGCTGGCCGCCGAGGTAACCAACGCCGGGGCAATTTTCATTGGCCGCCATACGCCAGAAGCTATTGGCGATTATGTCGCCGGTCCCAATCATGTTTTGCCGACAGCAAGAAGTGCGCGGTTTTCTTCCGGCCTCAACGTGCTTGATTTTATGAAACGCACCTCATTGCTGAAATGTTCAAGCGATGGTTTGCGCCACCTGGCACCAAGTGCAATCACCCTAGCAAAATCTGAAGGCCTGGATGCTCATGCGCGCTCGATCTCCATCCGCCTAAATCCGGGAAAAGGGGATGACAATGAGTGAACCTGATGATGAAAATAAAAACCAGCTGGTCAATATAACCCTGGATGAGAAAACGCTGGCACGCGCAGCTCCCGATGTGGAGCATGAGCGCAAAGTGGCGATTTTTGATTTACTGGAAGATAATTTCTTCAAACTTGAGAACAAAGACATCGGGCCCTATCAGCTGCATTTGTCCATTGTTGAAGGTCGTTTGATGTTTGATGTTTACACTCAGGCAGAAGAACATTGCACCGCCGTTATTCTGTCGCTTTCTTCCTTCAGACGGATTGTTAAAGATTATTTTATCGTCTGTGAAAGCTATTTTGCCGCCATCAAAACCTCAACACCGAGCCAGATTGAGGCCATAGACATGGGCAGAAGGGGCCTGCATGACGAAGGCAGTCACATTCTCAAAGACCGGCTGGATGGCAAGATTGAAGTTGATTTTCCCACTGCCAGGCGCCTGTTTACGCTTGTGTGTGTGTTGCACTGGAAGGGTTGAGCGGATTGAATGAGGCGCACACAGAAGAAATGCCCGGTGCCGTTCTTTTTGCCTGCAGCCAAAACTCCATTCGCTCCCCCATGGCAGCGGGGATATTGCGCCACTTCATGGGCCACCGGATTTTTGTCGAATCAGTCGGCGTGCGGGCCGGCGAGGTCTCCGGTTTTGCCACAGAGGTGATGGATGAAATCGGCATTGATATTTCTGATCATGTGCCTAAAAGCTTTGATGAATATGCCGATACATCCTTCGATATGGTGATCTCGCTATCGCCGGAAGCGCATCACACGGCAATTGAGCTTACCCGTACCAATTCGCTTGAGGCATTTTACTGGGCAACGTTTGATCCCGCCGACGCCAACGGCAGCCGCGAACAAATTCTCGATGCCTATCGCTCAGTGAGGGATGCTCTTTTGCAGAAAATCAAACAGCGATTTGTGGTTGCAACAGCACCAAACGTTTAAAAGGCTGCCTCTTGAGGTTTTTTTCTTGATTTTATCGCCATACCTGCGCATTGTCCGGCCAAAGATTGATCGACCTGACCTTAAAGCAGGAATGCATGGCTAAAGAAGAACTATTGGAATTTCCCGGCATCGTTACCGAATTGTTGCCCAATGCAACATTCCGGGTGACACTGGAAGATAACGAACACGAAATTATTGCTCATACTGCGGGCAAAATGAGAAAGAATCGAATTCGCGTACTTGCAGGCGATAAAGTGCTGGTCGAAATGACCCCTTATGACCTGTCTAAAGGGCGTATTACCTACCGTTTCAAATAAGTTTTGTTGCGCTGATCATCAACAGGCCCCAGATTATGAAGGAAAGTCTGTCGCATTTGATTTTAGCCAGCGCATCGCCGCGCCGGCTGGCCTTGCTCGAACAAGTCGGGTTGCGACCTGAAATTCTGGTGCCGACCGAAATTGACGAAACTCCCAACCGGCGTGAATTACCCCGAAGTTATGCCCAGCGTCTGGCCAGAGAAAAAGCCAAAGCTGCCCTGTCGAGCCCGAAACTCGAAGATCTTGAAGGTGACTGTTATTTACTGGCTGCCGACACCGTGGTTGCAGTCGGCCGGCGGATCATACCCAAACCTGAAATCGCCGCTGATGCTGCCGCCGGTCTCAAATTATTGTCTGGCCGCTCTCATCGTGTCTATACTGCCCTTTGTGTCATCGGCCCCAACGGCAGACAAAAACACCGGGTGGTTGAAACCAGGGTCAGGTTTAAACGCTTAAGCCGCCCCGATCTTGAAAGCTATCTTTCCACCGGAGAATGGCGCGACAAGGCGGGCGGATATGCCATTCAGGGCCGGGCTGAAGCCTTTGTCATGAACCTGTCGGGATCCTACTCCAATGTTGTCGGCCTGCCGCTTTATGATACAGTGCAACTGCTGACAGGCGTTGGCTATCCGGTCCATTTTGACTGGCTCAACCCGAAATAATCGCTCCGGGTCGTGAAACTGCAAGGAGACTGTGAAATGACAGCAACCAATGTCCATCGTTTTACCAGCAGAAAATCCCGCCCCTGTCCGATGTGTAAGAAACCATCGACAGAGGCCTTTCACCCGTTTTGTACAAAACGCTGCGCCAATATTGATCTGGGCAAATGGCTGGGAGGCAATTATGCTATTCCAGCGGTTGAACCGGCTGATGATTTCGGCGCGGAAGCCGCCGAATTGGCCGAAAATCAAAACCGGCAACCAAATGATTCATCTTAGCGGTAATCATGGTGTCATAAAGGTGGATACCACCCTAGACACAACGCAAATGATCGCCTATAACGCCGTTGCTTTTGAAAATGTTGAAAGACAGATTGTCACCAGATTTCAACATTGATCCAGTCAAAGATGCCCAGGTAGCTCAGTTGGTAGAGCAGCGGACTGAAAATCCGCGTGTCGGTGGTTCAAATCCGCCCCTGGGCACCATCACCCCAAAAACATCCCATCGGGCCAAATAGTTAAGTCATTTTAGTAGCTTGCACTCACCAAACCGTGTAACAAAGGTGTGTAACAATGCTCTACAGACTGGTGTGTCCGATGAAACGAAAAGACTCCTCAAGGCTGCAATTTAACAAACGTATTCCGGCAGACATAAAGGACCGCTTGGTGGGAGAGCGTTTGCGTATTCCGGTGGGTGAGGAGGTTGTGGAAGTTACAGTCACACACAAAATGCAGTCCATTCGCTTCTCACTGCGCAGCTCAAACACCTCTGAGGTCAAACAAAGACAGGCTGAGGCTCTGGCTTACCTTGAGGGATACTTTGAGAGTTTGCGGAGTGATACCCCGCTAGTCCTAACGCATAGCAACGCGGTGGCGCTGTCTGGTGCAGTCTACAGGTCATGGGCAAGCGGTCCTGATACTGCAAGTGTTACCTCCCTCACATGGATACCGGATCAAGATGGTTGGAAAATAGCAGAGCAGCCTCAGCATGATCACGAGCTGGAAATACTTCATGCAGGTCACGCCAAAGCCGCCGAGCGGGTCGCCGCATTTGATCCTGAGGGTTTGCGCCGGTTGGGTGAAACGCTGTTGCTGTCACACGGATACTCTCCCAAGAAGTTTGATGACAGGTCTTGGAGTTATCTTCTGAAAGAAACACAAAGAGCGCTGGTTGATGGTCTTAATGCGGGAGCAACCAAAGCTGGTGGTAATTACAGTCTTGATCCCAATTCCGAGAGGTTCCCTGAATGGAAGGAGCCTGAGACAATCGCGGCTTCCAGATCGCCCTCCTCAACCTTGACGGAGATACTCGAAGGCTGGTGGAAGGAGTCGCAAGCCACGGGTTTGTCTCCAAGGACATACGAAAGCTACAAGAAGTCTGTGACCAGCTTGGCAACGTTTCTCAAGCATGAGGATGCCCAGCGTATAACCCCTGAGGACATTATCCGCTACAAGGATTTCCTGTTGACTGAAGCCCGCTCTAAGCATGGTAAAATGCTGAGCGATAAAACCGTCAAGGACAGCTATCTGTCTGGCCTCAAGAGTGTGTTTAACTGGGCAGTGGCAAACAGGATGCTCAAAGCCAACCCAGCCTCAGGGGTTACCATAAAGCTCCACAAGCAAAAGAAGCTCAGAGATAAGTGGTTTACGATTGAGGAAATTAGAGCGCTTTTGACAGCGAGCCATGGTCACAAACAGGGTCGCAGAGAGCCACGGCAGATGTATGCCCTGAAGCGCTGGGTGCCGTGGTTGCTGGCTTACACCGGAGCGCGAGTTGGTGAGATTGTTCAGCTCAGAAAGAAAGATGTCCGCATGGACAGCGGGCACTGGATCATTTCTATTACACCTGAGGCTGGCACTGTTAAGAACAAGGAGAGGCGGGACATACCGTTGCATCCTCACCTTATTGAGTTGGGTTTCATTGAGTATGTTGAGGCTGCAAAAGATAAGCGGTTGTTCATATGGCGTGACGATACGGACATTCAAAAGGCCATAAAATATGCCATCAAGATACTCAGGACTTTCATACGAAAGATCATCACTGATCCCAATGTCTCGCCCAATCATGCTTGGCGGCATGCCTTTAAAACCTATGGCAGGGAGGCGGGAATATCAGAAACCATACTGGGTGCCATTTGTGGACATGCACCCGCAACGGTAGGCGAGAGTTATGGCGGAGTTACGCTGAAAACCAAGGCCCGAGCCATCGAAGAATTCCCCCGCTTTGAGATAGACTCCTAGAGGCATTTTAAGAGTCTTAGAGAAGGGTTAATGTTTGATGGCCTTGGTCTGGCGCTTTACAGCTTGGGCGCTGTTGAGTCTGCTCTGGGTCTCTCAGGGCGTTCCTGTTGCTTAGAGGTGGATGTGATTGCAAAACCCTATTGATTCGATCTAAAGGGCGCGTTTCACCCCACGCTATCCAGTGTTTGGGGGTCAGCTGGCGGTAGGGATACTTCAATTGCCAGTACCGAGCCATCAGGTCTGTGTAATGCGTCTGCTACCAAAAGCAACTCTGAAAGTTTCTGCCCAGCCTGTTCTCCCGCAAGTTGACTGACGACTTTAATGAATGTTTCACGAGCAGAGATTGGTTGTTCAAGGCTTGGATCGTCATCATCGTTTGGATTTACGAGAGGGCTAACTTTCCGACTGGCTGCACGGTAATCGCGTTGGTCACCTTGACGGTAGACTTTTTGCCAGTCTTTAGGGTTCATGATTATGCGCGAGGCATGCAGGGAAAGCTCGGGGTAGCCGTTTGCAATGAACCTGAGGCATTGTGATTTCTTGTTGCCCGAGAGATTGAACGAGGGGAAAATGCGGTAGTTGCCCCTCTCGTCTCTAGTGACTTCCAAGGCATGCTGGAAGGCGGTCATGTATGCTGAATCACAGAGTATGGTTTGATTGCCTAGCTTGTTGAAGGTCACATAGTCAAAGAGGCTTTCAGTCGGGTTGATATCGTCCCTGATGTCAAAGCCTATTGACTGCAATGGGGATTGTTTTGGGGTTGTCATATAGCGTGTTCCTTATAAAAAATCAGTGGGAGGTATGGGCCATCATGTGCCTCGTGGCACACAATTTATGGGGTCTTGATGTTAGGTGTTGAGCTATGAAGGTAAGGGGATGTTTTCCTCATCACCCCCTCTAGAACTTAAGGCAGAACACAGAGGCGGGCTTATTGAGACTAGCGGTATAAACACCTGGAGGACCCCGGAGTTCTTCTATTCCGAACCTGTCGGAAACATGGGTTTTTGACCCTTGGAGTTGAGCACCCCTCAGTGATAGTGACCAGGAGTATATACACACAGAGGATACCTGAAGGACCCCTGGATTGTTCTATTGGGAACCTGTCGGAAACATGGGTGTTTGGACTTGGGGTATTCTATTACACGACTATTTAATTGTGCTCATGGTATTCTATTGGAAGCCTGTCGGTATAGGGACCAAGAGGAACCTGGAGGTTTTCTATTACACGCCTGTCGGAAACATGGGTTTTTGGACTTGGAGTATTCTATTAGAAGGATATTTAATTACTCAGTGTTTTCATGCGCTTATGACCATATGACTTCAACGCATGCCATTTGAGTTCCTATATTCGCCTGTTAAATTTCCCTATGCTCCCTCAAAATTCGAAAGACGCTGGCGCGACTTATTTCCAATGCCTCTGCTATGGCATCGGCTGTCTTGCCTTCGGCCTTCAGCTTCACGACCTCAGTACTCTTGGCTCTGGCGGTAGGCTTCCTGCCCTTGTATTTGCCCTCAGCTTTGGCCTTGGCGATCCCCTCTCGTTGACGTTCTAACATCAGGTCACGCTCAAACTCGGCAATGGCACCAAGCACGGTCAACATGAGCTTGCCGTTCGCACTCTCGGTGTTCATCTCTGGGTTGGCGAGGAAGCGGAGATGTACTCCCTTCATCCTCAATTGCTCAGTGAGACCCACCAAGTCTGCCACAGAGCGGGCAAGGCGGTCTATCTTGGTGACAATCAGGGTATCGCCTTCACGTATATAATCTAGGGCTGCTTCAAGCTGGGGACGCTTGGAACTGACAGAAGAAAGCTCCTCTTGGAATATCTTGGTGCATCCCGTTGCATGGAGGTCGCGGAGTTGGGCTTCAAGTCCTGCCTTTTGGTCTGTGGTTGATGTGCGGGCATAGCCGACAAGTGCTGAGGTGGTCATTATGTGTCTCCCTTGAGTCTCAATAGATATTAAGACTATATGACACTAATAGTCTCATAATACAATACCTATTTATGTGAGACTCTGTGAGCGTATTCTGGAGAGACTCACAAGGGCTTGCCCTATTGCGACTGTGGGTTGACGCTGGGTGGTCTTCAGGGATTGGTGGTGGTGCTTGGAGTTTATGCTTCAGGGGCACTGGCCGGTAGACTGTTTCTTAACGCCGGGTTGGTGAGGTAATTCTTAAAGATGATACCGGCCACCGCGTTCATGGGGGTAAATTCTTCCTTTGCCACGTATATTGAACCCGTCGAGTGGCTGACCCAAATTTTGATACCGGAGGAGAGATCGTTGAGCATAGGCTTCATGACTTGAGCTTTCGGCCTTCATCATAATGAACTTCGGGTGTCTCCCTTACCCCTCATATCAGACATAATAGGACAAAGTTCTAGGGCCTGTTATTGACTAGGTCATGTTGACAAACTCCTGAACCATAATCGTGTTGATACGATATGAATGAACCCGAGGTAGCTTGCCGCTGTTTTGTCGTAGCGGGTTGCCAACCTTCTGGAGCATTTGAGTTTGTTGAAGCATCTTTCGACCTGG
>JAJRTY010000069.1 GCA_024278055.1 Alphaproteobacteria bacterium | reverse complement strand
TCATTGATTACTAATGGGGACGACGAGATGACTTTACTTAAAAAGATTATTACAGCAACAAGCGCACTAGCGATGATCGTACTGACAACTCCAGCCGTGGCCAGCGAGGGTGTTGTTCAAAAAGATCAAAAATCAAATTCCGCCTATATGAAGGTTTACAATGAAACTCTGCCGCCTATAGGGTTTGTGCAGTTTTGCAAAACCGCACCGCAGGATTGTGGCGGAACATTGGGTGAGGCTGTACGCGTGGTAATGAATAAAGATCGCTGGAGTGATTTGAACTCGGTCAACCTCAAAGCCAACGAAGCAGTTGAGGCCGTCATGGATATAGACCTCTACAACGTGGAAGAATACTGGACTTATCCCGGCTCCCAGGGTGATTGCGAGGATTATGTTCTGCTCAAGCGCAAAAAGCTGATGATGATGGGATGGCCTTCCGAAACACTCTTGATCACTGTCTTGCGCGATGAAAACAATGAAGGTCACGCCGTTCTCACAGTTGCCACCGACAAGGGAGATTTCATTCTCGACAATCGCCGCGATGAAATACTGCCCTGGGCTGCAACCGACTACACCTATTACAAGCGCCAGTCGCAATCCGATCCATGGCGCTGGGTTTCGCTTAAATCAAACAAACTGGCCTTGCGCTAGTCCCAACAGTTTTCGGCCGATCCCACCTGGCCCATTGGTGGATTGCGCCTCAAGAAGAAACCGGTCCTGCTCCCCACAGGACCGGTTTTCTCGTTACAGAGCAGGAAAGCCGGTGATGAAAATGGTCGAGTTATAGGGGGAGTTTTTTTTCGAGTGATGCGATTCGAGATCAATATCAAAGCAGCACAAATGTCGCCGGACGCACGGCCCGCGCCACCGCAGGTTTGAGAGAAGGCAATGCTGGAGTATCGAAAATGGTACGCCCTAGGGGAATCGAACCCCTCTTTCCAGGTTGAAAACCTGGCGTCCTAACCGATAGACGAAGGGCGCATATCAAAATCGCACCGATCTATACGGTTGATTGCCACCAATTGCAACCCGGTGCTGTGCAAATGTTCCTCAAAACACATCTTTTTTTCGCGGAATAGTTTTTTGCTATATTCGCGGCTTTACACTTGGCGAATAATCCGTATGAATCTCCCGGGTACAGCGACCAGAAAACCGGTAAAATGAGAGAGAATTACAATGCCTGATGGGATGGACATGCCACAAACCGCGTTCTATGGCCCCATGGTAGCGCTGTTGATATTCGGTATCATCATTGTCCTTGTTGTCATGCTGGTGCGTTGGCTGCATAGAATACGCATGGCAAGGCTGGAATTGAACGACGGGCCTCTCACCCGGCTCAAAGAACAGTTGGTCAAAGGCGAGATAACCACGCGCGAATTCGAAAAACGCAGACGTCGGTTATAAAAACGGCATCTCAAGGCGTCGCCGGCAAGGCTGCATCTTCAATTATCATCTGCACATCGCGGCGTCCGCGCCATTCGTTGAGTTTCAGCTTGCCTGCGATATGAACCGGTGTCGCGGGCTTATCAAGAAGGAATTGATCCAGTGCTGTCCCGCGGGTACGAAAAGCGATGGCATTAATGCGCACACCTTCACCGGAAACAAGAGTGCAGCGCACATGATCATCACCAACACGTGCCGCATAAACGATGCGGTGTGCCGGCAATACAAACCTGGGCTCAGGATTGCCGCTACCATAGGGGCCGGCGCGCTCAAGCATGGCCAATAAATTCAATGTGGCACCGCTGGCAGAAACAGCGCCATCGATCAAAAACCCCAGATGTTTGTGGGCCTCTTCAACTTCGCGCTTTAATCGTTGGTCGAGAAAAGCTCTGAAAGCGCCGAGCTGTTCGCGTTTTATCGTCAGGCCCGCTGCCATCTCATGGCCACCGCCTTTTTCCAGCACACCAGCCTCAACAGCCGCCTTTACCGCACCGCCAAGATCAACCCCGCTTAAAGAGCGCCCCGATCCGGTGCCAATACCCTTGTCATCAAAGCCAATGGCAAATGCCGGACGTTTGAATTTATCTTTGAGGCGACCGGCAATAATGCCAACAACGCCGGAATGCCAGCTATCACCGCTGCAAATCAACACCGTTGGCAACTGGCCGCCTTTGGTTTCAGCTTCTGCCTGAACAAAAGCCTGATCAAGCACGCGCTGTTCAATGTCGCGGCGCTGGCGGTTGAGTTCATGCAACTCAGCGGCAATATCGTTGGCTATTATTTCATCATCCGTGGAAAGCAGACGCGATCCCAAATCTGAATGCCCCAGTCTTCCGGCAGCATTGATGCGCGGGCCCAGGACAAACCCGGCAGCGTACGTATCAGGCCGTTTTTCGAGGCCGGCAGCATCAGCAAGAGCCCGCAGGCCGATATTCTGCCGCGCACCCAGAACCTTGAGCCCCTGGGTTACATAAGCGCGATTAAGCCCGACCAGTGGCACCACATCACAAATGGTCCCCAGCGCCACCAGGTCAAGCCATTTAAGCAGATCAGGCTCGCAGCGCTCCTGATTATACCAGCCACTATCGCGCAGCACCCGGTTGATCAGCACCACCATGAGAAAACTGACACCAACAGCGGCAAGATACCCCAATCCACTAATATCATCGCGCCGGTTGGGGTTGACGATTGCATGAGCCCGGGGCAGATCTTCATCGGCCAGATGATGATCAATAATCACCACATCCATCTGTTGATGGACATCGTCAATAACATCATGGCTGGTAATACCACAATCAACGGTGATCAATAATTGCGTACCCGAATTTGCCAGTTCCTCCAGTGCCGCTTTATTGGGTCCGTAGCCTTCGGTCAGCCGGTTGGGAATATAAATGTCAGCATCATAGCCAACCGAAATGAAAAACAGCTTCAACAGTGCTGATGACGTACCGCCATCCACGTCATAATCGCCAAATACTGTTATTTTTTCAGCCTCGGTGATGGCTTTGGCAATACGGGCGGCAGCCTTTTCGCCGTCCCGCAGAATTGCCGGATCAGGCATATGCGCCTTCAGCGTCGGTTGTAAAAATGCTTCGGCCTGTGGAGCGTCAATATCTCGCCCGGCCAGCACGCGGGCGAGCAGCTCCGGCAAATCACAGCGCAACCCGAGTGTTCTGGCCTTTTCAGGATCATCAAGACGCGGTCGCCACGCCCGCCCGGTGGCGGATTTCTCAATTCCTAAAAAACACTCATTGTCCCACACGTGCAATAAAAACCTTAAAAAGAGGCGGCAGCTGGATCATTCAAATTTCGCCGTATATGAATGTTCCGCCTTGATCCAGCGCACGGTTCCGGTGGATGAGCGCATGACCACCGTATCGGTGACAATCTTGTTTTCACCAAATTTCACACCATCGAGAATTGATCCATCGGTAACACCGGTTGCAGCAAACATGACATCACCGCTTGCCAGTTCATTGAGGTTGTATTTGCGCTCAAAATCCTCAACACCCATTTTTTCTGCCCGCGCTCGCTGGGCATCATTGCTGGTAACCAGCCGGCCCTGCATTTGTCCGCCAATGCAGCGCAGGGCAGCAGCGGCCAGAACGCCTTCGGGCGCACCGCCAATGCCCATGTAAATATCAATGCCGGTATCACGGGGATTTGTGGTGTGAATAACCCCGGCAACATCACCATCTGAAATCAGCCGCACGGCAGCGCCGGCTGCACGCACAGCCTCGATCAGCTTGACATGGCGAGGCCGGTCAAGAATACACGCTGTTATGTCGCCGACAGATACGCCCTTGGCCTTGGCCAGTGCCTTGAGGTTTTCTTCCGGTGCTGCATCAAGATCAACCAGTCCCTCCGCAAACCCGCCGCCAATGGCGATTTTATCCATGTAAACATCAGGCGCATGCAACAATGTGCCGCCTTCTGCCATGGCAATTACAGCAAGCGCATCGGGCATATCCTTGGCTGTCAAAGTGGTGCCTTCAAGCGGATCTAGAGCAATATCAACGCCGGGCCCGACACCGGTACCCACTTCCTCACCGATAAAGAGCATGGGCGCTTCATCGCGCTCCCCTTCACCGATGACAACAATTCCCTCAATTTTTAACGCATTGAGTTCCTTGCGCATGGCGTCAACGGCGGCCTGGTCAGCAGCTTTTTCATCGCCACGGCCCCTGAGCCGGGCAGCTGCCACAGCAGCACGTTCAGTCACCCGGGCAATTTCTCCGGTGAGCACCCTATCCAGAATCAGTTTCTTGTCGATCATTTTAAATTCGCCTTCCCGGCATTAAATCAAAGTGTCAAAAGGCTCTAAATCGTCTTTTCTATTCGTATCATACGCGGACGATCAGCGATATGACCGTCTGCCTCTATTGATGCAAGTGCCTGCCTCAAGGCTGCTTCAGCGGTTTCATGAATGATCAGCACCACCGATTGTTGTCCCTCATTATCTGCCCCCTCTCCACTCTGGGTGGCAGCGCCGCGCTGAATGATGCTTTCCAGTGAAATTTCCTGTTCACCAAACCTTTTGGCAATGGCGGCAACTGCACCAGGCCGATCATACACAGCAAGGCCAATATAATATCCACCTTCGTGCGCACGCATACGTGCGCGTTGATAAGGTGCCAGCTTTGCCACCTCACGACCAAGGGGATAAAGAGCATTCACTCTGGCGATATCGATAACATCCGCGATCACCGCTGACGCCGTCGGCCCCTGGCCGGCGCCGGCACCTTGCAGAATTATTTTTCCGGAATAATTACCGTCAACGGCAACGGCATTAAAGGCACCGTCAATGGCTGCCAATGGCGACGATAACGGCACCAGTGAGGGATGGACGCGCTGTTCAATGCCGCTGTCGGTTCTGATTGCAACTCCCAGCAGTTTGATACAATACCCCAATTCGTGAACAGCTTTCAGATCAGCCTGGGTAATCGCCTCAATGCCTTCGAGATAGATTGAGTTAAAATCTATCTGCGTGCCAAATGCCAGACAGGTTAAAATGGCCAGCTTGTGAGCGGTATCATGGCCGCCTATGTCGAAAGTCGGGTCAGCCTCTGCATACCCCATTTCCTGGGCTTCGCTGAGCACATCGGCAAACTCACGGCCTTCAGAAGCCATTTTTGTCAAAATATAATTACAAGTTCCATTGAGAATACCGACCACACTGGAGACATTATTCCCGGCAAGGCCTTCGCGCAGGGATTTAATGATCGGGATCGCCCCGGCAACGGCTGCTTCATAGTTCAGCGCCACGTTGTGCTTTTCGGCAATGGCGGCAAGTTCATTTCCATGGTGAGCCATCAGTGCTTTATTGGCAGTGACCACGTGTTTGCCGTGTGCCAGCGCGGCTTCAACCGATGCGCGCGCAATACCTTCTTCACCACCAATCAATTCGATAAAGATATCAACATCATCACTTGATGCCAGCTCAACGGCATTATCCACCCAACGCACGCCCTTAAGATCTATGCCTCTGTCAATATCGGCATTTCGGGCACAAACAGCTGTGATTTTCAATTCACATCCGGCATTGGCAATAATGCGTTCACGGTTTTCACCTAGAATTTTCCAGACACCAACCCCGACGGTGCCGAGACCTGCAATGCCAAGTTTGAGCGTATGTGTCATTCAGTCCAAAACCTTTGCGTAATCGCAACAAAAACTACATCAGTGGATTGTTTAACTGAAGAAACGGCCAAGCGCCTTAAAATTCTTACACACTGAGCCCGCGATTGGTCTTTTCCACAAGCTCATGGACAAGATCAACGCGCTCTAGTTTTCGCTTTCGGCTGGCTCGAAGGGAGTGGTTTTAAAAATTCCGAATGTGGAGGTTTCTTTTTTCCGTTCAGGCTCGGTAATTTCTGATTGCTCCGCCAACTGGGAATTTTCGAAATAAACGTCTACACGCCGTAAGGTCGCGTTACTCTTTTTACCTTTTCCCTGAATTTCGTCGATAATCTGCACCACAACCTGGTCTGGGGAAAAACCACGCTTCCTGAGGCCGTTTGCGACTTCATTGGCGCGGGAAATGGCCAGGTCCTGGCTTTCAATATTAGCTTGATTATTCCCATCTGGAACCACTTGTGCAAACCCGAGCACATAGACATTCATGCCGTCATTATTCCGAAACCTGGCTATTTTATCGAGAGGTTTTTGCTGTTTTTTTGTCAGTTTTCTCGACCCGCTGGAGAAAGTTATCATTAACGGCCGTTGCGCCGTGGGGCGATTTGCCACATCCGCCGCCGATGGCGTTTTTGCGGCATGACGCTTGGTTTTCTCCGGCACAGAAGGAATAATCGGCTGGGTGCGCAGACCGGTCCTGACCGAAGACAGGTCAGGTGTCGTTGAGGCGACGGTATCTGGTGAATTATCAACATCGCGATTGGCAGCTTTCAGGCGGGATAAGCGCAATTTTTCGGGAGGGGTCAAACCACCCGTAGTCGCCCCTCGGGTGGTACTGCCTTCGCCGACCAGCCAGCCAAGTCCCAGAATACCGCGACTGGCAGGTTTGTTCCTGCGAACGGATTTTATCGTGCGATTTTCCAGATCCGTCTCTCGCTGCTGAACGATCGATTGACTGGAATCCTGAAGTTCCTGAATTTCCCGATCCTTATCCTCCACACTCAAGGTTTTACGTGGCTTTTCTGGTTGATTATTCAATGACGGGTAGGAATCAGAGTTTGAAATTCTCGTTGGCCCGCGATCAGGTGCAGTGTTTTCGCCATTAACAGGGTTTTGGCCATTAACAGGGTTTTGGCCATTAACAGGGTTTTGGCCATTAACAGGGTTTTGGCCATCGGGGACCGCAGTGGTTTCAACAGGTGCGGTCGGTCCAGGGTCACTCAGATCGAGCAATTGAGAACTTTCACAACCGGAAACAACAGCGCTTAACAGCACCACTAGAGCAGCGGCGGATACACGATTTTTCTGGTAAATTTCCATGCCGAATATTTTGGTTTTCGCGCCCTCAATTGATATCACACCGGTTTTTGCTACCGAAATGTCCCGGGTTATCAAAAAAGCTCGTTTCAACAGTCAACCAATCCTCTATCAAGCGTCTTTAGCTGATTTCGATCAACTAATCTCTCATTATGACAAGAACGAGGCAAAAATTCCTCCTATCCATAAATATAATGACAGATACCGCTAATTACACCCCTCGCCATAGTACAAATGTCTAGGCACTAAGTTGCATCAATATATGGTTGTTTTGCCTGTTAAAGAGTATAATTCAAATATTATGGTTAAAATCGGTTAAGAGGTTTCCTATGCCAGACGTCCCCCAACCTGATAAAAATCAGTACCAAATTGATAATTCCGAGGAGTTTGCGCAAAATCTCGCAAAGGTTGCCGAACGCACCGGCGACCTTATGGCAACCTTCCTGTCGCCTGACAAAACCAGCGATAGTAATTCTGCACTTGGTGGTGAATTGCAACGCATGGCCATGACTTTTTTCGACCTTGGCACTCATATTGCCACCGATCCAAAATTGCTTGGCGAGGCCAGTATAGATTTCTGGCAGAGGCAAATGTCTTTATGGCAATCGAGTTTGAAAAAAATATCAGGTGATGACGTCGCACCGGTGATAGAACCGCAAACAGGCGACCGGCGTTTTCGCGATGAAGACTGGCAGGAAAACCCCGTGTTTGATTTTCTCAAACAATCCTACCTTCTCACCACCGACTGGGCCCATGAAGTTGTTGAACGCTCCACCGGCATTGATGAGCACACCCGCCAAAAGGCTGATTTTTATACCACCCAGATTGCCAACGCGCTTTCTCCGAGTAATTTTGTTTTCACCAACCCGGAGGTCCTGCGCAAAACCCTTGAAACCAACGGTGCCAATCTGGTGGCGGGCATTGACCACCTGGCCGAAGACATTGAGCGTGGCAAGGGGAAAATTGCCATCAGCCAAACCGACATGGATGCGTTTGAGGTTGGCAAAAATGTTGCGGTTACCCCTGGAAAAGTAATTTACCAGAACAGCTTGATGCAACTTATTCAATATTCACCTTCAACGGAAAAGGTCTTTAAAAAACCATTGCTGATCGTGCCGCCGTGGATCAACAAATATTACATACTCGATCTCAACGAAGAAAAATCCTTTGTCAAATGGTGCGTCGGTGAAGGCCATACTGTGTTCATAATCTCCTGGGTCAATCCCGGTCCGGAGCTTGCCGACAAAGACTTCGAAGATTATATGGATGAAGGCATCATCGCCGCACTGGACGCAATCGAGGCAACAACAGGCGAGAGTGAAATCAATGCCATTGGTTATTGCGTCGGCGGCACATTGTTGTCGATGACGCTGGCCTATATGGCCGCCACCGGCGACAACCGAATTACAACCGCCACCTTGTTTACCACCCAGATCGATTTTGAACTGGCCGGCGAACTGCTGGTTTTTGTTGATGAAGAACAGGTCCGCGAAATTGAAAACGAGATGGCTGAAAAAGGCGTATTTGAAGGCCGTAAAATGGCTACCGCCTTTAATCTGCTGCGATCAAACGACCTCATCTGGTCATATGTGGTCAACAATTACCTGCTCGGCAAAGACCCCTTCCCCTTTGACATATTGTTCTGGAATTCTGATTCAACCTCCATGCCGGCCGCTATCCACAGCAGTTATTTGCGCAACTGCTATCTCAACAACAATCTGGCCACAGGGGGGTTTTCTCTTAAAGGTGTTCCCATTGATTTCAGCAAAATTAAGATCCCGATCTACAATCTTGCCACCAGAGAAGACCACATAGCACCAGCCAAATCAGTCTACAAAGGCTCAAAACTGTTTGGCGGCCCGGTGAAAAACGTTCTGGCAGCCTCAGGCCACATTGCCGGTGTGGTCAACCCGCCCGCCAAGCAGAAATACGAATACTGGACCAGCACAGCAAAGCCAGCCACCTTAGAAAAGTGGCTGGAAAAAGCCCAGTCCCATCCCGGCTCCTGGTGGCCCGACTGGCAAAAATGGATATCGCGCAAATCCGGCCCGAAAGTTGCCGCCCGCACTCCCGGCGGCCCGCTGGGTGTTATTGAAGATGCGCCAGGTTCATATGTAAAGAAGAAAGCTGAATAGTGCGGCGCACTTCCCGATTAAACTTCGGAGGCCGGTTTACGCTGCAAAAGGTCAACCACATTTCGCGGACCGAAAAGTATGAGATTGAAATCATAGAAATAGCGGTAATAAGCGGACAAAATCATTTGCCGGTGAAGTAAAAAGAAATTGTACCGCAAGTGCCGGTAACGTTTTTTATCAACCATTCTCGAAAAACGCACGCGTCGCGAAATCACCGCGTTGGCAGGGTTGCCGTTAATCACACTTGCCGGACTGCATTTGTTAAAACACAAGGGATCATTGGTGGCATAAATATTGATCCACTGAACATTGCTGTGCTTCAAAACCAGTTCAAGGTTATCGCGCACCCATTTACACCGGTTCATCAGTGCAATGTGAAGTACGCTGGAGGCGATCGTTGTGAAGTATAAGGTTTTGCCGTTTAACAGATCAGGGTTTTTCCGCAAGGCATCGGCAAGCGCACTAACCGCATAGACACTGCCGATACTGTGGGTGGTAATATTGATTTCTTCGCAGGGACTGGTTTCAATTTCTTCGGTTATAATTGCGGAGAATTTTGAAACCTGGTTATGAAAAACTTCGCTATCGGGTAAAGTTATAGAATAGGCGTGGTGAAAAAACTCAAGCCCAAGCGGCAATTCCCAGCGCTGCCCCAAAACTCTGAAAATTACTAAAAATACTGCCAAAGCGATCAATACCAACAGGAACACCGGCAAGTTTTCCACGAACTGACCTATTAACAAAACCATCGCCCACGACACTGCAGCGACAGCCAAAATCCCAATAATCGGGCAGATAAACGCCAGCCCATAACGCCAATTCGCCTTGAAGTATTTCAAGGGAGCAAGAGTTGAATAATGGGCAAAATAATGGGGCGCACTGGCAAAGGTCCGCCGCCAAAACGACTGGTTTGTTGGGTAATCAAGGAAACTGCACCACTCCATCAAAACGATTCTGGTTGAGGTTGACCAGTCAGCACCTTGTGATTTTACCTGCCAGCACGATGCATCACCTGCATCATTTAGGGGGCCAAACTCCTGTTCAATATCCCATATTTTTCGAAATTTCCTGCACTCACGCTTTAATCGAATGTAATGAAGTTTTGCCGGTACAGGCTCAAAACCGGTGAAATGCATAACCAGCCTGTGGCCAGCACCATCACTATTCTTATTCATATTCGACCCCAAAATCCCGACTGCCGTGAACAAATAACTTACGGAAATATCGGCAATTGTTCCAGACCTGTTGTTTCCTCAATTTCAAACATTACGTTGAAATTTTGCAGGGCCTGGCCGGCAGACCCCTTTACCAGATTGTCGATGGCGGCGATAACGATGGCGCGGCCGGGGATTCTGTCGGCAAAAACCCCTATATGGCACTGGTTTGACCCGCGCACATGCTGGGTGGCGGGATACGTGTTTGGTGCGAGAATATGCATGAAGGGTTCACCGTAATAATGCTCAGCAAGTGACTGACGCAGATCGTCAGCGCTTGTGCCGTGTGCCAGCTTGACGTGACAGGTCACCAGTTCGCCCCGGCTCATGGGCACCAGATGCGGAGTGAAATTCGCGACCACATCATGCCCGCCAGCTTTGGTGAGTTCCTGTTCTATTTCCGGTGAGTGCCGATGCACGGCAACCCCATAGGCACTGAGGCCCTCGCCCGCTTCTGAAAACAGTGTGTTCTGTTTCAATCCGCGCCCGGCACCGGTGATGCCCGACTTGGCATCAATGATGATATCGTCAGCTAATATTACCTTGTTGCCAAGCAAAGGAGAGAGCGCCAGCAACACAGCGGTGGGATAACATCCAGGACAGGCGACCAGCCGGGTGTTTTTGATGTCGGCGCGGTTTAGCTCCGTCAGGCCATAAACCGCTGACTTCTGCAACTCGCTGGCTTGATGAGGTTTGCCGTAAGTCTGTTCATAGACCTGTGTATCGCGCAGCCTGAAATCAGCCGACATATCGATGATTTTCACACTATCAGGCAACCCGGCAATGATTTTTTGAGTTGTGCCGTGAGGCAATCCGCAAACCACCGCATCAATCCCGGAAAAATCAACCTCATCCAGAGTGGTTAACCGTGGCAGGTCCAAAGTGGCCAAATGCGGGAAGACTTCGGCCATTTCCCTGCCCGCATGAGAATGAGCTGTCAAAGCCGATATGTGGACGTGTGGATGACGTGCAGCCAGACGAATAAAATCGGCCCCGGTATAGCCAGAAGCGCCCAATACGCATGTGTTTATAATTTTGTCGATCATCTCGGTACCCAGATTAAATTTAATATCTTAAAACAACCCAAACGAAAAAAGCGGAGCCACAAGGCTCCGCTTTTCGAAATTCTCGTAAAAACGTGTTTAACGTTTGGAGAACTGGAAGCTCTTGCGGGCTTTGGCCTTGCCATATTTTTTTCGTTCGACAACGCGTGAGTCGCGGGTAAGGAACCCACCTTTTTTCAAGGCTCCGCGAAGTTCCGGCTCATACAGTGTCAGGGCTTTTGAAACACCATGACGCACTGCTCCAGCCTGTCCTGACAAACCACCGCCAGATACTGTACACCACACATCATACTGATTTTTGCGCTCAACACACTCAAACGGCTGTTGCAGCAACAGGCGCAGAACCGGACGGGCAAAATAAACTTCCTGCTCGCGTTTGTTGACGATGATCTTGCCGGAACCTGGTTTGATCCACACGCGCGCAACAGCATCTTTACGCTTGCCAGTGGCATAAGCGCGGCCCTGGGCGTCAAGCTTCTGCACATAAACAATCGGCGCATCTTCGTCGCTGCCAATGGCTTCTTTCAAATCTTCTAAAGTTACACTTTCCTGATCAGCCACGGCTTAAGCTCTCCTGATATTCTTTGGGTTCAAAGCCCCAACATCGGTAATTTCGGGGTTCTGTGCTTCATGAGGATGTTCTGAGCCCGCATAAATGCGCAGGTTCTTAAGCTGCTGACGCGACAACGGCCCGCCGGGCATCATCCGCGTTACTGCTTTTTCCAAAATCCGCTCGGGAAACTTGCCATCAAGGATCTGATGGGCCTTGCGTGATTTGATGCCGCCGGGATGGCCAGTATGCCAGAAATATTCTTTGTCATCACGCTTGTTGCCGGTAAAGGCAACTTTTTCGGCATTGATAACAACTATATTGTCGCCACAATCCATATGAGGCGTAAACGAAGGCTTGTGTTTGCCACGCAAACGTTGCGCGATAAAAACAGCAAGCCGACCGACCACAAGGTCAGAAGCATCTATCAACAACCACTTTTTGTCGATATCGCTCGGTTTTGCAGAAAAAGTTTTCATAATTCCAGTTTTCAAATGCAGGGTTTAAAGGGGATTTGTTTTTGATCACATTGCAATGATCATAACAATTGGCGCGTTTCTATGCCGGAAACCCGCCTGCGTCAAGCATATAAATCAAAAATATCGATAAAATTTCAATGGCTTAACCTTGCGGTATCATGATACCGCAATTCATCTCGGCGGTATCGAATACGTGGCTGTGATATGGGCAACGGGATTATCAACACCGGCTGAAAAAATGCTGACCTCGCCAACTGCCAGCGTGCGCCCCAACTTTAACAATCTGCCCTCGGCAATCAGATCGACCCGCCCCGGACGGTTGAGAAAATTGACATTAAGGCTGGTAGTCACAGCGTCCGGCACCCGGCCAAGGCGCGCCAGCACCATGATCCACACCGTGAGATCGCCCAAAGACATAATCGATGGACCCGAAAACGTACCACCTGGTCGCAAATGACGATCATGGTATTTCAGGCGTATCAGGGTTTTGTCAAAATCCAGTGAGTCGACAAAATACTGCTGCTCGCCATCGGCATATATTTGCGGAAAAACCTCCAGAAGATAGGCCTCCATTTCCGCAATATTGAGAGCAGGTTCATTTTTTTTCATATCAATCAGGCATTATTAAAAAGTCTTATTAGTGAAATTTTTTGACCACAATCAGAAAACAGCAATGTATATAAGACACCGTAACCAGTTTGCCAATCCGCAGCCATCAGGGTCAAAGTTGAATGAATCAAAATGCTCCCCTTCTTTATAAAGAAACAACAGACGGAATTTTACGCCTGACGCTCAATCGACCGCGTGTGGGCAACTGCTTTAATCTGGCGCTTTTGAAGGAATTGACAGACGCACTATCTGCTGCCGGTGAAGACCCGCGGCCGAGAGTTGTGATAATTGCCGCCAACGGCCCCCTGTTTTGTTCCGGCCACGACCTCAAGGAGATGACCGCAAGCCGCAGCGATGAAGATCAAGGCCGGGGGTTTTTTCAAACCACTTTTGCCGCAAGTTCTGCTGTGATGCAGGCAATTTTAGATTGCCCCAAACCAGTCATCGCCGAAATACACGCCCCGGCACTGGCCGCCGGTGTTCAACTGGTTGCCACCTGCGATATGGCAATTGCATCGACTGACGCAGGCTTTAGCCTGCCCGGTGTTGACATCGGCTTGTTTTGCTCAACGCCGATGGTCGCGGTCAGCCGCAACATCCCCCGCAAGCACACCATGGAAATGCTGCTTACCAGTGATATGATCCCCGCCCAGCGCGCTTATGAAATGGGGCTTATCAACCGGGTTGTGTCCGCCGACACTCTCACGGCAGAGACAGAAGCGCTGGCCCGCAAAATAGCAACAAAGTCTCCTGCTGTTCTCAGTCTCGGTAAACGGGCGTTTTATGAACAGACCAAAATGGACATGAATTCGGCCTATAAATTTACAACAAACGTCATGATCGAGAATATGCTCAATGATGACGCACAAGAAGGTATTGACGCTTTTCTGCAAAAACGCGATCCCATTTGGCCGCAAAATTAATGTCTGATTTCAATCATGATGCTTATAGTGACGATTATATTCGCGCTATTTTGCAGGATACCAGAACTATAGCCATGGTGGGTGCAAGTGCGCGCACCAGTCGTCCCAGTTACTTTGTTTTGAAGTACCTGCTGCAAAAGGGTTTTACAGTTATTCCAGTTAACCCGCGCGAAGCTGGCACCGATATTCTAGGCCAGAAAACCTATGCCAGCCTTGCCGATGTCCCCGTTGGCGTCGATATGGTGGATATCTTCAGAAATTCACAAGCCGCTGATGCCATCACCGACGAAGCCATCGCAATCAACGCGAAAGTTGTATGGATGCAATTGAGTGTGCGCAATGATGACGCAGCCCACCGGGCGCAAGCTGCGGGGTTGAAGGTTGTCATGAACCGCTGCCCGAAAATCGAGTACGGACGCCTTTCAGGTGAAATCAACTGGATGGGGGTAAATTCGCGCACCCTGTCGAGCAAAAAACCGCATCTTACCGGCACCCGCGTCCAAAGCTTCGGGCTCAGCAAGCCAAAATTCTAGGATCAGGTCACGATTTGGCCATGTTTGAAACTGCTGTCCTGGTATTTTCAAGGAAGCTTTACCACTTTGTGAACCGGCATGATTGCACTTTGATCAGGCGTGAATACTTTTTCCTAGCTCAGATTTAACCTGCTGAAAACAAACAATTATCACCCCACCTGCGATGTGTTCAAACGTTAAGTGCGCTCATCCTCAATCATGCCTATCTTTACAGTAATCCGACAGATCGGACCGGCGCCAGGTTCTCCAAAAATGGAAATCGTCGCCGAACTTTTAGATAGGAACTGAAACCATGAATACTCGTAAAATCATCCTGACAGCCGCATCGGCCATGTTTATCTCCGGCATCGCATCCCCGGCTTTTGCCGAGGACCACGTCACCACAAATGAAGCGTTATTTGCGCCCAAAACAACCATTCAGGTTGAGCCGGTTGCAATGCCGCAGTCCGTCACCAGAACACACAAGAAAACTCTGTCACAAGAAGCCTTCGATCTCACAGACGGAAGATAGGTTTCCCCTACCTGTTTTTCAAAACCGCCGGTGTTGTTCATTCAACACCGGCTTTTTTCGTTTCTGTACTGACATTTCCGCACTTGTCAGCTAATCTGCCCGGCCAGTACAATAGTTTGCATTGGTTTTTGGTTTTCGGATAAAGAGAAGGTTTTGACATGAGTGATACTAAATCCCCCGGTTTTGACACGCTTGCTATTCACGCAGGCGCCCATCCCGATCCGGCAACCGGAGCGCGAATAACCCCCATTTATCAAACCACATCCTTTGTCTTTGACGATGTCGATCACGCAGCCTCGCTGTTCGGGTTGCAGGCGTTTGGAAATATTTACACAAGAATCACCAATCCGACCACTGCGGTTCTGGAGGAAAAACTGGCAGCCCTTGAGGGCGGCACGGCGGCACTTGGCGTTGCATCCGGCCATGGGGCGCAACTGTTGATTTTTCACACCCTGCTGTCACCCGGCGATGAATTCATTGCCGCGCGCCAGCTTTATGGCGGCTCCATCAATCAGTTCAATCATTCCTTCAAGCAGTTTGGCTGGAACGTGGTCTGGGCCGATGGCGATGATATCTCATCATGTGAAAAAGCTGTCAGCCCCAAAACCAAGGCTATCTTTGTTGAATCAATTGCCAATCCCGGCGGTCGTGTCACTGACCTTGAAGCTATTGCAAAAATTGCCAAAAAAGCCGGTGTACCGCTCATTGTCGATAATACCCTTGCAACCCCATACCTGTGCAAGCCGATTGAGTTTGGCGCCGATATTGTTGTTCATTCACTCACCAAGTTTTTAGGTGGTCATGGCAACTCCATGGGTGGTGCCATCGTTGATGCCGGTACTTTTGACTGGTCAGCCAGTGATCGTTACCCGATCATGTCGCAACCGTGCGCCAGCTATAATGGCCTTAAAATTCACGAGACATTTGGCAATTTCGCCTTTGCCATTGCCTGCCGCGTGCTCGGTTTGCGCGATCTTGGTCCAGCTATTTCGCCAACCAACTCCTTCAACATCCTCACCGGCATGGAAACCTTGAGCCTGCGCATGCAACGTCATTGCGACAATGCGCAAAAAGTCGCCGAGTTTTTGGCTGGCCATGACAAGGTCTCCTGGGTGAGTTATGCCGGTCTTCCCGGCGACAGCGACCATGCGCTGGCGCAAAAATACTGCCCCAAGGGTGCCGGAGCGGTTTTAACCTTTGGCGTCAGTGGCGGTTATGAGGCCGGTATCGCCATGGTAAGCAAGGTTGAATTATTCTCGCATCTGGCCAATATCGGCGATACGCGCAGCCTGATCATTCACCCCTCATCCACAACCCACCGGCAATTGACCTAAGATCAACAGACCGCGGCCGGTGCCGGTGCAGATGTTGTTCGGCTGTCTGTCGGCATCGAAAACGTTGAAGACCTCATTGCTGATCTTAATCAGGCGCTTGGCTAGGGACAGTCTGCTTGAGGCAGTGCAGGTGATATATGGCCGCGGCAAACAGGATAAGTGCGCCTGACTGGTGCGCTATAGCCAGCTCCAGAGGCACAACCGACAGCAACGCCCATATGCCTAAAAAGATCTGCACTGCCGTGGCACCAACCAGTATCAGGGTTGATGCCACAACAGGTTTTTGCGGCCTCGCCTTAAACACCTGCAGTGCCTGATAGATTACCAGAACAACAATCAGGTAGGCAGCAATACGGTGGTCGAACTGAACGGTGACGATATTTTCAAAGAAATTGAGAATGACCGGAGATTTGTCTAACAATCCCTCCGGCACCCACTCTCCATCCATCAGCGGCCACGTGTTATAGCTGCGTCCGGCATGAATACCGGCAACCAGGGCGCCGAGAAGAATTTGTATAAATACGGCGACAATAATAACAAACGCAAATCTGGTATTGCCAGTGCTTTGAGCTATGTCACGGCCGCGATTTCCCAGAGCTAAAAACGTCCAGAAGACAACGCCAAAAAGTAAAACGGCAAGGCCCAGGTGCGACGCCAGCCGGTACTGAGAGACATCAACCCGGTCAACCAGGCCACTTTTCACCATATACCAGCCCAGTGCCCCCTGCAGACCACCAAGAATGAAAATAATAATCAGGCGGCCTGCCAATTGCCGGTCGAAGGCTTTTTTCATCCAGAAGAAAACAAATGGCACAAAAAACACGATGCCAATGACACGGCCTAAAAACCGATGCCCCCACTCCCACCAGTATATGGCTTTAAAGGCTGCCATATCCATGCCTTTGTTAACCAGCTGGTATTCGGGAATTTGACGATACTTGTCAAAAGCTGTCTGCCACGCTTCATCACTTAGCGGCGGCAGAGCGCCGCTGATCAGCTGCCATTCGGTAATCGACAGGCCGCTGTCTGTCAGTCTCGTTAATCCACCAACAACAAAAATGGCGGCAATTAAGCCCGCAACGATAACAAGCCACACACGCACGGCAAAATGATAGCGTTGTCCGCTATCGCCGGCCTCGTCGCCTGTTTGTTGGTTTGCAAGGTTACCTTCTGGCAGCATCTGATCTGACCTTTCTGTTAAACACAGGAACAATCACGATCGCGGCAGAAAATCAACCTCAGGCCGCATTGACCTTGTTGAATTTATTGTAAAGGATAAAAGGTGCGCCGCTCATATAAAGGTCGATGTATTTGATTTGCTGATAGCTGCCATTGAGAGAAATTCGCGGCAGAGCGTACAGATGATCCCGGTGTTCCGGGTAAATCATACCCTTGCGGGTGGTCACAGCCGCCTCAAATCCAACCTCTTCGGCAAGAGTGAATTCACGTTGTCCTGCCGTTGTTTCGTCACCATAGGGATAACAAAAGAACTTTGGGTTTTCGCCAATTTCCCTGGCAATACGGTCCCGGCTTGCTGTCATTTGAAACCTCGCATCCTCAGGCGATAATTCCTTCAGGCACGGATGCGATACCGTATGGGCACCAATGGTGACGAGATCATCCTGGTTCAGTTTGCGCACATCTTCCCAGGTCATCGCCAGTTCGCGGCATAAGGCGTTGGTATCTATGTGATAGTGTTGCGCCAGCTGTGCGACAGTATGGCGCAACTGAATTTCATCGCTTCCGCGCAAGGTCCAGTAGATACGCTCCCAGCTCTGTTTCTTGTGTTCAACAGATGATGTGTCGAATTCGACGAGCAGGTTTTCCAGGGTAATTTCGATTCTGTCGTTTTCTCTGATCGCCCGTTCCAGTATCAGCCACCACAAACACGCCTTGCCATCAATAATGTCGGTGGTAACAAAGACCGTGAAGGGGCAGTCGTGTTTTTTAAAGACAGGCCAGGCATAATCAAAATTATCCCTGTAACCATCATCAATGCTAAAGGCGGCAAAGCGCGAAGATCTGTCTCCCTGTTTAATTCTCGCAACCGCCTCCCCTACAGACACCAGATCAAACTTTTCATCGACAAGATAGCCGATGACCTCGTCCAGAAACGCGTCTGTAATCGCCAAAGATCCATTGGGATTAAACCGGTTTTCCTGATCACCATCAGCGCCGGGATCAATATGATGAAGATTGAAAATGGCCCCACTGCACTGCCACATGGCTGCCATCACGCGATGAGCCCCGGTATAGTACAATGTTTCCAGACCGGTTTTAAAAGCTCTGGTTCTCAGATCAACCATCAATCAACACACCTATTCGCAAAGAGGTATAGGGATTTGCAGCCAGCCTGGCACACAAATTTCCGATAATGAGCCGTATGATGTCAGAAATTTATTTAGGATTACTTGATAAAATGGCGAATTCCATTCAGGCAGCTGTGTCGCGACCAAACAGCTTCAATGATTTCAAAGCATCAATGGCACTTAGGTTTTCAACGCTGACGACGCCAAGCTGACTATCGCCGGAGCGTTCATATACCTGCCGCACCAGATCGCCGACAACCTCTTCGGTTTCGCTATTGGTCATGAACACGATATTACAATCATTTGACGGCACTAAAGACCACATCGGTGCCCCAGGATAGGCCATACCACCATCTATAATGACATAATCATAAGCATGAGCAAATGCGTCGACCACAGCATCAAGGCGCAAATCAACATCATCGCCCGCGCTAAACTCCATTCTTTCCCCCGCTGAAATGATATGGGCAGTGGAATGAGTGTCCTGGATAACCACATCAGTAAACTGAACTGAACCGGTGATCAGGTCTGCTATCCCATCAAATGCCATCAGATTGAGGGAGCGAGAGAGGTTTTGCATCTGAAAATCAGCATCAATCAACAAAACCGAGTGATTTTCCGCCGACAGCTTTCGGGCCAGCGCCAGGACGGCCATTGATTTGTCAAAATTGTGCATGTTTGACATGGCGAGAATTTTAGTCCCCCTGCCGACAGGAGAAACAGTGGAGATAAATTTCTGTAAACTTACGATACCCTGGCGGTAGGTCTTATCATCCAGGATCACCCTTCTCAGCACCGATTCAATTTCAACCTGCTGTTGGTTCTGATGCAGAATCACCGGCAACTCCGCAATCACAGAAACCTCAATCGGCATTTCATCTGACACTTCTGTTTCAGCCGGTGAAGCAGGGTTTTCGAAGGCTGCAAAAGGTCTGTTTTCACCCGCAGAGCGACCGGCCTCAAATGCCAGTGCGGCTGCTTCGCGCGGCAGTGGAACAGGTCCGGCAAACCGGTTTGTTCTAGCGTTCCCGGATGCTGCCAACGCCGGGCTGACCGAAAATATTTCCAGTAAAAAGGCAATCATCACACCAAGCACCAGACTGCCGAGGCCAAGCAAAAGCAAAATCGGCCCCTTTTTGGGATATGACGGCGTTGTCTCAGCATAGGCTTTTGAAATAATGCGCGCATTGGCCGACTGGGTTTCAATATCTGCGCGCGCACTGGCTTCGCCAAAACGCTGCAGATAGGTTTCCAGAAGCTGGGCGCTGGCCAGCGCATTGCGCTCGAGTGCTTTCAGGCCAACCCTTTGTCCGTTGCCTTCTTCAGCCGTTGCCTTCACCCGCTCCAGACTGGCATTAAGAGAGGCAAGCCGGGCGGTAGCCACATCGACCTGACCTTGAAGGCTGGTGACGATTTTACGCATTTCCGCACGCACCTGACGCGACAGACCGGCAATTTCAGCCCGCAACCGCACCATACGCGGATGCGAAGGCAGATACTTCGCCGACAGATCAGAAATCAGCCGTCGCAAGGTCACCTGCTGCTCACGCAACCGGCTTATCAATGGGGATTGCAACACTTCGCTGGATGTATTGATATCTCTGCCGCTTTTAAGCAGTTTTCGTATATGTCTGGCCCGCGCCAAGGCCTGGGAACGGTTCGCCGATGCAACTATAATCTGACCCTTGATTCCTGAAAGTTCTTCAGCCGTCAAACTATTGGTCGTCCCCTGCAGCAACCCGGCCCGGGCGCGAAACCGCTCAACCTTGGCCTCGTCCGCCTGGGCTTTTTCCTGCAACTCCTTAATCCGACCGGACAGCCACTCAGTGGCCTGTTTGTTGCTGCGTGATTTTGCTGCTTTGGATTCATTCAGGTAAGCCAGAGCCATGCCATTGGCTATATCCGCTGCCAGCACCGGGTCATATGACCACACATCCAGGGCGATGACACGGCTACCGGGCAAGGGGTACACTTCTATACGTGAAGCCAGTTTTTCCCAGGCGCGCTCCTCCGGTGACACCATTTGCGAATCACCGCCAAAGCCCAGCGCGCCAAAAAGCCAGTCTTTAAGGCCCGGCTTTTTGTCAGAAGACACAAATTCGGAATTCCGGGTCAGGTTCAAATCTTCGATAACCCGGACCATCAGGTCGCGCGATTGCAGCACATGAATCTGACTGCGCACCAGATCCTGCTCAACTCCAGGCCGGACATTTAATCGATTGGTGGTCAGGACTTCGGCTTCAGTGCTGCCAAACAAAATCCTCACCCCTGAGGAATAACGCGGCTGGGTGAACATCAAAATCACGGCACCGGTAATAACCACAAGCCCCACCAGGGCGACAATAATACGCCAGCGTGCGGCTATCCCGCTTACCAGTTCATACAGATTAATATCGCGCTCAGGCCCGGCCACTGGAACCTGCTGCGCAGGTGCAGCATTAGGATTTAGGCCGATTTGAGGGTTTTTCATTATAAAAAGCGCCAAAAATGTGAGTCGTTCACGTGACTTACAATAGATGGGTTTTTGGTAACCAAAGTCTTAACGCCGCTAAATTGGTGCAGACCACGATGATTAAGGTTTGTTAACCATACCGGGTTAAGTTGAATTCTCAATGTCAGTAAAATAGTTGATGAACCCAAATGTATAGCTGCAAAATGCCATCGATTTTTATTCTCGTTTTGACGTCACTTCTGCTGGCTGGCTGTGCAGGCAAGGCCAAGAACAGTTGGCAAACCTCTGTGAGCAGCTTTTCATCACAAACATCACCGGCCAAAAATTCATACTCACACAAAAACACAGCCTATAAAGTCGGCCAGGGCGACAGGTTGCAGGTTGGCGTTTTTGGCGAACCTACCTTGACCGGCGAATATGCAGTTGATGGTACCGGCACAATTTCCATGCCCCTGTTGCGATCCGTGCAGGTTGCGGGCTTAACCACCCGTCAGGTGGCCCAGCGCATAACCACCAGATTACGAAAAAAGTTTCTGCGCAACCCCAATGTTTCAGTAGAGGTTACAACCTTCCGGCCATTCTATATTCTTGGCGAAGTTACAAATTCCGGCCAATACCCTTATATTGATGGTATGGATGTTCAAACAGCGGTGGCAATTGCCGGTGGATTTACCCCGCGTGCGCGTCAATCCCGTGTCAAAGTAACACGTAAAGATGCTAATAATAGATCCCGCACTCTCACCTTGCGCCGAACCGCCACATTACAACCCGGCGATACAATTGTGGTGGAAGAACGTTTTTTTTAAATAATGAGTGACAAAACCACTTATTCTTTATCGGTTATCCATGTGCTTCGAACTCCGGTGGGAGGATTGTTTCGCCATGTCTGTGATCTGGCAAAAACGCAATCAGAATGCGGTCTTCAGGTTGGCATATTTTGTGACTCTGAAACCGGTGGTGAAAACGCTGCGCGTATTCTCAAGCGGCTGGAACCCCACTGCTCTTTGGGTGTTCACAGGCTCCCCATCAGCCGCCTGCCGGGCGTTTCGGATTGGTCCACCATCCGCCATTTGCGCAAAGCTCTTGACGGACTGTCCCCCGATATCCTCCACGGTCATGGCGCCAAAGGTGGAGCCTATGCTCGCATACTCGGGCATTCAGTCAACGCCAAAGCCTTTTACACTCCCCATGGCGGCAGCCTGCATTATAAAACCGGGTCGCTCATGGGTTTTATCTTCTTTCGACTTGAAAGCCTGTTGAGCCGACGCACAGACGGCATAATTTTCGAGTGTGCGTTTTCCCAGGAAACCTATCGGCACAAAATCGGTAATCCTTCCTGCGCCATGCGGATTATTCATAATGGCATTAATGACGATGATTTCCAGCCCCGCCAGCTTGATGATAAGGCCAGCGATTTCGTATTTATTGGCGAGTTGCGCCATCTCAAGGGCATTGATATTCTTCTGAATGCCCTGGCTATCCTGCGGCAAAAGGGCCTGCAATGCAGTTGCACAATTGTTGGCGAGGGGCCGGATGCCAGCGACTTTAAAAAAATTGCCAACCAGCTTGATTTGAAGGATTGCACCAAATTTGCTGGCTTTCAGCCCGCATCAAAAGGCTTTTCACTTGGCCGTCACCTGGTCATCCCTTCGCGCGCCGAATCATTTCCCTACATCATCCTAGAAGGTGCTGCTGCCAACTTGCCCATCATCACCACCCGGGTTGGCGGCATTGCCGAAATATTCGGTGAACAGGCATCATTTCTTGTATCTCCGGACAACGTAAAAGACCTTGCGGCCGCGCTGGAATTCGCACTCAAAAACCCGGCGGAAATGAAGGCGCGTTCCGATATTTTACACCTGCGGGTAAAAGAACGTTTCAAAGTATCGACCATGACGGTTGCAACCATCGATTTTTATCACTCGGTTTAAGAGTCTGACTCAAAAGTCCTGAAGCCAGCCCGCTCCCCCGGCCCAACCACCCCTCAGGGTACCTTTACGGGTGGTTGGGCCGGGGGAGCGGGCTGGCTT
>JAJRTY010000068.1 GCA_024278055.1 Alphaproteobacteria bacterium | reverse complement strand
TAATATTTCATTAACGCCAAGTTGGCCGGGTTATTGCGTGTAACAGGAACAAGTGATCTAAAATGAAACAATCGGTGATGCATGCGCATTGAGCCCACAACCCCAACGCTTCGACGCCAGTCTTCCATGCGACGACATCAGACTGGCGCATTGAACGCGGCTGGATCTCAGGACGAGAGATCGTTCACCAGTACCGGGCCGATGCAAAACAATAATGCCGAGACCACAAAAATTGCGGGCAAAGACATCGTTGCCCTTCACCAAAGCACACAAGATCGATCACTATTGAGCACAAAACGCTGGCGGGCATTTGTGCCTTTTATTGCTCAATATATCGGTCAGGAGACAGCGGTTGAAACTCCGGCACGCTCTGTTCGGCGCCACGGTGATTTTGCCCGGGAAACATACACAAACCAGACTTCATTCACACCCGGCCCGCGTACAATTTCCCGCATATAAGGTATCTTACGGAAATTTTTTCCGCACTATTGGCCTGAAACTGTGGACATTGCGGCCTTTCCCCTGTTTGGACCAGCACTCATAAAATACAACTTTGACGTAGTTGAAGCCCGGTAGAAAAACCTCCATTTTTGCAATGTGAAAAAAGGCAGTCCGACACTGTAAGAACAACCACCTTGAGGGCAGGTTGCAATATGTTGTTGCTGATTCCATTAAGAATAATAAAAACAAGGAGTTGACAAGAATGAGTACAATTAAACTAAGTAAGGCAAATTCCATCATCCGCAGCGTGTTCAAAAAAGGCTCAAACCTTGGGCTTGGGCCTCTGGCTGTGGTGGTGCTGGACGACGGTGGCCACATCAAGGCTCAACAGTCTCAGGACGGCGTTGGTTTCCTGAAATCTCAAATCGCCGAAGCCAAGGCCTATGGTTCTTTGGGCATGGGCAAAAATTCGCGGAAACTGGGCGAAAATGCCGAAGAACGGCCCCACCATGCCTATGCACTAAACGCTATTTCAGGCGGTCGTTATATGCCGGTTCCCGGAGGTGTTATTATCAAGAACAGAGCCGGTCAGGTTGTCGGCGCCGTTGGTGTTTCGGGAGCGCATTCAAAAAGCGATGAGCAGTGTGCGCTCTGGGCCATTGAACATTGTGGTTTCGTAGCTGAATAAATTCCGGTTTAAGCGTGTCATCGATACCCGCTAACCACGTATCGGTGACACGCTCTAAAACAGCCCGCTGCCGGGGCCGACGCCAAAATCGCGCCGGGCCGATTGTATGGTGACCGAATATCCGGCTATGACATCAATCAGGGAGATCAGCGTCAGAAGAAAAAACGTTGATGTTGCTGCCTGTTCTATGACAATAAATTCAACCAGAAATCCTATGAAGACCAATGTTGACAACATGTGATCAACAATGGAGACCGTGCCTGAGCGCGTCGCCTTGAGCAATTCGATAAAAAGCAGAAACAGGGCAACCGTCACCAGCAGATCGCCCAGATTGTATGCCCATTGGGCGCCGGAAATCATGGTTACTGAAAAAATCGCAGTCTCAAATGTGCCGGTGGTGAAAAATGCGATGGTATTGTAGCCCGCAAATACCAGTATCAAGAGGGGGAAATTCAACAACATAGCATCCGTGTCCCTGCACAATAATCTCAATTTTTCACAACAGATGTTGCAATACAAAAAGGCCCGCCAACGGCAGACCTTTTATAGATCACATTTGAATGAATTCAAATGTTTCTAGTATGTTTCTTTGGGCTCAAGAACCTGGCGGCCATTATAGATCCCGCTTTTGAGATCGATATGGTGCGGGCGGTGCAATTCACCGGTTTCCTTGTTTTCCACATATGAGGGCTGTTTCAGCGCATCTGTTGAACGCCGGTGGCCACGTTTCATACGTGTCACTTTTTTCATAGGGACTGCCATAGCGCACTCCATTCCTTATCTGGTCTATGAGAATAATTCTCTTAAATCCGAAGCACCCGTCAGGTGTTTCAGAGCTGATTTCGGTGGCTTATACGCGCAATGACGCAAAGATGCCAGTAAAACCATCACCAAAATAGAGATAAGATTAAAAAAAATACAGTGTCCAGGCTTAATTGGAGAAAATACAGGCAGCCCGGCCTCTGATTGCCCTGAGGCGTTTTTGCACCGAGTATGCCAGGCGTCGCAGTTTTCGCGATGGCCTGGCGGGATTTCTGGCGATAGGATTGGGTAAGGCTGCGGCCAGCAAGGCCGCCTGAGACGGGTTAAGATTTGCGGCATTATGGCCAAAGTAAAATTGTGAAGCTGCTTCCGCACCATAGATCCCCGGTCCCCACTCGACAATGTTGAGGTAAATCTCAATCATGCGCCGCTTCGTCCATACCATATCAAGCCAATAAGCAATTGGTACTTCCAGCGCCTTGCGCAGGTAATTTCGCGATGGCCACAAAAACAGATTGCGGGCAACCTGCATAGGTATGGTGCTGGCCCCGCGCGGGCGATTATTGCCTGACCTTTGGAAATCTTCCCACACAGTTTCAACCGCGAGCCAGTCAACACCATTGTGCCGGCAAAACCGCCCATCTTCAGAAGCAATAACCGCATAAGCCAGATTATCGGAAATCCGGTCAAGCGGCCGCCAGCGATAATCGGTTTGGACACCGCTGGCCATGCGCCATAACATCAAGGCCGAATACGATGGCGGAACGAAGCGATAAAGCACGGAAAGCCCGACTATAATCAGGCTCAAAATAACAATTGCGCTCAAGAAAAATCGCAAAGCCCGTGGTAGAAACCTCCGCTTTGATTGCGTCTCTTTTGTTTGTTGTGGTGTTGTCACCGTGCTGATTGTCCAGGAACAGGTTGAAAAACTTCGCTTTTCAATTTCGCACAGGATGCTATCAAGACCTACTGATAAATTGAACATGAATGACAGGTTTAAATGGGTTTTGAACAACGTCTGGCGCAAAACGCCACGGCTGTGGATGGCTGGCTTGATGAGCGCATAAGCGAAGCCGGCGTCTCGGCACCGCAGCTGTGGCGGGCGATGCGCTATGCAGCTTTGGGGGCAGGCAAGCGCTTGCGGCCGTTTTTGCTGATTGAGACAGCGGCGATGTTCGGTGTTGGGCGCGAAGCGGCGTTGCCAGCAGCTTGTGCGCTGGAATGTGTTCATTGCTATTCGCTGGTGCATGATGATTTACCGGCGATGGATGATGATGATTTGCGCCGCGGCAGGCCCACGGTTCATAAGCATTTTGATGAAGCAACGGCGATACTTGCGGGCGACAGTCTGTTGACACTTGCTTTTGAAATTTTGAGTGCAGATGCAACCCATGAAGATGCTGCCATCCGCGTTGAACTGGTTCGAGCACTGGCCAGAGCCTGTGGCGCTGATGGCATGGCCGGAGGGCAGATGCTCGATCTTGCCGCAGAAACGATGCCTGCCAAACTTGATGACACCAGATTGATACAGTCGTTAAAAACCGGATGCCTGATCAAACATGCCTGTCATGCAGGCGCTATCCTGGGCCGTGCATCTGAGGAACAAACAGCGCAACTCGTACTCTACGCTGGAAAACTAGGTCTGGCTTTTCAAATTGCTGATGATCTTCTTGATCATGAAAGTTCATCTGAAACAATCGGCAAGGCAACGCAAAAAGATGCTGATGCGGGCAAAGCCACATTTGTGTCGCTGCTGGGTGCTGATGAGGCCCGGGCTATGGCGCACCGGCAAGTGGCACAGGCAATCGATGCTTTGTCGGGTTTTGGCGCCAAGGCTGATATGCTGAGGGCAGCGGCCAGGTTTGCGATTATGCGAGAGAAATAGGGGTTTGTGTGCGGAGATAAAATTGGGTTTTTAGACCCGCTTGAGCGCCTCTAAAAATACCGAACTCCTATTTCATCTTATAATTTTCGGCGATATAGTTGTCCACCAGGGCGGTGAATTCTTCTGCTATATCCGGTCCGCGCAGGGTTTTGAATTTTTTGCCGTCGACGAAAACCGGGGCGGCGGGTTCTTCGCCGGTGCCGGGCAGGGAGATACCGATATCGGCGTGCTTGCTTTCGCCCGGTCCATTGACGATGCAACCCATGACGGCAAGCTTGAGAGTTTCAAAGCCGTGGTATTTATCGCGCCACACAGGAAGATTGGTCTGCACATGGGTAGTGATCTGCCGGGCCAGTTCCTGAAACACAGTGCTGGTGGTGCGGCCACAGCCGGGACAGGCGACCACTGAAGGCATAAAGGAGCGCAAGCCCATGGTTTGCAGAATTTCCTGGGCCACAAGCACTTCGCGGACGCGGTCGCCACCGGGTTCAGGCGTTAAGGAAATGCGTATGGTATCGCCAATTCCTTCCTGCAAAAGGACGCTCAAGGCAGCGGTTGAGGCGACAATGCCGCGTGAGCCCATGCCTGCTTCGGTAAGCCCCAGATGAAGCGCATAGGAGCTGCGGGCAGCCAGCATACGATAGACTGCAATTAGGTCCTGCACCTGGCTTACTTTGGCCGAAAGAATTATCTTGTCGCTACCCAGGCCTATTTCTTCAGCCCTTTGAGCGCTGATCAGGGCCGATTGCACCAATGCTTCCCACATCACCTGTTGAGCGTCTGCCGGGTTGGCACTTGCAGCATTTTCATTCATCAGACGAGTTAACAGTTCCTGATCAAGACTGCCCCAGTTGACACCTATGCGGATGGGTTTGTTATGTTCAAGTGCGACTTCAACCATGGCGGAAAACTGGTGATCGCGTTTTTCGCGAAAGCCGACATTGCCGGGATTGATGCGGTATTTGGCCAGAGCCCCGGCACAGGCCGGATAATCCGCCAGGAGCTTGTGGCCGATATAGTGAAAATCTCCCACAATTGGAACGTCGCATCCGCGTTTAGCCAAAGCATCCCGGATATGGGGCACGGCTTTAGCTGCTTCTGCCCTGTCAACGGTGACGCGAACAATTTCAGATCCCGCTTTTGCCAGGGCTTCAATCTGATCAACAGTGCCGGCGACATCTGCTGTATCTGTATTGGTCATGGATTGCACCACAATGGGTGCAAGGCCACCAACGGTGATCTCGTCTATGTTTACCGGTGTCGAATGCCGACGCATCAAAGGTCCGTTTTGCACGACTTGCCATCCTCAGGTTGCAGATACATTGTCTTATACCGATCTTGTCCTGCGCACAGCAGAAAAAATCATACTGAAGCCAAACAAAGCGTCAGCAGCCACCACAATTGACGGGCCTGAAGGTGTATCAAGCTGTAAAGATGCCCAAAGTCCGATCATCACGGCAAGAGCGCCAATCAATACGGCAATCGCCGCCATTTTCTCAGGTGAGCCGGCAAAGGGCCGGGCGGCAGCAGCGGGTATAATCAGCAAAGATGTGATCAGCAGGATGCCGACGATTTTCATGGCCGCGGCAATCAGGCCTGCAATCAATAACATGAAAATAATATGCAGGGTTTTTGTGGGGATGCCTTCAGCAGCCGCCAGATGGGCATGGACTGTCAGGGCCAGCAAGCGGTTCCAGATAAAACCCAGACACAGCAAGGAGAGCGCTGCGACAGCATAAATCAGGAGAATATCCATCATAGAAACCGCCAGAATATCGCCAAACAGGTAGCCCATCAGGTCCACACGCACCGAGGGCATGAAGCTGATGACCACGAGGCCTAAAGACAAGGCCGAGTGCGCCAGTATTCCCAAAGCCGTGTCGGTGGCAAGCCCGCGGGCGCGTTGCAGGAACACCAGAACAAAGGCTACCGCCATACAGGCAACAAACACGCCCAACACTAAATTGATGCTGAAAAACAGGCCGATGGCGACGCCAAGCAAACCACTGTGGGCCATGGTGTCGCCAAAATATGCCATGCGCCGCCACACGACAAAACAGCCAAGCGGACCGGCCACCGCGGCAATGCCAAGCCCGGCCACAACTGCGCGTATGAGGAAATCATCAATCATGATTGTGATCATGGTGGTGGGCATAAAGTCCGAGGGTCTGTGCGGCCGTATTGCCAAACATTTTTACATACTCGGGGTTGTTGCCAACCTCTTGCGGGTGGCCCTCGCAGCACACATGCGCATTAAGACAAATGACCCGGTCACTTTGTGCCATGACGATGTGGAGATCGTGAGAGATCATCAATATTGCACAACCGCGCTCATGCCTGATGTCACTGATGAGCTGATAAAGTGCTACCTGACCGGAAAAATCCACACCCTGCACCGGCTCATCGAGGATCAGCAAATCAGGTTCGCGCAATAATGCCCGTGCCAGCAAAACCCGTTGTTGCTCACCACCTGAAAGCGAAGAAACAGACTGGTCAATGAGATGGCAAACACCCGTGGTCGCCAGTGCTTGTTGCACCGCTGCACGGGTGGCCTTAACGGTCAGGGTC
>JAJRTY010000067.1 GCA_024278055.1 Alphaproteobacteria bacterium | reverse complement strand
TCGGAAGTGGGGGCGCATATTCTTTCAGGTGCGGTTATTGACCCGGTCGCCTTGAACCGGCTCATTCCTGACTGGAAGGAAAAAGGCGCACCGCTCAATACGAAGGTTACCAAGGATGTTTTCCTCATTATGGGTCCCGGTGGAGCCTTGCGTCTGCCCAATTTCCTCATGCCACCGCTAATGAGCAATCATGGTGCCTATATCATTTCGCTCGGCAATCTGTGCCGCTGGCTGGCGGAGCAGGCGGAAGCTTTAGGCGTTGAAATCTATCCCGGCTTCGCCGCAGCAGAAGTGCTTTACAATGAAGATGGCAGTGTCAAGGGTGTGGCCACCGGCGATATGGGAATTGGCAGCGACGGCCAGCCAAAGGATGGCTTTATGCGCGGCATGGAGCTGCATGGCAAATATACTTTTATCGGCGAGGGGGTCAGAGGTTCCCTGGCCAAAACGCTGATTGCGAAATTCGACCTTGATGCCGGAAAACAACCGCAGAAATTTGGCATCGGCCTCAAGGAATTGTGGCAGGTTGATGCAAAAAAACATCAACCGGGCCTTGTGCAGCACACATTCGGCTGGCCGTTAAATTCCAGAACCGGTGGCGGCTCATTCCTCTATCACCTCGAGGACAATCTTGTTGCTGTGGGTTTTGTTGTCCATCTCAATTACAAAAACCCGTATCTCTCACCGTTCGAGGAGTTTCAGCGTTTCAAAACCCACCTGTCCATTGCCGAAGTTCTCGAAGGCGGTAAACGTATTTCCTATGGTGCGCGTGCGATTACCGAAGGTGGGTTTCAATCGATCCCCAGGCTCACATTTCCCGGCGGTGCCCTCATTGGTTGCTCGGCCGGCATGGTAAATCTGCCGCGCATCAAAGGCACCCACAATGCCATGGCCTCGGGCATGATGGCGGCAGAAGCTGCCTTTGCCGCCCTTGGAGAAAATCGCAGCAATGATGAGCTGGTGCAGTATCAGGCAGAGTTTGACGGGTCTGACGTTATCAAAGACCTCAGGATGGTGCGTAATGTCAAACCGTTGTGGAGCCGGTTTGGCACCTGGATTGGCATCGCTCTGGGCAGTATTGATATGTGGATGAATAACCTGCGTATTGGCCTGCCTTTCACCTTGAGCCACGGCAAGCCCGATTATGCAACATTGGAAAAAGCTGCCCGGCACAAGCCAATCGAATATCCAAAGCCCGATGGCAAATTATCCTTTGACAGACTGTCATCCGTATATCTGTCTGCTACCAATCATGAAGAAGATCAGCCGGTTCATCTCAAGTTGAAGGACAAGGATATTCCCATTTCGGTCAATTTGCCGGAGTATGCTGAGCCCGCACAGCGCTATTGTCCTGCCGGGGTCTATGAGGTAATAGTGGACCAGTCGGGGCAAAATCCCCGGTTCCAGATTAATGCGCAAAATTGCGTACACTGTAAAACCTGTGATATTAAAGACCCCTCGCAGAATATTAACTGGACCGTTCCCGAAGGCGGTGGCGGGCCAAACTACCCTAACATGTAGGCGAAGTGGTCATAATCTTCAAAGTTGTGACTTGCACTGCACCCACAATAGCCTCATTGTTTGGCGGGTTTAATCTAAAGACGAGTAGAATGACTGTCGTGGAAAAATTATACCTTACCCTGGCCTGTCGCTTAAGGCGATCCGGCTTGTTTTTGTTTTTGCTTGGCGGTCTGGTGTTCGCATCCAGCTACGCAATGGCACCTGCCGCCGCCCAGGCGCGCACAGATGCTGATCATGATGACTATCCGATTTCCCTGTCTCTGTCGGGGAATTATCTGGCCGGGCGTTTTGCCGGCTCGGTGCGTGATGCTGACAGGGCTGCAGGGTTTTATGCCCGCGCCTTAATGTCAGATCCTGATAATCTCGACATTCTGGAGCCGGCCTTCCTGCTTGAAGTTTCTGCCGGAAACATGGAGCGCGCGGTTCAACTCGCCAACAAGTTGATTAAACTTGGGCGCGAAAACAGAATGGCGTTTTATATTTCAGGTCTGGATGATTTTCTTGCAAAGCGGTTTTCCAAATCAACAGAAAAATTTGATCGTGCCGCTCGCGGCCAGATTGGCATACTGACATCAGGTCTTTTAAACGCCTGGGCCTATAAAGGAGTGGGAGATCTTGATGAAGCTCTAAAAGCCCTCGTGCCCTTATCAAAAACACAATCCTTTGTTGTCTTCAGAACCTACCATTCAGCTTTGATTGCGGATGCTCTTGGCTCGGTTGCCAAGGCACAGGAATTCTACCAAAGCGCCTATCGGGGGACAGGTTCCTCCTTGCGGATCACTTTGGCATATGGAAACTTTCTCGAACGCCGCAACAAACAAAAACAGGCTCTTGAAATTTATGATGCTTTTCTGAGCCGTGTTCCCCGCCATCCCCTGGTGGCGGAAGCCAGAAATCGCGCTGTAAAAGGCACGGTGCCGCCGTATTTTGTTCGCACTGCGAAAAATGGTGCAGCCGAAGCAATGTTTGGTGTCGCCAGCGCCTTGTCACAGGATTCAAGTTCTGACCTTGCCCTTATTTATACCCAGATAGCGCTATTTCTAAACCCGACGTCTCCTTCAGCCTGGACTTTGCTGGGAGATATTTACGAAGACATGAAGAAAAACGGTCTCGCACTCTCCTCCTATGATCAGGTTGCAGCAAAATCCAGCTTGCGAAAAAATGCTGAAATACGCATCGCCGCCAATCTCGACCGGCTTGATCGCACCGATGATGCTGTTGAAAAACTTAAATCTGTTATTGCAGCTTACCCCGAGGATTATGACCCGTTTCTGGCATTGGGCAATATGATGCGCGGACGCTCGAAATTTAAGGAAGCTGTAAAGGCTTATTCTTCAGCATTCGATCTCATGGTTCCCGCAATAACGCCGCCCTGGTCATTCTATTATTTCCGCGGCATCAGCTACGAGCGTATAGATCAATGGAAAAAAGCTGAAGTCGATCTGCTCAAAGCACTTGAGCTTGAGCCCGATCAACCCCTGGTGCTGAATTATCTGGGCTATTCCTGGGTAGATAAAAAACTAAACCTGACGCGCGCGCTGGAAATGATCCGCAAGGCAGTAAAACTGCGACCGGCAGACGGCTATATCGTTGATAGTCTGGGCTGGGCGCAATATCGTCTGAATGATTTTGAAAATGCCGTAAAAACACTTGAGCGCGCTGTTAACCTCAAACCTGACGATCCCATCATCAACGATCATCTCGGCGATGCCTACTGGCGGGTGGGCCGAAAACTTGAAGCCAGGTTTCAGTGGCAGCATGCCCTTGATTTGAAATCCGAGCCGGAAAACCAGGTAAAAATCAAACTGAAACTCAAAAATGGTCTTGACGATAATGAGCCCGACACCAAAGAAGCCTCGCAACCCACTGGCAACAAGACCTGATCCTGAATGTCGAGATTGAAGCAGGATACCGGCTCAAGGCCGGGACGGTGTGGAAAAAGCACAAGATTATAGGTTCAAAGGGGTTTTCCACCTTTAATGCACCATCCCGGCCTTGAGCCGGGATCTGGACAGGCAGTTTCGACGAGACGATTGCATGAAGACAGTTCACCAGTTTGCTCCGGCAAAAATCAACCTTACCCTTCATATCAAAGGTCGCCGCGAAGACGGATTTCACCTGATTGAAAGTTTTGTCGCCTTTGCCGATGTTGGTGATGAGATTACGGTTAAAAGCCACAATGGTTTTGACCTCAATGTCTCGGGCCCATTTGCCGGTCCCCTGCGCAAAGAGGAAAAAAACATCGCTCTGGAAGCCGCCATAGCATTTGTAAAAGGCTTTCACGACTGCCTGCCCGGTGTTCATGTTGATCTGGTTAAAAACCTGCCCATAGCTGCCGGGATGGGGGGAGGATCATCAGACGCCGCCGCTGTCATTCGCGCGCTTGCCTATCTGGTTGACATCAAGGTATCGCGCATAGCCGCCGGTCAGCTTGCCATTGGTCTGGGGGCTGATGTAACCGTGTGTCTGGACCCTGTGGCTTCTTTCATGAGTGGTGTTGGCAACATTGTCACCCCGCTTCCAGCCCTGCCGGAAGTCTATGCAATTTTGGTCAATCCAAATATCAAAATGCTCACCGGTGCGGTTTTTGCAGCCCTCGCGGTGCCAGGCGCCATCCGCCGCGATGAACTAAGCCTGAAACCTGAACATGCCTTCGACGACGCTCATGACCTTGCAGACTTTGTTCGCTCCTGTCGCAATGACCTTGAACCTCCGGCCATTCGCATGTGTCGCGAAATATCTGATGTTCAAGACGCATTGCTGGCTTGTGATGGCTGTCTTCTGGCCCGGATGACGGGAAGCGGGGCTACAAGTTTTGGCCTGTTTGCAGACAGAGATAAAGCAGTGCGCGGGGCTGAATTTATCAATAAAAAAGCGCCAAGCTGGTGGGTTAAACACTGCCGGCTGAATTGAGGTGGAGGGCGGAGTTGTAAAAGATCAGCCTTACCAGATCAATGAAAAAACCCCTGCAACAGCCAGATAACGCACTGCCTTGGCCACAAACACAAATGTGGTGAACAACAGTAATGGTGTGCGCGAGACACCGGCAATCACAGTGAGCGGATCACCGATAACCGGTAGCCACGACAGGAGTAAAGACCAGATTCCCCAGCGTTGATACCAGGTGGTGAAGCGATCGTATTTTTCATGTGGGACCGGGAACCATTTGTGCGAGCGATGGTGGGAAAAGAAACGGCCAATGCCCCAGTTCACGCAACTGCCAAGTGTATTACCAATTGTTGCGACCAAAACCGCCAGACCAACCGCAACCTCATTGCTGGACAAAACCCCCACCAGCACAATCTCGGACGATCCCGGAAGCAAGGTGGCAGAAACAAAAGCTGAAATAAAAAGAGTGGAAACAAGGCCGCTCATTCAAGAAAACATGTCTTAAAATGAACGGTTCACGCAAAATCGAACCACTTCCATCAGTGCGGTTTTTTGCGGGCATGCCGGAAAAATCTCCAGCGCATCACACGCTATTGCACCATAGTGGTGGGCACGATTGATGGTGTCTTCCAGCGCATTATGTTGTTTCATCAATGAAATAGCATGCTCAAGATCACCATCTTCCTGATTTCCATCCTCCAGGGTGCGCTTCCAGAATTTTCGCTCGTCTTCATTGCCGCGACGATAGGTTAAAACCACCGGCAGGGTAATTTTGCCTTCCCTGAAATCATCGCCAACAGATTTACCCATGGCATCGGCATCACCGGAATAATCCAGCGCATCATCTATAAGTTGAAACACCAGCCCCAGATTGCGGCCATAGCTGTCGAGGGCCGAACGTTTTTCCGGCGATTGATCGGAAATTATCCCACCTACGTGGGCGGCAGCGGCAAACAGAGCAGCGGTTTTTGCCTTGATTACAGCGAGATAAGCGTCTTCGGTTGTGGTGATATGCTGGGCGGCGGCCAGTTGCATCACCTCGCCCTCGGCAATCACCGCAGCAGCATCCGACAAAACCGCGAGGCAGTCGAGCGAGCCGGTTTCAACCATCATCTTGAAGGCCTGACCAAGCAGAAAATCACCGACCAGGACACTTGCCTCATTGCCCCACAGGATGCGTGCGGTTTTATTGCCGCGGCGCATGTCGCTTTCATCAACCACATCATCATGCAACAGGGTTGCCGTATGCATAAATTCAACGCTTGAGGCCAGTTTGATGTGGTGTTTGCCCTGATAACCACACATCTGGGCTGCGGCAATGGTCAGCATCGGCCTGATTCTCTTGCCGCCGGAATCAATCAGATGCCTGGCCAGCTCGGGGATAAGTTCAACGTTTGACACCACGCGTTGCATGATCAACTCGTTGACACCAGCCATATCATCGGCAACCAGTGCCATCAACGGTGCCAGACTTGCCGCCTGATTGCGGCCTTTATCGAGGGGAATTACAACGCCCAAAACATGTATCCTTCAGTACCAAATCTGTAAATGACAATATGTCGGCGCTCATAGTTGGGTCAAGTGCGATGAATTGCCTTTGGGCCTTTAGTGTGATCACATACACTGACGGCAGCACTATTTCGATGATTTTTTGGTGATTGAATATATTTATCTATGGAAGAACTTCTGCGAACAAACGATATGGTCCTGATCTCATATATTGAATCGATGTTGAATGATGCCGGAATTCCGCATCATGTTATGGACGCCAACATGAGTGTTGTTGAAGGTTCCATCGGTGTGTTGCCGCGACGTATTATGGTGATGGGTGACCAGATCAACCAGGCCCGGCGGATTGTCAGGGAGGCGGACATAGACGGATTATGACGCTTGGGGTCGATGAACTCACCGACGATGCTTTCCTGGGCGGCAAATTACACTGTTTGCAACCGGCAAAGGGCTATCGTTCCGGTCTTGATGCGGTATTCTTAGCTGCTGTCATTCCTGCGCAACCCGGCGAAACGACCCTTGAAGCGGGCAGCGGTACCGGCATTGCCAGCCTGTGCCTGGCGGCCACTGTGGAAAACCTCAAGGTTGTCGGCCTCGAAATAAATCCGCACAGTATAGAACTTGCCCATCGAAATGCCGCCCGCAACGGATTTGATAAAAACTCGACATTTGTCGAAGGTGATCTGTCGAAGTCATTCAAGGATTTGGAGCAAAAAGGTATTGTGCAAAACCTCTATGATCATGTTTTTGCCAATCCGCCGTTTTTCGCCGAAGCAGCAGCCCAGGTGTCCCCTGATGCCGGTAAGGCCAAAGCCAATATTATGGGCACCGAGGGACTGGACAGATGGTTGAAATTCCTGACAGCCGTGGTCAAACCCCATGGTACCATAACCATCATTCATCGCGCTGAAGCCCTGGCAAAGCTGACCGCCAGCTTTGAGGGCCGGGCCGGTGGACTGAAAATTTATCCGCTGTTTCCCAAGGCCCATATGCCCGCTTCAAGGCTCATTGTGCAGGGCATAAAGGGCTCTCGCGCCCAATCAACCCTGTTGCCGGGCCAGATCATGCATCAGGCAGATGGCAGCTTCACGCCCGAGTTCCAGGCGATTTTACGCGATGGTAAACGGTTGAAAATTTAACAACAATGCCGTTTTGGCCTTGTGGTTCGTCCTCCCGGCGATTATCTATCCCTGATGAAAACAACAAAATCCCCCAAAATAACGGGCTGGCGGCGATTATTGCCCAAACGCTTTCGCGCCCCTAAGCCGGTAGTGGCCGTTGTGCGCCTCAGCGGTGTCATTGGCGCAGGCTCTGCCTTGCGGCCGGGTCTCACCCTCAACAGTGTCAGCACCGCTCTGGAAACCGCCTTTAAAGCCAAACATGCAAAAGCAGTGGCGCTGGCGATAAATTCTCCCGGCGGCTCCCCGGTGCAATCAAACCTGATTTACACCCGTATTCGTGCCCTGGCCAAAGAGCATGATTTGCCTGTCTATGTGTTTTGCGAAGATGTGGCGGCCTCCGGCGGTTATTGGCTGGCGTGTGCGGGCGATGAAATTTATGCCGACAGCAATTCCATTGTCGGCTCCATCGGCGTCATTGCCGCCGGTTTTGGATTTACCGAACTGATCAAGAAAGTCGGGGTCGAGCGCCGGGTATATACCGCCGGTGATAACAAAAACATCCTCGATCCGTTCAAGGCAGAAAATGCCAGCGACGTAAAACGCATCAAATCCTTGCAAAAAGACATCCACGAAACCTTCAAGGAGTTGGTGGTAAAAGCCCGCGGTGATGCGCTGAAAGAAACCCCAAAAAAACTGTTTACCGGTGAATTCTGGACCGGCACCAAAGCGCTCGAGTTTGGTCTGATTGACGGCATTGGCGATATACGCACTATTATGCGTGAAAAATTTGGCGACAAGGTCGATCTGAAGCTTTTCGGTGCCAAACAGGGCTGGCTCAAACGCCGCCTGAGCCCGGGTTCATCGCTTGGTTTTATTGCCGGCACCAGTGGGCAGTCTATAGTTCAGGGCCTTGCCGATGATGTGATCTCAACCATTGAAGAACGCTCAATGTGGTCGCGCTACGGCCTGTAATTTTTCCCAAAGAAATTGGTAACATATCCCACTCTTCCCGTTATCCTCGGGCGTGAGCCCCTCCCCACAAGGGGGAGGGAGGCGAAACAGTTTTTACTCGAACGGGCGCGGTTGGTTGCAGGTGGCACGCATTAAATCAAAAGGCTGGCTTGACCCGAACAGGTGCCACGGGTAGGTTGCGCGCGTTCCTTCTGTTTTACGCGAATCCCTAAGGTCGTTTAGAAGAACATCGCCTTTTCGCCTTACGCTCAAGAGTGTTGCAATGCCAACCCAGCCAGCTTCAGCAAGTCTTGTTCCCGAGCGCTCGTTTCAGGGGCTGATTCTGGCCCTGCAACAGTATTGGGCAGCTTACGGCTGCGCCCTGCTTCAGCCCTATGACATGGAAGTCGGCGCTGGCACGTTTCATCCGGCAACCATTCTGCGCTCATTGGGCCCACGCCCATGGAATGCCGCCTACGTGCAGCCCTCGCGGCGGCCCAAAGATGGCCGTTATGGCGATAATCCCAATCGCCTGCAGCACTATTACCAGTTTCAGGTCATCCTTAAACCCTCGCCAAAGGATTTTCAGGAGCTTTACCTCAAAAGCCTCTATGCCATCGGCATTGACCCGGAAAATCACGACATCAGGTTTGTCGAAGATGACTGGGAAAGCCCGACACTTGGCGCCTGGGGTCTGGGTTGGGAAGTGTGGTGCGATGGTATGGAAGTCTCGCAATTCACTTATTTTCAGCAGGTCTGCGGTCAGGATTGCTCACCCATAACCGGCGAACTCACCTATGGCATCGAACGCCTCGCCATGTATGTGCAGGGCGTCGATAATATTTATGATCTGAATTTCAATGGTGGCGAGGGTGAGGCCCGCGTTTCCTACGGCGACGTGTTTTTGCAGGCCGAGCAGGAATATTCACGCTATAATTTTGAATATGCCGATACAGCTGCTCTCACCCGCCATTTTGAAGATGCCGAAAAAGAATGTCAGTCCTTGCTAGATGCTGGCGGCATGGCCCAACCTGCCTATGACCAGTGCATCAAGGCCTCTCACCTGTTCAACCTGCTTGATGCCCGTGGCGTTATCTCGGTAACCGAGCGCCAGTCCTATATCCTGCGCGTGCGCAACCTTTCCAGCCAATGCGGAGAAGCATGGATCAAAACCGAAGCGGGAGGTGCTGATGCCTGATCTCTTGTTAGAATTATTCAGCGAAGAAATCCCCGCCCGCATGCAGGCCAAAGCCGCCGATAATTTGAAAAAGCTGGTAACCGATTCCCTTGTCGATGCGGGCCTTGTTTATGAAAGTGCGGGCGCGTTCGTAACCCCGCGCCGCCTGACCTTGAGCGTTACCGGCATTCCCGCAACCCAGCCCGACGTTCGTGAAGAACGCAAAGGCCCCAGAGTAGGCGCACCGGAAAAAGCGGTTGAAGGATTCTTGCGTGGGGCAGGTCTTGCCTCCATTGATGAGGCAACCATCCAGACCGATCCCAAGAAGGGTGATTTCTACGTTGCCATCACCGAAAAAAAGGGCGCGGCGGCGAATACTGTAATTGCCGAAATCATCCCTGCCATTATAAATAAATTCCCGTGGCCCAAATCGATGAAATGGGGCAACGGCAATCTGCGCTGGGTGCGGCCTTTGCATTCGGTTCTGTGCCTGTTGGGCGAGGGAGAAGACGCGCAAGTGGTAGAATTTGAAATTGGCGATGTGACCTCCGGCAACACCACCAAAGGTCATCGCTTCATGGCCCCGGACGAATTTACGGTTACGGGTTTTGAAGATTACGAAGCCAGACTGGCAAAGGCCCACGTTATCCTCGATGCCCAACATCGTCGCGATACCATCGCTCATGACGCCAAACAACTCGCCTTTGCCAAGGGTCTCGAACTGGTTGAAGACAAGGGCCTGCTGGCCGAAGTCGCCGGTCTGGTGGAATGGCCGGTGGTGATGATGGGTAATTTTGACGAGGCCTTTCTGGAAGTGCCGCCGGAAGTCTTGACCATTGCCATGAAATCCCATCAGAAATGTTTTTCCCTGCGCGATCCCAAAACCGGCAAACTCGCCAATGCGTTTATTCTGGTGTCGAACCTTGCGGCCAAAGATGGTGGCAAGAAGATTGTCGCCGGCAACGAACGCGTCATCAATGCGCGGCTGAGCGATGCAAGGTTCTTCTGGCAACTTGATCTTAAAACCCGGCTGGAAGACCAGGCAAAGAAACTGGAAAAAATCATCTTCCATGAAAAGCTCGGATCCCAGAGTGAGCGCATTGACCGCCTCAAATCTCTAGCGAGAAAAATTGCCCCAATCGTCGGCGCTGATCGCGAACAGGCCAAACGTGCAGCCGTTTTGTGCAAAGCTGATCTGGTAACTGAAATGGTCGGTGAATTTCCCGATCTGCAAGGCCTGATGGGGCGTTATTATGCATCCGCTCAAGGCGAAGATGACACCATCGCGCAAGCTTGCGAGATGCACTACAAGCCGCAAGGCCCATCGGACGATGTGCCCGCACAAGCCATATCCATTGCCGTGGCTTTGGCCGATAAACTGGATACGCTCATTGGTTTTTGGGCCATTAACGAAAAGCCGACCGGCAGTAAAGATCCGTTCGCCTTAAGGCGGGCTGCTTTAGGTGTTATCCGTATCATTCTCGAAAACAATGTGCGTCTGGAATTTGGCGACTTGTTGCAGTCTCATTTGAAATTGTATCAGGAACAGCGCGGGCCGGGTTTTGGCGAAGGGTTTGAGCCTGCAACCTTACAGTTGTTTTTCACCGACCGCCTCAAGGTCCATTTGCGTGATCGTGGTATAGCGCATGATCTCATTGACGCAGTGCTGTCAAATAGTGATCACGATGATCTGGTTATGATTGTCAAACGTGTGAATGCCCTCAATGATTTTCTCAAAACCGAAGATGGTACCAATCTGCTGGCGGGCTATAAGCGGGCGGTCAATATCGTGACGATTGAAGAGAAAAAAGACGGCCCCAGCATTGAGTATTCCGGCGAAGTCGACGAAAGCTTCTTCGAGCACACGGAAGAAAAAACTCTTGCCGCCGAATTGCAGACAGCAAAAGCTGCCGCCACTGTGGCATTGAAAGCAGAAGACTTCTCCGCCGCCATGGCCGCTATGGCTCCTTTACGCACACCGGTCGATGCGTTTTTTGAGGCCGTAATTGTCAATGCGGATGACCCGACAATCCGGCGCAATCGCCTGTGCCTGCTCAATCAAATTCGTAAAACTCTTGGCCAGGTTGCCGACTTTTCTAAAATTGAAGGTTGATACATGTGTTCTGACGTCCAGAAATTCGTTTATACGTTTGGGGATGGTGTTGCCGATGGCAGCGCTGAAATGCGCAATCTTTTAGGCGGGAAGGGCGCAAACCTTGCCGAGATGAGCAATCTTGGCCTGCCGGTGCCGCCGGGATTGACGATTACCACCGAGGTTTGTACCGCCTATAACGAGGCCGGGCAGAAATATCCCGAAGGCCTTAAATAACAGGTTGAAAAAGCCATTGAGCACATTGGTAAAATTGTTGGTCATGTGTTTGGTGATGCTAAAAATGCGCTTCTGGTTTCTGTGCGCTCAGGTGCGCGGGCCTCGATGCCGGGCATGCTGGATACGGTGTTAAATCTTGGCCTCAATGATGCCACCGTTGAGGGGCTGGCTGAAAAATCCGGCGACCGCCGCTTTGCCTATGACAGCTACCGCCGTTTTATCCAGATGTACTCGGACGTGGTGCTCGGTATTGAGCATTACGAGTTTGAGGACATTCTTGGAGGTTACAAGGATGAGCACGACAAACACCTGGACACGGACCTTGATGCTGAAGACTGGCTTGAGGTCATAACCCGCTATAAGGCATGTGTTGAAGAGCGTCTGGAAAAACCGTTTCCCCAGGATGTGCATGAACAGCTCTGGGGCGCAATCGGTGCTGTCTTTGGCTCTTGGAACAACCAGCGCGCCAACACCTATCGCCGCTTGCATGATATCCCCGATAATTGGGGCACGGCCGTCAACATTCAGGCCATGGTATTTGGCAATATGGGGGACACCAGTGCCACCGGCGTGGCCTTTACCCGCAATCCCTCAACCGGTGAAAAAGCGCTTTATGGCGAGTTTCTCGTTAATGCCCAGGGCGAAGATGTGGTTGCCGGTATCAGAACGCCGCAGAACATCACTGAAGCCGCCCGCATTGAAGCCGGGATGCCTGATCCCTCGCTGGAAATGCTGATGCCTGCAACTTTCGTCGAGCTTAAAGCCATCTACGAAAAGCTTGAGGGTCATTACCGTGATATGCAGGATCTGGAGTTTACCGTACAAGAAGGTAAGCTGTGGATGCTGCAGACCCGTTCGGGCAAACGCACCACCAAAGCTGCTTTTAAAATTGCCATCGACATGGTGCATGAAGGATTGATCACCCGTGACGAAGCCGTCATGCGCATTGACCCTGCAGCCCTGGACCAGCTTTTGCACCCGACCCTTGATCCCAATGCGGATAAGGAACTGATTACCATCGGCTTGCCGGCATCCCCCGGCGCAGCCTCGGGCGAAATCGTTTTTAGCCCTGATGAGGCAGAAAAGCTCAATGCCCAGGATGTCAAAGTCATTCTGGTGCGCACCGAAACCAGCCCCGAAGATATTCACGGCATGCATGCCGCCGAAGGTATCCTGACCTCTCGCGGCGGCATGACCTCGCATGCAGCCGTTGTTGCGCGTGGCATGGGCAGGCCGTGTGTGTCGGGTGCGGGTTCCCTGCACATTGATTATGAAGCCCAGACCATGTCATCGGCGGGCGTTACCCTTAAAAAGGGCGATATCATCACCCTTGACGGTTCCACCGGCGAAGTTATGATTGGTGAAGTTGCCACGCTGAAGGCCGAAATGTCCGGTGATTTTGGTGTCCTGATGGCGTGGGCCGATGACGCCCGCACCATGGGAGTGCGTGCCAATGCAGAGACGCCGCTGGATGCGCGCACTGCACGTGATTTTGGCGCCGAAGGCATCGGCCTCAGCCGCACCGAGCATATGTTCTTTGACGGCGAACGCATTGTTGCCATGCGTGAAATGATATTGGCCGAAGATGCTGATGGCCGACGCAAGGCGCTCGATAAAATACTGCCGATGCAGCGTGCGGATTTTGTTGAGCTGTTTGAAATCATGTCAGGATTGCCGGTTACCATCCGCTTGCTGGATCCGCCATTGAACGAATTTCTGCCCACAGGAGACGACGAAATCAACCAGGTGGCTGAGGCCATGGAGGTAACACCCCAGCGCCTGCGCCGACGCATTGCTGAACTGGATGAATCCAACCCGATGTTGGGTCACCGTGGTTGCCGTCTGGCCATTTCCTATACTGAAATTCCTGAAATGCAGGCCCGCGCCATTTTTGAAGCCGCCATTATCGCTGCGGAAAACACCGGTAAACCGGTGGTGCCCGAAGTCATGGTGCCGCTGATTACCGGCAAGGCTGAACTGGATAATGTAACGGCGAGAATTAAAGACATTGCAGCGCAGGTCGAAAAAGAAAAAGGTGTTAAAATCGATTATCTCATCGGCACCATGATTGAATTGCCCCGCGCCTGCCTGATGGCTGAGGAAATTGCCCAAACAGCGGAGTTCTTCTCATTCGGCACCAATGATCTTACCCAGACCACATTTGGTATCTCCCGCGATGATGCCGGAAATTTCCTCAATGAGTATACCGCTAAAGGCCTGCTCGAGGTTGACCCCTTTATTTCCATCGATGTTGATGGCGTCGGCGAACTGGTGGCCATGGGCGTTGAGCGCGGGCGCAAAACCCGCCCTGATATCAAGCTGGGAATTTGCGGCGAACACGGCGGTGACCCGGCCTCGGTAACCTTCTGCCATCAGGTCGGCCTTGACTATGTATCGTGTTCACCTTTTCGCGTCCCCATTGCGCGTCTGGCAGCAGCCCAGGCAGCAATTTCCGAGCGCCTCAAAAACGATAAATCCTAGGCCTGGTCAGGCCTTTCCGCGGGCGACAGGAGCAGTCTGAACACGTCAATGACATCGTGTAGTTGTTTGATCTCGCCACTGGCCCGCTTGACCAGTAATGCGCCTTGTAGTGCATCAAACAACACCCGCGCCATCTGTTCGGTGCTGCCATGAATGATAAATTCACCGCGTTTTTTACCACGCTCCAGCACCTTTGCCAGCCAGGTCTGGTGGTCATGAAAAAAGCCTGAGACCAGTCTTTGCATATCAGCGGGCAAAGTCGGGAATTCACCGGCCAGTGATCCCGAAAGGCACACTTTGTCGGGCGTATCAGCATATTGACAGTAGGGCGTGAAGTAAAACTCCAGCAGATCCCAGCAGCTGTTTTCGCCGGTTTCTTCCGCCATCACCATAGCATCTTCAAGCCGCTGCCGGTACCGTTTCATTATCGCTGCACCAAGGTCTGATTTGGAGGCAAAATGATAATGGATACTGGCTTTTTTGATGCCGAGTTCATCCGAGATGTCCTGATAGCTGAAGCCATTGAAGCTGCGCGTCTGAATCAGGTTTTCACCCACATCCAGAATTTTCTCCGCCGTATCGCTGCGCGGTTTCACGATTTTATGGTCCATCGACGAATATATATCCTGATTCCTCCCCCC
>JAJRTY010000066.1 GCA_024278055.1 Alphaproteobacteria bacterium | reverse complement strand
TACCGCCCTTCAGTCTGGCGAAATTGATGTTCTGGTTCGTAACACCACATGGACCATGAGCCGTGACACCCAGCTTGGTCTCAACTTTGCCGGCGTCAACTACTATGATGGTCAGGGCTTTATGGTTCGCAAGGAACTGAAAGTCACCTCAGCACTTGAACTTTCCGGCGCTTCGGTTTGCACCAACACAGGTACAACCACTGAGTTGAACGTTGCTGACTATTTCCGCTCCAACAAACTGGACTATGAAATTGTCGCCTTCGAAAAAGCTGACGAAGTTGTTGGCGCCTATGACGCTGGCCGTTGCGATGTGTTCACAACCGACCAATCCGGTCTGGCTGCACAGCGCCTTAAGCTGACCAACCCTGCTGATCACGTTGTTCTGCCGGAAATCATTTCCAAAGAGCCTCTTGGTCCTGTTGTTCGCCAGGGCGACGACCAGTGGTTCAACATTGTTAAATGGGTACACAACGCAATGATCAATGCTGAAGAGCTCGGCGTTACCCAGGCCAATGTTGGCGACATGATGAAATCCGACAATCCAGCTGTTAAGCGTCTGCTTGGTACCGAAGGTGCCTTTGGCGAAAAAATGGGCATCGGCAATGACTGGGCTGTTAACATCATCAAGGCAGTTGGCAACTATGGTGAAACATTCGAGCGTAATGTTGGACCTAATACACAGCTGAAACTGCCGCGTGGCGTTAATGCATTGTGGTCAAAAGGTGGCCTGCAATACGCACCGCCAGTTCGCTAACATTATGTAAAAGCAATGAAATCCGGCCGGTTGTTTCGGCCGGGTTTCTTTTGAAATTCCAAATGCGCATATTTAATTTTTACTTTAAGACTGCTTTGAAGATAGTTCGAAAGTGAATGGTTTTGTGCAAGAGGCTAGCATCGTATGACCGCCTGACGGCGAGGAATACAGGCGAGGGGAAATGGCAGTTCAAGAAGTAACTTCGACACCCGAAAAGTCGAAAACAGCCCTATTTAACGACCCTAAATTCAGAAGCATGATTGTGCAGATTCTGCTGATAGCGTTTATCAGCTGGTTGGTTTACAGCATGGTAATCAACGCATCAACCAATCTGGAAAAACAGGGCATTGCCGGCGGCTTCGGCTTTCTTTCGATAGAAGCTGGATTTGCGATTAATTTCTCGCCTTTTATCAACTATTCAGAAACCTCAGACTATCTGACCGTTTTCGAGGTTGGTCTGCAAAACACGCTGGTCATCGCCTTTATCGGCATAATATTGGCCACTTTCCTGGGTTTCACACTGGGCGTTGCGCGTTTGTCGACCAACTGGATCATCAGCCGCATAGCCTATGTCTATGTTGAGATTTTGCGGAATATTCCCCTGCTGCTGCAGATATTCATTTGGTACAAAGGCGTCCTGGCACTGCTGCCGACACCAAAAAATTCTATCGATATGGGCATGTTTGGAGCAATGAATGTGAAAGCATACTTTGCACCCAAACCGGTATTTGCCGAAGGTGCCGGAAGTGTTGCAATTGCGCTGCTCATAGCAATTATATTGACTATTGTCATAGCAAAATGGTCGTCAAAAAGGCAGATGGAAACCGGGCAGAGATTTCCGGTCTTCTGGACTGCGCTTGGCCTGATAATTATTCTACCGCTCATCACCTACTATGTTGTCGGGCAACCTTTGTCGTTTGAATATGCGAAAGTGGGCCGGTTTGGCCCGAGAGGTGGCATGCCGATACCGCCAGAATTTACCGCATTGTTGTTGGCGCTTACCACCTATACAGCGACCTTTATCGCCGAGATTGTGCGCGCCGGTATTCTGGCGATTAGCAGAGGGCAAACTGAGGCCTCTTATGCACTTGGCCTGAGACCGGGCCAGACACTGCGGCTGAACATCATTCCCCAGGCCATGCGGGTGATCATTCCGCCGCTGACCAGCCAATACCTGAACCTGACTAAAAACTCATCTCTTGCGGTGGCGATTGCCTATCCGGATTTAACCTCGGTGTTTGCAGGAACCGCACTCAATCAAACAGGTCAGGCGGTGGAAATATTGTTCATAACGATGCTCACCTATCTGGCATTGTCGATTGTAACGTCGATGTTCATGAACTGGTACAATGCCAAAATGTCATTGGTTGAAAGATAGGAACAAGAACACATGTCTGATACCCCGTCTTCAGCACCATCCGTTAAATTTGTCCGTGAACAAATGGACCCGGCTATGCCCCCTCCGGTAACGGAATCCGGCATCATCGGCTGGATGCGCAAAAACCTGTTTTCAAGCATCACCAATACGATATTCACCTTGATCGCGATCTGGCTGATATATTTGGTCGTCCCCGGGTTTCTGCGATGGTCCCTTTTTGATGCGATCTGGACTGGTGCCGACCGATTGGCCTGCGCCACCGTTCAACAAGGCGGCGAATTGCCGGCTGACTGGAGTGGAGCCTGCTGGCCCTATATCGGCACCTATTTGAAGCAGTTCATTTATGGTCGCTATCCAGATGCGGACATCTGGCGTCCGCAACTTGTATTCGTGATGTTTGGTTTGGGACTGGCTCCTTTGCTGATGCCCACGGTCCCGTTCAAGCGTGAAAACCTGATTTTGATGCTTGGCGTGTTTCCAGTGGTATCATTCATCCTGTTGACCGGTGGCGATCTTTCCTATTCCGGGTTCTTGCTGCCGAATGCATTGATTGCGCCTTCATTGTTCAAATTCTGGCTTGATTTTGCCATTTTAACACTTGTCATTGTCGGCGTTGTTTACGGGGTAATGCGGGCAACAGAATCAGACCCTGGCCCGGCGATTAAACAAACACTGATTGCTATGGCAGTGCTCGCCGTGGTTTTGCTAATTACATCAATAAACTTCGGACTGGAAGAGGTTGAAACCGACAAGTGGGGCGGTTTGATGCTGACCATGGTGATTGCCATCACCGGCATTGTTGCATCTCTGCCACTCGGTATTGTTCTGGCGCTTGG
>JAJRTY010000065.1 GCA_024278055.1 Alphaproteobacteria bacterium | reverse complement strand
GTCTTAGCAGAAATAACAGCGAGGCCCAACCGGAACCGTATGTTGCAGTCGCATGTTTTATTGCAAGTCTTAGCAGAAATAACAACGACCGGCCCAATATGGCCATCGGCGGGATCACACCCGCTATGAAACTGAAACAAGCTGCGTAGTTCTACAAATAGGCCCCGTTAAAAATGGGGAGATTACCGTTTCAACGGATGGGAAATGGGTTGAATGGTTGAAATTCTTTTTCGCAGCCATCGAAAAAAGTTGCTTAGAAACAATAATTTCAATTGACCGACTTATCGCATTACAGGAGTTGTATCGAGAACAAGTCACAGAAAAATCACGTACTTCAAACATAATTACACTGGTAGATTATTTATTTGACCAACCAATAATCCGTGTCTCTGATGCGGAGAAAAAGCTTGGTGTTACGTATCGTGCGGCCCGGCAGATAATCAAAAAATTTCAAGATATTGGAATTCTAAGAGAACTCACAGGCTGGTACCCGGCAGTATTCTACGCTCCCGATATACTAAGTATCACCCGGCTAGATGACAAAAGTGAATCTTAATATCATGAGCTTCTTACACCCTGCGCCAGCGCCTGTCTTTGAGTATCTCGTGCGCGGCATTATGGCCGGGAATTCCGGTGACGCCGCCGCCGGGGTGGGTGCCTGCTCCACACATGTACAAGCCCTGTAGCGGGCTGCGATAATCGCCGTATCCCAGCATCGGGCGTGCCGAGAACAGCTGGTTTAACCGCAGGCTGCCGTGAAAAATATCACCGCCCACCAGTGCCAGTTTACGTTCGAGATCAAGTGGTGACAGGATCATACGGCCTAATACACTTGCTTTGAAGTTTGGCGCATATTCATTGACTGTGTCGATAATCAGGTCAGCCACTTCCTCGCGCACATCTTCCCAACCTTTGCCATTCGGCAGGTCCTTGTTGAAATGCTGGCAGAATAAAGAGGCCACGTGCTGGCCCGGTGGGGCCAAGGTATCGTCAACCGTTGAGGGGATATAGATTTCGACAAACGGCTTTTTCGACCAGCCATGCTGGCGGGCATCAAAAAAAGCTTTTTCCAGATATTGCAGGGACGGTGCAATGATAATGCCCGATTTATGGTGATCCTGGCAGTTGGTTCCCGGCAGGCAGGTGAAATCCGGCAATTCGGACACGGCCACATTCATGCGGAAGGTGGCGGATGAACTTTGATAGCGCCCGATGCGCTCGAGAAACTCAGGCGCGAGGTTTTCTGGTGCGACGAGCTTTTGAAACAGCAATTGCGGATGGATATTGGAAGAAATAATATTTGCTGAAATTTCTTCCCCATCGACCAGCCTGACACCCGTAGCCCGACTGCCTTTAACCGTCACACCTGCCACGGGAGAGTTGGTGGACATCTCCACCCCCAGTTTTTCTGCCTCAGCCGCCATTGCTTGTGTAATCGCCCCCATGCCGCCAATGGCATGACCCCAGGCACCGCGCTTGCCGTTGACCTCGCCGACCACGTGATGCAGCAAAACATATGCCGTTTCAGGCGTGTAAGGACTGGCGAAAGTGCCGACAACCGCATCAAAGCCAAAGGCTGCCTTTACCGGTTCGGACTGAAACCAGCGTTCCACCATCTCGCCGACGCTCAAGGTAAATAATTCAAGCAGGTCACGCTGTTCCTCAAGCGACAGATTGCGAAACCTGTTACCGAGTTTAAGTGCGCGGATAATATCACGAACGCCGCCGCCAACGTTGGGCGGGGTCACCAACAACAGCTCACGCAACAGATCGCCAGCCTTGTCGAGCATCTTCTCGTAAGCCGGCAGATTGTCGGCATCAGCCTGTGAAAACTTGGCAAACTGCGCTTGCGTTGCCGCCATGCTGCCGCCGAGTTTTAAATATTCAGTATCAGACAGGGGCAGGAAATTGGAAATCGGGCGCTCAACAATGCGCAAGCCATGGTCTGCCAGATGCAGGTCACTGATGACTTTGGGGTGCAGCAGTGACACTGTGTAGCTGGCAGTGGAATTACGAAAGCCGGGGTGAAATTCTTCTGTAACCGCCGCACCGCCAACGATGTCGCGTGCCTCAAGCACACGGGTTTTCAGCCCGGCTTTGGCGAGATAGCAGGCACAGACCAGACCATTGTGGCCGCCACCGATGATAAGCGCGTCATATTTCGTCATGAGGCAGGTTTCACTCAAGTTGAGCGTTTAATTACCGTAAGTTTTTCTTCCACCATTTCCGACATCGTATGGCCAATGCCGCCGACACCATAGCCTGAAACGCCGCGCCCGGCAAAGGCCATCCAGTCGACCCTGAAGGCAGTGTGATCATTGATCATCACCGCACTGGCCAAAAGATTATCGGCAATATACATGGCGCGATCAAGATCACGGGTAAAAGTTGCGGACTGGAACATGGTGGGCAGGGAATTGGCGCGGTCAATCGCCTGTTCAATGGTGTCAAAACCATAAATACTGGTAACCGGTCCAAAGACTTCGGATGTCGACAGGGTGGCTTCAGGCGAGGGCTCATCTACAATCGTTGGCTGGTAGACGCGTGTCGATATTCTGCTGCCGCCGGTGATAATGCCCGCACCCATGTCAACGGCTTCGCTCACCCATTGTTCTACACGCGTTACTTCGCCGGGTTGAATGAGGGGTCCGACTTCGGTCTTGTCGCTTGTTGGATCACCGGTAATCAGGGCTTCGACTGCGGGTTTGAAGGCAGCAACAAAATCAGCCTTGATTTTATTATCAACATATATCCGCTGAGTCGAAACACAGACCTGACCGGCATGATAGTATCCACCCTTGACCAGCGAAGGGACAACCGCGGTGATATCTGCATCATCGCAGATAATGACCGGAGCAACACCGCCATGTTCAAGCGCACACCGTGTGCCCGGTGCAAGTTTCGAGCGCAGATACCAGCCTACTCTGGCGGAACCAATGAAGGTGAAAAATGCGGTGCGTGGATCGGTAATCAATCCTTCTGCCACAGAAGCCTTGGCCGGGCAGAACTGGCACCAGTCTTCCGGCAGTCCGGCCTTGTGAACCATCTCGACAAACTTCTGACACGACAGCGGCGTGGTGCCTGCCGGTTTGACGATCACCGGACAACCCGTCGCAATCGCTGGAGCTACCTGATGCACAATCAGGTTGAGCGGATGATTAAAGGCACTGACGGCCACCACCGGGCCGATGGGTTCGGTTCTGGAAAAAGCAATGCGCCCGGCACCCGCTGCGGTCAGGTCCATTGGCACTTGTTCGCCATGCAGGTGTGAAATCCCTTCAATCGCCAGTTCAATACCGTGAATGGCTCGAGCGACCTCAACGCGGGCATCCATTAAAGGCTTGCCGCCTTCACGCGCAATCAACAGGGCAAGGTCCTGGGCTTGCGCACTCATTTGCCCGGCCACACTTTTGAGTATTTCAATGCGCCGATAGGCCGGTAGCCACGATGCACGGTCGCGGTAAACCCGCATTGCCGCAGTCATCATGGCATCAACTTCTTCCGGCGTTTTAAGGGCGATTTCAGTAATCAACTCGCCATCATAGGCCTGTTCAACGCGCAGCATACTCATCGCCAAATCTCCTGATTATATGACGCAAGCCCGCGTTGCCAACTCGTCAATCAGCACGCGGGTGTTTTCACTGTAATCTATCGGTGCCTCAACCAGATGAACACCGCCCGCTTCAAAACATTTCTCCATGGTTGCAGCGAAATCCTGTGTGGCTTCGATGCGGTGACCATGGGCGCCATAACTTTGTGCATACTGAACAAAATTCGGGTTGCCGTATTCGAGACCCCAATCGGCAAAGCCACCGACTTTCTGCTTCCAGCGGATCATGCCATAGGAATTATCGCGCAAAATCAACACCACCAGATTGAGTTTCAATCGTACCGCGGTTTCCATCTCCTGCGAGTTCATCATGAAACCGCCATCGCCGCAAATCGCCATGATACGGCGTTCAGGATACAGCATCGAGGCCATCATGGCTGAGGGCAATCCCGCCCCCATGGTCGCCAGCGCATTATCCAGCAACACGGTATTGGGCTGGGTGGTCAGGTAATTGCGGGCAAACCAGATTTTATACATACCGTTATCGAGCGCAATAATACCGTCTTCGGGCATAACTTTGCGCACATCAGCAACAATTCGTTGCGGTGTCATCGGAAAGCGCGGCTCATCTGCTCCTTCCTTGATATGTTGCATCACTTCTGCCCGAACACGCTGGAAAAAGGAAAAATCGTGACCGCTTACCGTATCATATTGAGCGGTAATCGCTTCCAAAGTAGCGGCAATGTCGCCGACAAGTTCCATTTGCGGGAAATAAACATCATCAACTTCCGCCGGTGAAAAATTGATATGAATAACCTTGAGGCCGCCATGCTCCATGAAAAACGGTGGTTTTTCAATAACATCATGACCGACGTTGATGACCAGATCGGCCCGGTCGATGGCACAATGGAGATAATCACCGTCAGACAGGGCGGCTGTGCCAAGGTAATGTTCGTGAAAACCGGCAATCACGCCTTTACCCATCTGGGTGTTGAAAAACAGAATTTTGCTGGCATCGATAAAATCTTCCAGGGCAGCCTTGATGCGCTTGCGATTGGCGCCGGCCCCCACCAGCAGCAGCGGGCTTTTGGCGGCTTTAATCATCGCCATTGCTTCATCTATTGATTTGTCGCTGCAACCGGGCCGTCGTGGCGCGTTGACTTCAAACAGGCTGGCTTCTTCGACATTTTCAGCAGCAATGTCTTCGGGCAGTTCAATGTGAACGGCACCGGGGCGTTCCTGTTCGGCCAGGCGTATGGCTTCACGTACAATGCTGGGGATGGTCTGGCCATTGACAACTTGCTTGGCAAATTTTGTGATCGGCTGCATCATCGCAACAATATCAACAATCTGAAAACGGCCCTGCTTGCTTGCCTTGATCGGCTTTTGGCCGGTGAGCATCAACATCGGCATAGCACCCAGCTGGGCGTAGGCTGCGGGCGTGACAAAGTTTGTCGCACCGGGGCCTAAAGTCGCCAGACACACACCGACTTTGCCGGTAAGCCGTCCGTAGGTGGCCGCCATGAAGCCTGCGCCTTGTTCATGGCGGGTCAGGATCAGTTTGATAGTGCTTTCACGCAAGGATTCCAGGAAGTCTAAATTCTCTTCACCGGGAACTCCAAAAATATATTCCACACCTTCGTTTTCCAATGCCCTGACCATAAGGTCCGAGGCCTTGATATTCTTGTAATTGGTCGACATTAGGCATTCCCTCCAGAATCAAAGCCGTAGCTGTTTGAGTAGCATTCCCAATTATTCTTTTATAAATCAGAAACACAAAAACCTGCTAATCCAAGGGGAAAGCGCTGGATATGGAGTGTGAATTGTTCAACGCCTTGTTTGCCCCCGCACAAGACTGTACCGCGATGTTAGTGTGATAATAGAAAAACCCAAAGACTTTTTTGTTGAGCTCTATTATGCTTCTTGAAAACTGTAAAATATTGACCGAAATCAAGCCAGACAATTGCCGGTACAGTTACAGATGAAACACCGGCAATTCCGGTGACGGCAAATGAGGATTACAATTATGTTGAAACGGGGCTTCAAAATAATGCTTGCAGAGGCAAATTCTGTGATCGAAACTATCTCTATACAGGACTTGCCCTACCATCTTGAAGATAATCAGGCGCTATTGGTTGATGTTCGTGAAACCGTTGAGCGTGAACGCGACGGCGCTATTCCCGGCTCCATACATATTTCGCGAGGACTGCTGGAATTTCAGGCGGATCCCGAAAGCCCGGTCTACTGTAAAGACCTGACCACAGACCAACCTATCATTGTGTATTGCGGTACAGGCGGCCGATCAGCGCTGGCAGCCAAAACCTTGATGGAGATGGGCTATCCCGATGTAGCCTCTCTCGCCGGCGGTTATGCTGCCTGGAAACTGGCTGAAGAATCTTAAAAAACAAACAAGGGTGATCCGGCCCCGCTCTATTTCGACAACAACTCGCCAACCCTGTCGACGGCCGTGCGAATGTTTTCGATGGAATTGGCATAGGAAAAGCGCAAAAACCCCTCGCCCAGAATTCCAAAGGCGGTGCCGGCAACAGTTGCAACGCCAGCTTCTTCAAGCATTTTATTCTGTAATTCCTTTGCACTCATGCCAGTGCCTTCGATATTTGGGAAGGCATAAAACGCACCACCGGGCATGACGCACCTGAACCCGGGCAATTGATTGAGCCACGGAACAATGGCTTTGCGGCGCTCATCAAAAGCTGCAACCATGGCTTCCACTTCATCGTCAGGGCCTTCAAGGGCTGCAATTCCGGCAAACTGTGCCGGTGCATTGACGCAGGAGTGGCAGTTGATCGCCAGCCGGTTGACTTTTTCAATCAAACTATCAGGCCAGATCGAAAAGCCCAGCCGCCAGCCGGTCATGGCATAGGTCTTTGACCAGCCATCGAGCACGATCAACTGGTCGCGGATTTCCGGGAAACTCAGCAGGCTCACATGCTTGCGCCCGTCATAAAGCATCTGGCTGTATATCTCATCCGACATCAGCGCCACATTAGGGTGTTTGGCAAGGCCTTCCACCAGAATTTTGATTTCTGTTTCAGGAACGGCCCCACCGGTGGGGTTTCCAGGCGTATTGATAATAATCAGCCGGGTTTTATCGGTGATTTGCGCCAGCACTTCTTCAGCACTGAATGAAAACTCGTTTTCTTCACGCAAAGAAATCGGCACGGGCCTGGCCCCGCTATATTCAATCATTGAACGGTAAATTGGAAATCCGGGATCAGGATACATGATTTCAGTACCCGGTTCGCCAAATATCAGGATGGCAAAAAACATCGTCGGTTTGCCGCCGGGCATGATCATCACATTGCCGGGATTAACATCGACACCGTGGCGCTTGTGCAAATCCGCACACACAGCTTCGCGCAAAGGCAAAATACCCTGAGAAGGCGTATAACCATGGTGGCCGTCATAGAGCGCCTTGACGGCAGCTTCAACTATATGTTGCGGGGTTTTGAAATCCGGCTGACCGATACCCAGATTGATAATGTCACGCCCCTGGCGTTCCAACTCGCCGGCACGCGCCAGAATATCAAATGCGGGTTCCGTCCCCAGTGCGCCCATGGCTTTGGCAGTTTGCAACATGTAGTGATCCCCCGTTTAAGTGTTATCTGTCAGAGTTTTAGTTATTTTTTGAGATCGGCGAATTATAAATCCCGACCGATCAACGCGCTAAAACGGCAATTTCTATCTGAAGCGGATGCAATCTATCCCGGTACAGATGACGAAAACAACTGAATAATGATCGGAAGTCCCGCATGACATGCTCAGCTCAGGTTATCCTGACAACTTTCGGGACCGGCTGTTGCCGGTGTCAATGCCGGTGCGTGTTTTTGCTGCCTCGGCGTCGAGATAGGTATATTCAATCTTCCTGAAGTCGCCGTACATCAGTTGCAAATATTTTTCGGGCTGGTTGGGGCAGGAAAAATCTCTGTCGACAAACGGGATTGTTGATGTTGGTAATATCATTTCCTGCGGAACACCAAAACAGCCGCTCTCGGTAGCTGGCAATGCGCCTTTATGAGACCGCCGTTCGAGAACTTCCTTGCCGTAACTGACCGCTTTTCGGTAAATCGCTATGTCGGCGCGGATTTCTCCACGCAAGCGGTTGCGTTCCCACCGCCAGGGCCATGGTTTTGGCATATCAAACGAGATTGAAATGAATTCCCTGTTTTTGAAAACGTCAACATAAAAACCTTCCCGGGCACCATGTTCAGCCAACCCGGTCGATAACCGGTCCCAGGTCAATTTATTGTCAAGCAGAACTGAAATATCCACATCGTCTTCCCAGTCAAGCAGGGCTCCGTTCTCCCGCACGGCCCCCAGCAGGCTGCCGCCCTCCAGCCAGTAAACAGCTCCAAGTTGGTCTAAGCCGGCAGCAATATGGTGGCTGAGCTGCTTCATGTGCTCCCGGCAACAAGGTGCCGTGTTGAGGCCGAGACGATTGACGTAAAAATTAAATGGGCAGGGAGCTGTTTTTTTGCCGCAACCTCTCCAACTGGCAGGCCCTTGCGATAGAATAAGTTCGGACATGCCATGGCGCCGCCGAAATGCCTCAAGATCACCCTTCGCCTGAGTTTTCAGAACCGAAAGGTCAGTATCATTGAGGACATATAACTGGCGTTTTTGGTTAGCCCAGCGCTGGCGAAGAACCCACGATAATTCGATTGCAAAAGCCGTCACCAAAACCGCATGGAGCTTGGAATTTGGTATGGTCAGGCTTGCGAGGAGAGCTGGCCCCGATAGTAACAACCCTGAGTAATCACCATGTTTTGCCAGAAATTCCACCAGCTGTGAGGCTGGTCTAAAAGCAATGGCTGGAGCCGCCATAAGGAAAAACAAAACAATTAAAAAACCAGCTGAGACGGTCAGGGCGGCAAGATCGATGCCCTCTGGCACCAGTGATACCAGTGATACTGTGAGGATCGCCAGTGCGCCCGTCACCAAAGATGCGGACCAGCCGGGCAGATGCCAGTTGCGTGGATATTTCAACAGGTGAACGAAAGACAGATAAGTTGCCATATAAAGGGCCGAGGCGGTCAAAGCGGCAATTATCTGGTTGGCCGCTGTTGCTTCGATGCCGATCATAGGCAAGTTGTCTCCCCTTGCTCCATTTTCCAGTTGCTGGTTATCGGCCGGTTGTCTTTCGCTGCAATAATGCGTGGCAATATTTCGCTATTGGCGCGTTTGACGTCTGCGGGAAAATCAATTTCGGTCCAGGCCATGCCGGTGATATCTTCATAGGCGAAGGTGCCGCGTGGAGAGGTCAGAAGAACGTCGCGGATAGTTTCTTCATAAGGCTCGTGGCGGCGGCCCTGACGGACATAGAGTTCGGTCTGCAGAATGATCTTTCTGGCCACCTCGGCTGAGAGCTTGAAAAAACCCACTGATTCACCGCAGGAATCATAATCTGCGCTCAGCCATTTGCGAAACTCAATAATCTCACCATTCCTAACGCATACTTTAACAGGCTCATCGCCTGGTTCGAAGTGGCGATCAATAAGCAGGCAGTTGGGGTGTGGTGAGTTGACAAGACATTCAAGCAGTTCTTCGCAGTAGAGAACATCAGCATCCATCAGCAGGATCGGATTTCCCAGACACAATTCTCTTCGCAGGGTCCACAAGGTGATAATGTTGCCTTCGTGATAGTTTTTGTTGAGCACAGTTCGCACAAAATCCTGTGCGCCTAAAGCAACAATCTCCCGCTCAATTTCGTGATGATAATAACCAATCCCGAGCACTAATTCGCTAATGCCGAGTTTCCTGAGGGTTTCGATGTGGTACTGCAGTAAAGTTTTGCCGCCAAAGCGCAACAAAATCTTCGGCAGAGGTATTCCATCCGTATTTCCAAGCCGATTGCCTACGCCTGCCGCCAACATGACTGCCTTCACTCGTCCTCCTCCATTTCAGTAATCACCATAAAGCGCAAGAACCCGTGCTGGTGCTGGCAAGCAGCATAGCATGCAGGTTTTGTCGCCGTGTTACCGGTTCGCATTTAATGAAACAATTGCAACAGTATAGTTGACCGCGCCTTCTTTGGCTACCGGTCAATCAATAATTAAAGTAAAGCGGTAGTTTAAAGCACTTCTCGATTGAAGGTATGGGTGACGTTGACTTAGTCTGATTGTTGCGAGCGCCCGCTCAAACCAAACCACGGCCTGGCTTTAATTCCCACATAGCTGCCGGTAAATCCGGCAACGAGCCACAACCAGCCGTGCAGGCTGCCCGAGGCGATGCCGCTGAAAAAGGCACCGACGTTGCAGCCAAAGGCGAGGCGGGCACCGTAACCCATGAGTATGCCGCCAATGGCGGCAGCCACAAATGAGCGCAGGGGGATTTTTCTGACCGCACCGAACTTGCCCGATAACCCCGCCGCAATAGCGGCCCCGACGATAATACCGAAGTTCATGATTGAGGTGTCTTCGGCAAAGAGCGATCCGGCCAGCGCGCGCGCCGGATAAGGCCAGGTCCAGAATTCCACTGTTGTCATATCAAACCCGACTGCACTCAAGGCTTTCGCCCCCCACAAGGCAAAGCCAAAGGAGATGGTCCAGGGGTGGCCCGAGATCATCAGGGTTGCCACATTCAGCAATGCCAGGCCGAGTGCGCCCCATATAAGCGGCCACGGGCCTTTGAGCAGGCGTTGGGCAAGCGGAATTCTCGGTGTGGGTGCCGGGGCAAATTCTGAAATATTTCCATGGCGTTTGCGCTCGATGATAATGGTTGCAAGAACGATTGCTGCAAAAATTCCCATCTGTGCAGCAATCGTTCCGGCAACACCAAGAGTGTTTACCAGAGCCACCGAGCCGATATTGGGAGTATTGAACCACCACGGCAGCTGGGCCGAGCCGATAACTGAGCCGATGATGAAAAATACCAGCGTAATCACCATGCGCGCCGAGCCGCCGCCGACTGTATAAAGCGTGCCCGAGGCGCAGCCGTTGCCCAGTTGCATGCCAAATCCGAAAACCGCTGCCCCCACCAGCACCGACAAGCCTACGGGCGCAATAGCACCGATGACCGGTTGTCCAAAAACATCGCCAGCCGCAATGACAGGCAGGAAAACAGCAGTAGCCACCGCCAGCATTACCATTTGCGCCCGAATTCCGGCACCGCGATGTTCGACAACCATGGAACGCCAGCCTGCGGTGAAGCCGAACGATGCGTGATAGAGCACAAATCCTAAAGCTGCACCGATGACATATAGCGCTGATTTTTGCCCGCTGACATCTGTATTAATGAACAGCACACCTGATACTAAAAGTGCGCCAGCCAAGATAATTACAGGGCGATTTGGTTTGGAAATTTCTGTCGTCACGACGGCAGTGGTGGTCATTATCCTAAATCCCGTTCAGATTGATTGAGGAATATGCCTTATTCAGGTGCTTTCATCATCACACAGTTAAGTGAGCGAGGTTTTACAGTTTTTTGGGAGGGGTTTGCTTTAACTCACAGTCAGAACTGCACCAGAGCAAATTCGGCACGAGAATTTTATCCAGCACGATGGACAAACACTCGCTGCCGGTTTTTTGTCTTCAGCAAAAAGTCTTTAGAAGTTTACGGAAAATTCTAAAGACTTCAGATATTACTCAACAATTGTAATTTTCGATGCTGCTTCTTTACCGTTTCTGCCGGTTTCCAACTCGAATTGCACGCGCTGACCTTCGTTAAGGCTGGTCAATCCTGAAGCTTCAACCGCTGTAATATGAACAAAAGCGTCCTTGCCGCCTCCATCGGGTTCGATGAAGCCAAAACCTTTTGTCGGGTTGAACCATTTTACCGTGCCAGTAGCCATGTCTTTGTCCTTACGCATTTCCTGATCGTTAAATTCAGTACAGCTCACAGGCCCAAACGTGTGTGGTTTGGCTGCAACGCCATGCCAGATGTCTATGGAAGCCTCCCATTGCCTTACAATGCCAACGCCGCCCATTGACAGTTACCGGGTACAGGGATTTTGCCCGTTCATCAAGTATTTTTATCAAAAGCCCCGACACCGGACTGTTATGAAACTGAACAAAAACGATATAAAATGCCAGTTTTTGCCTTAAACCAGCTAAACGAAGCAGACGGACAAAACATATAAAGTTACCAATCTGGTTTAACTGTTGTTGAAATCAGCAGGTCAATTTTCTTCTTGTTTTATCGAATAATAATGGCCTCTCCAGCGGTTTGTGGTCCGGCAGAGAGGGTTTTATTTAAAATAACCTGCAGTCAGGCTATTTGGAATTCTTCACCAATGCATCGCGAATTTCTTCCAGTAAAACTTCATTGCGTGGTGGAGCTTTGGGGGCTTCAGGTGCTTTTTCTTCTTCCCGCTTGGCCGCATTCATAGCCTTTATCAGCATGAAAATGGCCAATGCCACAATCAGAAAAGATATGACTGAATTCATGAAGACGCCGATATTCATGGTAACTGAACCGGCGGCTTTAGCGGCTTCCAGAGTGGGCAGAACATCGCCCTTCAGGGTCAGGAAAATATTTGAAAAATCAACCCCGCCCATTAATATGCCGATGGGTGGCATGATAATGTCGCTCACCATCGACTTGATAATTGTACCGAATGCGCCACCGATAACAATGCCTATAGCCATATCCATAACATTGCCGCGCATTGCAAATTCTTTGAACTCTTTAAGCATTTTTTTCCCCTTTTGTGTAGTAATTACAATATCAAAAACAATCACCACGAGATTCGCAAGCAACGACACATTTGGTCCACATAGTGGACAAATGAGCTGAGGTGTGATGAGCTTGAATCTTATGTTATCCCGGCAATAGACAGACAGACTACTCGGCCTGGATACTTGGGAAGATACCATGCTTCAGGGTTGGACCGTTATCGCCATTGCTGTGGCGTACATCGGCTTTTTGTTCGCGATTGCGAGCTACGGTGACAAGCTGGCACTCAAACGCCCGGCAGGACACGGGCGCCCGATAATTTACGCCCTGACCCTTGGGGTTTACTGTACCTCCTGGACATTTTTCGGCAGCGTCGGACTGGCGGCCAAGACCGGTTATGATTTCCTGCCGATTTACCTCGGTCCGATTTTAACCCTGAGCCTGGGGTGGCCGGTTCTGCGTCGGATTGTGCGGCTGAGTAAAGAGCAGAACATTACCTCCATAGCCGATTTTATTGCTGCCAGATATGGTAAAAACCAGGCCCTTGCCGCCATTGTCGCCGTCATCGCGGTTTTGGGAACTGTTCCCTATATTTCGTTGCAGTTGAAAGCAGTTTCCGCTTCCGTAACGACCTTGTTTGGTGATGCAGAGGGAAGCCTGGGAGCAATTTCCAGCATTCCCTTGTTTGGCGACATCGCTTTTGTTACCGCTGTTGGCATGGCGATTTTTGCTATCCTGTTTGGCACCCGTCACATTGATGCCACCGAGCATCAGGAAGGCCTGATGCTGGCCATCGCCATAGAATCGATTGTCAAGCTTTTCGCCTTCATTTTCGTTGGTATGTTTATCACTTATTCAATGTTCGGCGGCGTTGGTGATCTGGTGGCCCAGGTTCAAAACAGTCCTGAAATTGCAGATATTTTTAACCAGGGTTTCGTCAGTTCAAAGTGGACGGTCATGACGATATTGTCGATCGTCGCCATAATTTTACTACCGCGCCAGTTTCATGTGGCCGTTGTTGAGTGTGACAATGAGAATGATACAAAAAAGGCCGCCTGGCTGTTCCCGCTGTATCTCATTGCCATCAACCTTTTTGTGGTGCCAATTGCTGCTGCCGGCCTGTTGTCGTTTCCTTCCGGCAGCGTTGACGCTGATATGTTTGTGGTCGCCCTGCCATTGCTCGCCGGTCAGGATGCGGTTTCGCTGATTGCTTTTATTGGCGGGCTGTCTGCTGCAACCGCCATGGTCATTATCGCCACCGTAGCCTTGAGCATTATGGTCTGTAACGACCTTGTCATGCCAATTGTTTTACGCGGCAAACCCTTAGGCATTGTTCTGCGCCAGGACATGGGTGGCCTGTTGCTGAACATTCGCCGCACAGCCATTTTCTTCATCATTTTGCTGTCATATCTTTATTATCAGGTGATTGGGTCATCCTTTGCGCTGGCTTCCATCGGCCTCTTGTCCTTTGCCGCCATTGCCCAGTTCGCGCCGGCATTTTTTGGCGGTCTGGTGTGGCGACGGGCAACCGCGCGCGGTGCCATTGCCGGTATTATGACCGGCTTTGGTGTCTGGGCCTATACGCTGCTGTTGCCATCATTTATAAATTCAGGCTGGTTTTCGGCTGAAATTCTGGCCGCCGGTCCCTTTGGAATTGAACTGCTTCGCCCTCAGCAATTGTTCAACATCCAAGCTCTGCTCGGCCCGGACCTTGACCCGCTCACCCACGGTGTTTTGTGGAGCCTGGTGTTAAATTTTGTCGCTTACGTTGGTTTTTCGCTTTCGCGCTAACCGCTGCCGATTGAACGTCTGCAGGCGAATATTTTTGTTAATGCCGATATGCCAACCGGGGCGCCGGGGTTCAGATTGTGGCGCACAGCCATAACTGTTCAGGATCTCAAGGAAACTGTGGCGCGATACCTGGGCGAACAAAGGACCGAGCGTTCCTTCAAAGAATTTGCAATTGAACATAATATTGTCCTGTCCCCGACAGTCGAAGCTGATATCCGCGTGTTGCGGTTTGCTGAATATCTGTTGGCGAGTGCTGTAGGTGCCCCATCTTCCCGACTTATTCTGGCGCTGTTGATTGAACGCAACAGCCTGGATACCAGCGGTGCGATGAAACTGCTTGATGATGCTTCGGCCGCTATCCAGTATAATCGCGATCTGTTGCAATCAGCCATTGACCATGTGGGGCAGGGCATCTCCGTGTTTGACAAAGACTTGCGCCTGATTTGCTGGAACCGCCAGTTTCGCGACCTTCTCAACCTGCCCCAGGACATCGGCCGCGTTGGCGTGCCGTTGCAGGAAATAGTTCGCTATAATGCCGAAAACGGTGATCTTGGTCCCGGCGATGTTGAAGATCTCGTGTCGGATCGCATCCAGAAGTATGTGGTTAGCATGGAGACTTTTCAGGAACATGTGATCACGAGTGGAACCGTGGTCGAGGTGCGCACCAACGCCATGCCGGATGGGGGCCTGGTGATGACATATGGTGACATTACCCAGCGTGTTGAAGCAGCCGAAGCCCTGAAGCGTGCCAATGAAACCCTGGAACGCCGGGTAAGAGAGCGCACAAGGGAGTTGACCAGTCTCAATGTGGCGCTGGCCAAGGCTAAGGGCGATGCTGAACAGGCTAATATTGGTAAAACAAGGTTCCTTGCTGCTGCCAGCCATGATATTTTGCAACCGCTCAATGCCGCACGTCTTTATACGACCAGCCTGAGCGAACGGCAAATGGCCGGGCTGGAAGGCCAGCTTACTCGCAATATTGATGCATCCCTTGAAGCAGTAGAAGAAATTCTCAGTGATTTGCTCGATATTTCCCGCCTTGATGCTGGTGCCCTGAAACCTGAGAGAACCACTTTCAGGATCGATGAGTTGCTCAGCGCGCTCGAAGTTGAGTTCTCCCCTCTTGCTGACGAAAGAGGTATTGAACTCAAATTCATGCATTGTTCGCTTGCGGTGCGCTCGGATCGCCGTCTGGTCCGCCGGGTTTTGCAGAATTTTATCTCAAATGCCATAAAATACACGCCTGAAGGCAGAGCGCTGGTAGGTTGCCGCCGCCGCGGCACAATGATTGAAATAGGTGTTTATGATACCGGTCTTGGCATTCCCGAAGATAAACACGCGTTGATATTTGGCGAGTTTCAACGCCTTGACAGTGCTGTGGGTTTTACCCCGGGAATAGGGCTGGGCCTTTCTATTGTCGAGCGCATCGGAGAAATGCTGGATCACCGTATTTTGCTGAATTCAACACCTGATAAAGGATCGGTATTTTCTATTTTGTTGCCGCTGGCAGCCTTCGTTCCCGCAGCCAAGCGTCAGACCGCAGATTTGCGCACCAAAACCACAGACTTCAAAGGCCTCACGGTGCTTTGTATTGATAATGAACAATCAATTCTCGATGGCATGGAAACCCTCCTTTCCGGGTGGGGGTGCAGCGTACTGTCGGGCAGGGATATTGAAGATGCGACAATGGAAGTACAAAAAGCCGGTCGCGCACCTGATATTCTGCTGGCCGATTATCATCTCACCAACGCTAACGGTATTGATCTCATTCAGCAATTGCGCGCCACCCTTGACCAGGATCTGCCGGCGATCCTGGTAACAGCAGACAGATCACAGGCCCGGCGCGATGAGGCGCGGGCGGAAGGTGTTGCAATTCTCAATAAACCGGTAAAACCGGCAGCCCTGCGCGCCCTGATAGCCCAATCCAGAGTACATAAACTGGCAGCGGAGTAAGTGGGCCTGGGCACGGGTAGCGGTTTTTTGTGGTGTAGTTTTTAGTGGAGTAGTTTTTAATGGCGCTGTTTTAAGTGGTGTAGTTTTAAGAGGTGTAGTTTTAAGAGGCGCTCAAGCGGCGCGCAGCCTGCACTCGCGGTCGCTCGTTAGTTGTGAGTTCTCACGAGGTTGTTCATTTGATCCTTGTTATGATGATTGGAGCTACCAAACTTCAAGCATCAAAGGAGGGATCGAATGAACATACACAAGAATGCACGATTAACGCCGAAAGGTCGAGAGCGTCTGGTTGAACTGGTAAAG
>JAJRTY010000064.1 GCA_024278055.1 Alphaproteobacteria bacterium | reverse complement strand
TTCGAGCTGCAAGGCGGCGAAGCTGTGGCTGTCACCGGGGCATCTGGTGCGGGAAAATCCCTGGTGTTGCGGGGGCTTGCTGATCTTATTCCCAACGAAGGTAAAATGAGCCTTGATGGCCACAATCGAGACGCCATGAGTGGGCCTGAATGGCGCAGGCTTGTGACTTATGTGGCAGCCACTCCGGGGTGGTGGGCGGAGCGGGTCGAGGATCATTTCAGCGATCTTGCTCAGGCCAAGAAGCTGGCGGTGGAATTTTTGTTGCCGGAAGGTATTTTTGCAAGCCCGGTGGCTCAATTGTCGACGGGCGAGCAGCAACGTCTGGTGTTGATACGCGCACTGGTGCAGGGTCCCAAAGTGCTGTTGCTCGATGAGCCAACTTCGGGTTTGGATGGTCGCGCGACTGCCAAAGTAGAAAAGCGTTTGAACAGATTTTTGCAGGATGGCGGCTCTATGCTTTTCGTCACCCATGATGGTGAGCAGGCTAAACGTCTGGCCAGGCGCAGCCTTCATATTGAGGGCGGCCAAATTAAGGAGCAGGTGTTGTGACGCTGATTTCCCTGAGTTACTGGGATATCGCTTTTGCCGCTTCTTTGCTGGTGATCAATGCCGGCCTGTCAATTTTTCTGCAGCTTGGTGTGCATCGCCAGTTGATCATTTCCGCTGTTCGCATGGTGGTGCAACTGACGCTGATCGGTTTTGTGCTGTTGAAACTGTTTGCGCTGGTGTCGCCCTTGTGGACGGGTATTACCGCAATTGCCATGGTCAGTTTTGCTGCTTACGAGATCATGTCGCGGCAGGAGCGCCGGTTTCAAGGCGTGTGGGCATTCGGGCTTGGTGCCGGGCCGATGTTGTTTGCCGCCGGGCTGGTGACAGTGTTCAGCCTGACCACCCAGATAGGGGCTGACCCATGGTATCACCCGCGCTTTGCCCTGCCGTTGTTCGGGATGATTTTGGGCAACACCATGACCGGCATTAGTCTGGGACTTAATACGCTTATTTCCAATACGCTGCGTGAGCGCGGGGCGATTGAAGCGCAAATTGCTTTGGGGCACACGCGCGTTGAGGCATTGGGGCCGGTCATACGCCAGGCCATGCGCACCGGCTTTATTCCCATCATCAATGCCATGGCGGCAAGCGGAATTGTGTCATTGCCGGGCATGATGACCGGGCAAATTCTGGCCGGAGTCGAGCCGGGCGAAGCGGTCAAATTTCAGATACTGATCATGTTTTTGATTGGCGGAGCGACAGGCATTGGCGTGACAATTGCCGTTCTTGCCGGAGCCTTCAGATTGACAGATGATCGCCATCGATTAAGATTGGACCGTCTCAAACAAGTGTAAGTTCCCGTATCCCGCCTATGACACAAAAATTTCAGGTTTTACATCAGTTCGTTCCGGCTGCGCGCGCTAATCTGTCAGATGAAATCTGGGATTATGTGATGGGGGCAGCCGAAACCGAAACCACCCATAAACGCAACCGGCTGGCGCTGGATTGCCTGGGGCTGCGGCCACGGGTTTTGCGTGATGTTTCCAATCGTGATACGGCGGGTTCTGTGCTTGGTCACAAATTGAAAATGCCGGTGATACTGGCACCAATCGGCAGCTTGCAGGATATGGTTGAAGGCGGTGCGGCAACCGTGGCCGTTGCTGCGGCAAAAGCCCAGGTTGTGCAGATGGTCAGCTCCTCGGCCTCGAACTCACTGGAAGAAGTGGCGGAAGCTTCAGATGCTGTTAAAATCTATCAGCTTTATGTTCGCGGGAATGAAAGCTGGGTCGATGATCGAATAGCGCGGGCCATTGATGCGGGCTATGTGGGACTATGCCTGACGGTTGATCTTGATCTCTATGGGCGGCGTGAACGCGATCTGGCAAAGAGTTTTACCACCACAACCCAGAAAACTGCCATTGATCAGTCGTTTCAGGAGCGGTTCAATTGGCGCGATATTTCCCGGTTAAAAGAAAAATTTGATATTCCAATGATGATCAAGGGCATTGCCACCGCCGAGGATGCGCGTCTGGCGGTTGAGTGCGGTATGGATGCGGTTTACGCCTCGAACCATGGTGGCCGCCAGCTTGACCACGGGTTGGGGACAATGGATTTTCTGCCCGAGATTGTTGACGCTGTTGGCGGGCGCACTGAAGTTATTGCCGATGGCGGCATCATGCGCGGCTCTGACGTTGTCAAAGCGCTGTGCCTGGGCGCAACATCTGTGGGTATTGGCCGCATGTATGTGCTGGCAGCAGCAGCAGCCGGGGCGCCCGGTGTGGTGCAGGCGATGGAGCTTTTGCATCTCGAACTTGATACAACTCTGGGGTTATTGGGAGTGCGCAGCCTTCAGGAGCTTGATGGCAGCTATCTCGCCCAGGCACGTGCGGTTAATCAGCAAAATACCTATTCAGTCTTTCCCCTGCTGGATGAGGGATATTAGAACCTCAGGATTTCTGCTTGCCGATATACTCAAATATGCGGGTAAAATCGGTGCCGGGAGGAAAGCTGTCAGTGCCGCTTTGCCAGATTTCTGAAACTGTGTCGCCAACATTCGATGGTGTGGCGGCATCATGCACTTCATTGATATAGAGTTGCACGTCCTTGTTGAGGTGTTCGGCAAAAAAGCCCGCATCATAAGTGCCGGTTAAAATGCGCTGGGGAAATTTGTCGCGCGTTGCCGTATTCTGTCCGGTGGATACATTGACCACGTCAAGCATGGTTTTCATGTCAAGACCGTGGGCCAGACCAAAGAGTACGGCCTCCGAGGTTGCTGCCATTGCAGTGGCTGATAGAAAATTGTTGAGCAGCTTGAGCGCCTGGCCCTGTCCGGGATTTTCTCCCACATGAAACGGGTTGCCGCAAAAAGCATCAATGATGTCACTGTGGCGATCAAGTTGCGCCTTTGAGCCCGCCCAGATCAGGGTGACGGTGGCTGCAATCGCTCCGGCCTGTCCACCGCTTACCGGGGCATCGACAAATTCAATACCGGCTTTGTTTAAAGTGGCAGCGGCGGTGCGGGCAGCTTTTGGTCCTGTTGTTGACAGATCGATGACAACGGAGATGCGGCAACCCGGGCTGTCAATTACCTGTTCTATGACTGATTGAACTATTGCGCCATTGGGCAGGGAGAGAAATATGGTATCTGTCTGAGTGGCCACATGGGCCAGAGATGTGGCGGCTCTGGCCTTGTCCGGTGTGCGTTCAATGGTGCCGGCGCTGTCGAAACAGAGGGGATCAAATCCTGCTTTTGCAATGTTAGCTGCCATGGGATTACCCATCTGGCCCAATCCGATGAACCCCAGTGCGGGTTGTTTTGCTGACATTTGGTCTCATCTTTCTTTGGTTAGTAATAGATCATGCTTCGCCTGGCAGGCTTTCACATCTAGTATGTAAACTCAAACAGTGATTCCCGATCCTGATAGTTTTATGAAAGCGCTTGAGTGAATTTAGACCGTTTCCTGCGGGACAATGCGGCGTGGCTGGGTACCGGTATTTTGCTGACCTTTTCGTCCAGTGTCGGTCAGACTTTTTTTATTGCCCTGTTTGCCGAACCGCTGCGGGAAAAATTCTCCCTGAGCAATGGTGAGTGGGGCGGGCTTTACACCATAGCGACATTTTGTTCAGCCGCGAGCCTGCTGGTGATCGGGCGGGTGGCAGATGTGGTGCGGGTGCGCACTTTGGCGATGATATTCTTTTGCACACTGATTGTGCTGGCCGTAGCCATGGCCAATGTCAATTCGGTGATTATGCTGGCGGTTGTCATCTATGGCTTACGATTGTGCGGCCAGGGCATGATGACCCATATAGCCATCACCGCCATGGCCCGGTGGTTTGCGCGCAGGCGCGGGCGCGCGGTGGCTATTGCCGGTCTGGGGGGCAGTCTGGGGGAAGGTTTTATACCAATATTGGCAGTCAGCCTTATTGCTATGGTTGGCTGGCAGAATACCTGGTTGGCGGCGGCTGTTGTATTGGGCCTGATTATGGCACCAGCCGTCTTTTTTATGTTGCGGCATGAACGCCAACCCGGTGTCGATGATGCTGATCACAGCAATGCCGGTATGCAATCGCGCCACTGGTCACGGGCTGAGGTGTTGCAGCACTGGTTTTTCTGGGCGCTGATACCGGGCATGATCATCCCGTCTTTTACAGTTACCGCACTTTTCTTCCATCAGGCATATATTGTTGCCGACAAGGGCTGGTTGCTGAGTGAATATGTTTTAACATTCCCGGTTTTTTCCGGCAGTGTCCTGCTGTTTTCATTTTTGTCCGGGTTGGCAATCGACCGGTTTGGAGGCTTGCGAATCTTGCCGGTCTATCTGTTGCCCATGTCGGCTGGCCTGATTGTTCTGGGACTGGCCGGGCCGGTATCATCTGCCTATTTATATATGAGCTTAATGGGTATGACGTCCGGCATCGCCAGCACCCTGCTTGGCACCTTATGGGCGGAAATGTACGGAACCAGAAACCTCGGGGCCATAAGAGCGCTGGCTATTGCTGTGATGGTTCTGGGGACGGCATTGGGGCCGGGAGTTATGGGGGCACTTATAGACTGGGGCATTAGTGTAAAGACCCAGATGTTTTGGATGGCGGGCTATACAGCCGCGATTTCGTTCGTGTTTGTCCTGATCTCCCGAAAAATCGCCATTGAGCGCCATGTGGCGTAGTTTATCTTGAACAAGCCCTAACACTGTTTCAGGCACCCAAGCCCGGTTTTGCACAAATGGGAATTTCAATACTATCGCGCTGGCGCCAAATAGGTTAGATTGAAAATATTCCGAGGGGTGTTCTTTTTTGGAACTGAGATGCCGTGAGTTTGACGGTGAACCCTAAAAACCTGATCCGGGTCATGCTGGCGGAGGGACGGAAACCCTTGACCATACATGCTTCGGATTTCCTGTTGTGCAAGATTAGGAGATCCACATGAATATTCATAAACCAACCAACATTCTGGCTGATTTGAAAGTCACCACCGGCGCTTTGCCGGGTTCAAAAAAAGTCTACACCACGAGTGCTCTCGATAGCGAAGTGCGGGTGCCGCACCGGGAGATTTTTGTCCATCCTTCTTCCGGCGATGATCCATTGCGGATCTATGACACATCGGGGATTTATACCGATGATGACTTTACGATCGATCTTGAAAAAGGCCTGCCGAGATTACGCGAGAAATGGATTTTGGAGCGCGGTGATGTTGAGGCTTATGCGGGCCGTGAAATCAAACTCGAAGATAATGGTGTGGTTGGCGATAAACACCGTGAGCGCGATTTTCCAGTCACCCACACGCCTCTGCGCGCCAAAGACGGCAAGGCTGTGACCCAGCTCGAATATGCGCGTCAGGGCATCATCACCAAGGAGATGATCTATATTGCCGAGCGTGAAAACATGGGACGCAAGCAGGCGGTTGAAAAAGCAGCCGAGCGCGTTGCCGATGGCGAAAGCTTTGGTGCGGAAATCCCTGAATTTGTAACACCTGAATTCGTGCGCTCTGAGGTTGCGCGCGGGCGTGCGGTTATACCGCTCAACATCAATCATCCAGAATCCGAACCGATGATCATCGGGCGCAATTTTCTGGTTAAAATCAACGCCAATATCGGCAATTCGGCGGTGACATCAAGCGTTGCCGAAGAAGTTGACAAAATGGTGTGGGCGACGCGCTGGGGGGCGGATACGGTTATGGATCTGTCGACGGGCCGCAATATCCACACCACGCGCGAATGGATTATCCGCAATTCGTCCGTTCCCATTGGCACGGTGCCGATGTATCAGGCGCTGGAAAAATGCGATGGCGATCCCACTAAACTAACCTGGGAGCTGTATCGCGATACGCTGATTGAGCAATGCGAACAAGGGGTGGATTATTTCACCATCCATGCCGGGGTGCGCCTGCGTTATATCCACCTTACCGCCAAACGCCTTACCGGCATTGTCAGCCGCGGCGGCTCGATTATGGCCAAATGGTGCCTGAACAACCATAAAGAGAGCTTTCTTTATGAGCATTTCGAGGATATTTGCGACATCATGCGTATGTATGATGTGAGCTTTTCGCTTGGCGATGGCTTGCGTCCGGGCTCGATTGCGGATGCCAATGATGAAGCGCAGTTTGCCGAACTGGAAACTCTGGGCGAGTTGACGCAAGTGGCCTGGGCCAAGGGCTGTCAGGTCATCATCGAGGGGCCCGGTCATGTGCCCATGCACAAGATCAAGGTCAATATGGACAAGCAGCTGCGCGAATGTGGTGAGGCACCGTTTTATACGCTCGGGCCTTTAACCACGGATATTGCACCGGGCTATGATCACATTACTTCTGGCATAGGCGCTGCCATGATCGGCTGGTTTGGTGTTTCCATGCTGTGTTACGTCACACCAAAGGAACACCTGGGATTGCCCAACCGCGATGACGTCAAGACCGGTGTTATCACGTACAAGATTGCAGCTCACGCAGCTGACCTTGCCAAGGGTCATCCTGCCGCTCAGGAACATGATGATGCGTTGAGCAAATCGCGCTTCGAGTTCAGGTGGGAAGATCAGTTCAATCTCGGGCTCGATGCCGAAACGGCCCTGCAATACCATGATGAAACCCTGCCCAAGGAAGCGCATAAAGTGGCGCATTTCTGCTCCATGTGCGGGCCGAAATTCTGTGCCATGAAAATTACGCAGGATGTGCGTGATTATGCCGCCAAACTCAATGACCAGACGCAAGGCATGGCGCAGATGAGTAAAAGTTTCAAAAAGCTTGGCTCAGAGCTTTACCTGCCGGAAAAAACTGTCATTGAGGCCAATGAGGAACTTGGCGGGAATGGTTTGAAGTCAACGGATGAAATATGAATAACTCAGCCTGAAACACCACTGTAAAGCCCCCTTAAGGGCAAGGTGGATTGCTGACAATCCCCGCCAATTTTTTGGCGGGGTTTTCATTTGAGTTGGTGTTTTGCGCGTTGGCTGTGAAAGCCCGGTGCTGCCATCTGCCTAATTGGCCATTGCTAAGATATGCATTCCATGATTGATTGAACGAATAGTGGAATTATGGGGCTATAAATATTTTTTCAAATTAGAAAAATAGAGTCGGTATAGATTGCAGGCTGTATAGCTTTTTTGTTTTGGGGGGGAAATGAAAAAAAATATCTTATCCGGTAATACGAAAATCGCTTTTACGAAGTCCAAAGTCATTTTTTGTGTCTCCGTTCTGGGCCTGGTCGCCTCGTTCCAGATATCGATTATGTCGAGGCCGGCTCACGCCATCAAGCAGTATTCGCAAGCAAACGGTAACATAGCCTGTTCATCATGCCATTCCAGAACAGGATTGTTGAATGGCACGATGTATCCATTGACCGGCACTGGGATATATTACAAGACGAATGGTGTCCTGCCGCCAAGGCCAGCACCGCAACCAGTCGCGCCACCGGTATATCCAGCGCAACCACCCTATGCCCCGCCGCAGTGGCGCAACCCTCAACCGCCGAATTATCCGCAACCACCGGTTTATCCGCGCCCAACCGTCAGCCTTGCCTATCCGCTGCAAAGCGAACTCAAGCGTCTGGGCTGCCTCCCGGGACGGGTTGATGGTATTTGGGGACGTGGCAGCAGAGCCGCGCTCTTGAGATTTTCTCGTCAGGCGAGACTGCGTCTTGGCAGTGAGCCCTCACAGAACGCCCTGAATGTAGCGCGAAGAACGCCCTCGGGCTACTGTCCGCCGATAAGGCCGGTCTATAATCCGCCACGCTATAATCCACCGGTCTATAATCCACCGGTCTATAATCCACCGGTCTATAATCCACCACGCTATAATCCGCCACCGCGAAGTCAACCGGTAACTCAATCCTGCCCTGATGTCAGGAGACTGGCGCGAGTTATACGGAACCAGGGTTTTGGTAATGTCCAGTGGAAAGACTGTGACATTCAGCAACGCTATACTTTCTTTGCTCTGCAAGGAGGCGACCGCTGGCGCCTGCGGATAAGATCCAATGGTGTTATCTACAAGAAACAACGGAGATAGCCGGACACCTGTTGGGGATGAAAAACAAAAATACCCGGAGATATCTATTATCTCCGGGTACATTTATTTTTAATACCGGGTTCTACAGGTTAAGCAAATAAAACTTGATGGTGACCAAAGCCTCGTCAAAACATGAACAGATGCAAGGCATGGCGCAGATGAGTAAAAGTTTCGAAAAACCGGGCTTAGAGCTTTATCTGACGGAAGAAAGCCGTGGATGAGGGGGCTTAAGCCCTCTCGCGGGCTTTTTCTTTTGCCAGCTTCTTCTGTTGTTTCATTTCAGCGGCATCACCGATCGCATCATCGCCGATATGGGCGAGGCCGCGGGCTTTTGCCAGTTCCATCTGGTGCTGGCGGGCACGGGCGCGCTCGCGTTCAGTGTTTGATTTACTGTCACGACAATGGGGGCATTGCACGCCTTCGATAAAGTCAGCTGAGTTGCGCTCTTCATCGTTGAGCGGCATGCGGCAGGCGTGACACTGGGTGTGGCCGCTAGGTTCGAGATCATGGTTGACGGCGACGCGCTCATCAAAGACAAAACAGTCACCCTGCCATTTACTGTTTTCTTGCGGCACAGTTTCGAGGTAATTCAAAATACCGCCCTTGAGATGAAATACTTCTTCATAGCCCTGGGCCAGCATGTAGGCCGAGGCTTTTTCGCAGCGGATGCCGCCGGTGCAGAACATCGCCACTTTTTTGGTGGTATCAGGAGATAGTGTTTCGGCAATGAAATCCTTGAACTGGGTGAAATTTTCGGTCTTGGGGTCGATGGCACCTTCAAACGTCCCAAGGGCTACTTCATAGTCATTGCGGGTATCGAGAATGACCAGTTCGGGATCGGCGATCAGGTCGTTCCACTGGTCCGGTGATACATAGGTGCCAACCTGCTTTGTCGGGTCGGCCTCATCGGCGCGAAGGGTGACGATTTCACGCTTCAACCGCACTTTCATGCGCAGGAAGGGAGGGGCGTCGGTGTATGAGTATTTGACGTCGATGGCATTAAAGCGGTTTTTGAAAATGTTGGCTTCATGCAAATAGGCGATAAAGGCATCAATGTCGGCCGGGCTGCCGGCAATTGTGCCATTGATACCTTCGGCGGCCACAAGCAGGGTGCCGCGCAAGTCATGTTGCCGGCAAAAGGTCAGCAGGGAAGGTTGCAGTTCAATATAATCCGGCAAAGCTACAAACTTATACAGGGCTGCGACTTTAAATTGCTGTGTTTCTTTACATTGTCTCATTTACATCACCGGTCGTTCGTGTTCAATCTTAGTATACAGGTTTTCGAATCAGGCCCGCGCCAACGAGCGATGTTTCAAACTGAGTGTTTAGCAAATAAATGCAACAGATAACACTGGTACAAATAGCCTTATTTTTAGCCGCCGCAGCGATCGCTGCCCCCATTGCCAAGCGGATGCAAATCGGTGCGGTCTTGGGCTATCTTGTCGCCGGGATTTTCATCGGACCTTATGGCATCGGCAATGTTGCCTCAATCTATAATGTGGAATCGATTTTGCACATTGCTGAATTCGGCGTGGTTTTATTACTGTTCCTGATTGGGCTGGAGCTGCGACCGGTGAGATTGTGGTCGATGCGGACTTCAATTTTCGGGCTGGGGGGCGCACAGTTTTTTATTACCGCTGCGCTGTTGTCACTGGCCGGTTACTGGGCGGGATTTTCAACCTCTATTGCCATATTGGTGGGGTTTGCTCTGTCGTTATCCTCAACGGCGTTTGCCTTGCAAATTCTGGAGGAAAAAGGTGAGTTAACCGCGCGCCACGGACGGTTGTCATTCTCCATCCTGCTGTTTCAGGATCTTGCCGCTATTCCGCTGTTGGCGGTGGTGCCGCTGCTCGCGGTGTTCACAAACGTTGGTGTCGAAGGTGCAAGTCTGTGGCCGATATTCTGGGCGATTGGTACCATTGTTCTGGTGGTTCTGATTGGTCATTTTCTGCTGGAGCGACTGTTTAAACTGGTCGCTGCAACAGATGTAAGAGAGGCCATGACGGCGTGCGCTCTTTTGACGGTGGTTGGTGTTGCCTTATTGATGGACTGGGCCGGGTTGTCGGCCGCTCTTGGGGCATTTATTGCCGGTGCGCTGTTGGCGGATTCGTCTTTTCGCCATCAGATTCAAGCAGACATTGAGCCGTTTGAAGGATTGTTGATGGGGCTGTTTTTTACCGCCATCGGCATGTCGCTCAATTTCGGCTTACTCCTGACACTGCCGGCAAAAGTCATGATGTTTGTGACGGCCCTGCTGGTGATTAAATTCAGCGTGATTTATCTGCTCGGGCGCTGGTGGAAAATGGATATAGGACCTTCCCGGCGAATGGCTCTGGTGTTGTCGCAGGGTGGTGAATTTGGCTTTGTTGTCTTCGGGTTGGCGGCAGGCGGCGGTTTAATAGAACGCGGATTGGCCGATTTGCTGGCCTTATCGGTCACTTTATCGATGGTGGCGACGCCGTTTTTGCTGTTGCTGGATGAGGCTGTGACACGGAACAGGAAAGGCAGTGAGCCCGACTTTGTTGCCCCGCCGGAAAATACCGGTCACGTGATCATTGCAGGCTTTGGCCGTATGGGGCAAATTGCAGCGCGCGTGTTGCAGGCCAAGCAAATTCCTTATACCGGACTGGATTTGAGTTCAGCGCAAGTTGATTTTGTGCGCAAGTTTGGCAATAAAATCTATTATGGTGATTCATCCAGACTTGATATTTTAAAAGCCGCTCATGCCGATAAGGCTTCGGCCTTTGTGCTGACAGTTGATGATGTTGAGGCTTCGCTCAAAACCGCTGCTGTGGTGCGGCGGCATTTTCCCGATCTTACCATCTACGCCCGTGCGCAAGACCGGCAACATGTGCATCGTCTGCTCGAACTTGGGGTGGAACACATTCACCGCGAGGCGTTTTTGTCGTCTCTGGAACTTACCCGCGATGTATTGTTTGGCATTGGCCTGTCCTATGGTGAGGCCGAAGATACGATTGAAACCTTTCGCCAGCACGACAGTCAAAGACTGTATGAAGACTATAAATATTATACGGATGAGGAAAAGCTGCGCAAAGGAGCATTGTCCAGTGCAAAAGAACTGGAAGAGCTGTTTATTCGCGATGCAGTTGTGCAACCTCTGAAACCAGATGCGGATGAGGAAAACTGATCCAGGGAGGGATTTAAATGTCTGCCAATGATCCTTTGTTGCAACCATTCGAGCTCAAGCACCTGACCTTGAAAAACCGGCTGATGTCGACAGCGCACGAACCCTCTTATTCTGAAGAGGGGCTGCCAATGGATCGTTATCGTCTTTATCATGTGGAAAAAGCCAGGGGCGGTATAGCCTTGACGATGACGGCGGGCTCGGCAATCGTGTCGCAGGATTCACCGCCGCCATTTGGTAATCTTCATGCCTACAAGGATGAAATCGTTGCGCCGCTAAAGCGCCTGACAGATGAATGCCATGAGTATGGCTGTGCGGTTATGATCCAGATTACGCACCTGGGGCGTCGCACCAACTGGAACCATTCCGACTGGCTGCCGGTGTTGGCACCATCGCGGGTGCGTGAAGCAGCGCACCGCACGTTTCCAAAGCCGGCGGAAGATTGGGACATAGAACGCATTATCAAGGAGTATGCCGCGTGCGCTCAACGCATGGCAGCGGCTGGTCTTGATGGTATCGAAATTGAGGCCTACGGCCATTTTCCCGATCAGTTCTGGTCACCGGCAACGAATTTCAGGGAGGATGAATACGGCGGTTCGCTGGAAAACCGCATGCGGTTTTCACTGCAGGTCTTTGCGGCGATACGCGCAGCCGTTGGGCCAGACTTTATTGTTGGCACACGGCTGGCGGTTGATGAGGACTGGGAAAAGGGATTTTCGCGCGAAGAAGGCCTGGAAATTGCCCGGCGTTTGGTGGCCACAGGCGATATTGATTTTCTCAATGTTATCAAGGGGCACATTGATCATGATGCAGCCCTGGCCAAAGTTATTCCAATACAGGGGATGGCGTCGGCACCGCACCTGGATTTTGCCGGAGACGTGCGCACGGACACAGGATTTCCGACCTTTCATGCCGCCCGCATCGTTGATGTGGCAACGGCGCGTCATGCCATTGCTGAAGGTAAGCTTGATATGGTTGGCATGACCCGTCCGCATATGGCGGACCCGCATATTGTGCGAAAAACAATGGCTGGACGCGAGGATGATATTCGCCCCTGCGTTGGCGCAACCTATTGTCTCGACCGGATTTATGAAGGCCATGAAGCCTTGTGTATTCATAATCCAGCCACTGGCCGCGAAGCCACCATGCCGCAGGTTATTGCAAAATCTGAAGGGCCGCAAAAATCCATCGTCGTTGTTGGTGCGGGGCCTGGTGGTCTGGAGGCAGCCAGAGTCTGTGCCGAACGCGGCCACAAGGTGATCGTTATGGAAGCTGCCGATAAGGCCGGGGGCCAGGTTTTGCTGGCGGCACGAACACAGCGGCGGCGCGAACTCGCCGGCATTGTTGACTGGCGTTTAGCCCAATGTGAGCATCTTGGCGTTGAGCTCAGGTATAATCTGTTTGCAGAAAAATCCGATGTGATCGAGCTTGATCCCGACATCGTCATCATTGCCACGGGAGGAATTCCAGATACAGAAGTTCTTGAGGCAGGCAATGAATTAACCGTCAGCAGTTGGGATATACTGTCAGGTGAGATTAAACCGGCTGACAAGGTTCTGGTGTTTGATGATAATGGCGCCCATCCCGCCATGCAGGCGGCTGAAGTGATAGCCCTGTCGGGATCGCAATTGGAAATTGTTACGCCTGAGCGTTATTTCGCCCCTGAAATAGGCGGTTTAAACCATGTGCCTTACGCCAGGTTGTTTGGTGAAAAAGAAGTGCGGATAACCATTAACTCAAGGCTGCTGGGCGTGGAGCGTGAGGGCAACAGTCTGAAAGCTGTGCTTGGCAGCGATTATACATCGGCAACGCAGGTGCGCCATGTGGATCAGGTGGTTGTCGAACACTGCACAATACCGCTGGACGATATTTATTTTGACCTCAAAGCAGGCTCGATAAACCGCGGCGAGGTCAACTATCAGGCTTTGATAAATGGCAAACCACAAAACATTGAAGCCAATGCTGAAGGCGCTTACAGATTGTTCCGCATTGGTGATGCTATTTCCAGCCGTAATATTCACGCCGCTATTTATGATGCATTGCGCCTGTGCAAGGATTTTTGAAATTTCATCAGATCTCTGGCTTCGTGGGAATGGCGACAAAAATACGTTAAAAAAAACAGGCGTCAGGGATTTGTTCCTGACGCCTGTAAGATGAATTCGTAATTACTAACAGTTTTATTGGGCCGCTGATGCCTCTATGCGTTCAGCGGCCTGTTTTGAGGCCAGCGCCTGCACGGCTTTTTGCACTTTTTCAAAGGCGCGCACTTCAATCTGGCGGATGCGTTCGCGGCTGACGCCAAATTCATGGCTCAGTGTTTCCAGGGTCATGGGTGAGTCTTCGAGGCGGCGGGCTTCAAAAATGCGCCGTTCGCGCTCATTGAGCTTATCAAGGGCATCAGACAACATGGCCGAGCGCTGGGTGCTTTCTTCAGACTTTGCCAGCATTTTTTCCTGGTCGGGTGTTTCGTCAATCAACCAGTCCTGCCACTCGCCACCTTCAGAATCAGCGCGCATGGGAGCATTCAATGAGGCGTCACCACCCAGTCGCCTGTTCATGGAAATAACATCAGCTTCGGGTACACCCAGATTGGTGGCAATATGTTCCACCTGTTCGGGCCTCAGGTCACCATCTTCCAGGGCCTGAATTTTGCCCTTCATGCGACGCAGGTTGAAAAACAGTTTTTTCTGCGATGCTGTGGTGCCCATTTTTACCAAAGACCATGAGCGCAGGATATACTCCTGAATGGAAGCGCGTATCCACCACATGGCGTAGGTTGCGAGGCGGAAACCGCGTTCGGGGTCAAATTTTTTCACCGCCTGCATAAGGCCGATATTACCTTCGGCAATAACATCAGATACCGGCAGGCCATAGCCGCGATAGCCCATGGCAATTTTGGCGACCAGACGCAGATGCGAAGTGATCATCCTGTGAGCGGCTTCAGAATCTTCATGCTCGGCCCAGCGTTTGGCCAGCATATATTCTTCATCGGGTTCAAGCATGGGAAACTGCTTGATTTCCTGCAAATAGCGGGTCAATCCGCCATCGGCGGAGAGAGATGGCAATTTTGCCATATGGTTTTCCCCCTTGGTTTAAGAGAATGCGCATTAGATCAATTTACGCTTCGGTAACACTACCTTTACGCAAAAAAAGTGGCGTTTCTATGTTCCATCCTTCCCTGTAAATATGGGGTTCAGGGCTGGAAATTCAAGATAAGAGCAGATATCAAGAATTTGTGAGACTGTTGAGCAAATCGGCGAAATCGGAAGGCAAATTGCTTTCAAATACCTGGGGTTCGCCAGTTTCGGGGTGTTCAAATCCGAGTAAATAAGCGTGAAGAGCCTGCCTTTTCAGGGTTTTGAGCAGGGCTTGAGAATTTTTGGATAGTTTTTGCTCACGGGTTTTAAAACCTGAACCATAAGTTTCATCGCCAACCACGGGGCAGCCGATATGGGCCATGTGGACGCGAATCTGGTGGGTGCGACCGGTTTCTAATGTGCAGTTTAACAGCGACAGCAGGGGGCCTTTCTCGCTTTCCAGAAAATGTTGTAATATTTCATAATGGGTAACCGATGCCCTGCCACCTTTTCTAAGGACCGCCTGTTTGAGCCGGTTGTTTGGTTTGCGTCCCAGCGGTGCATTTACCAGACCGCGGGTATGGCGCGGAGTGGCCCAGACAAGTGTCTTGTAGGCGCGTTTTAACCTGCCGTCCTTACCGTGGGCGGCGAACTGGTCGGCGAGACTTTTGTGGGCTAGATCTGTCTTGGCAACGACCATAAGGCCGCTGGTATCCTTGTCGAGCCGGTGGACAATGCCCGGGCGCTTTACACCGCCAATGCCGGAAAGTGATGTGCCACAATGGGCCAGCAGAGCATTAACCAGGGTTCCATCCCAATTGCCGGCAGCGGGATGCACAACCAGTCCGGGTGGTTTGTTAATGACGATCAGGTGTTCATCTTCAAATATAACGTCAAGCGGAATATTCTGTGCCAGGGGCAGGGCTGCTTGTGGCTCGGGTGAATTAACACTTATTTGATCTGCGGGTTTGACCCGGTAATTAGGCTCCTCTATCTTGGCGCCATTGAGGGATACTTCGCCCTGTTTTATCAGTTGTTTCAATCTCGAGCGGCTGATAAGCGGTAATTGCATTGCCAAAAACCGGTCAAGGCGCGTGCCAATGCTGGTTTCGTCAACGAGGAGTATTTCTTTGTTCAAGTTTTCTGACACGTTTTTTCAGGTGTAAAATTGGTAGATATTAAAGATCAGGATAATAACAGCGGCCTCGATGGTGATGCGGAAATACCGGAAGTAAAGGTTTCACCGATCCTCAAATGGTCGATCATCATCATGACCACGCTCATTGTGATTATACTGGCGGTTATCATTTCCACCATTATCTACCGCAGCGTCAAGTCTGACGATAGTGGAAATGTTAAAGTCAACTCGGCAAGGGGCTTTGGGATAGTTGACCTTGATGTATCACAAGGTGCGAAAATCAACGATGTAAAGCTTGACGGCAGGAAAATTACCATCGTTATCAATAACAGCTCCGGCGGTGATGAAGTTGTTATTATTGATGTGCGCAGTGGCGCTGTTCTCGGTCGTATCCGGTTAAAAGACAAGTAATTTATTATCAGTCGCTGAGGAATATCCTGCCGGCTTCAGAAC